>DATKLF010000099.1:0-6081 GCA_035542555.1 Solirubrobacteraceae bacterium | reverse complement strand
GGTCGAGCGCGTCGCCCTGGCGCTCGTAGCTGTTGGCGCCGTGCAGGCGCCGGCGCCCGCCGACGGCGTCGAGCGACAGCACCGGCCCGAGCAGCGGAGTGAGGTGCTGCAGGTACCAGTCCGCGCCGAGCCGGAATTGCGCCTCGGGCATCGGCAGGATGCGCCGCAGCGCCGCCGCCGCGAACGCGTTGGCACTCGTCGCCATCCACGGGATGTCGAACGCGAACCGCAGCTCGCCGCGCGACCAGTCGCCGCTCGGCATCGGGAGGTGGGGCGGCGGCAGCACCTCGCCGGTGAGGCGCCCGTCCTCGTCGATGACGGCCGTGGGCCACTGGATCTTCGCGAGGGACGGATCGGCGTCGAGTGCCGCGTCGACGCGCGCGGCGATGTCGGGCTCCAGCGCGTCATCGGCGTCCAGGAACATCACCACGTCGGCGGCGCTGCGCGCGAAGCCGGCGTTGAACGCCGAGGCCTGTCCGCCGTTGTCCTTCAGCACGGGCACGACGCGGTCGCCGTAGGCGGCGATCAGCGCGCGCGAGCCGTCGGTCGAGCCGTCGTCGACGACGAGCACCCGCACCGCCGGGTGCGTCTGCGCGAGCGCGCTGTCGATCGCCTCCGGGAGATAGCGCTCGTAGTTGTGGTTGTTGACGATGACGTCGAACGTTCGCACGGGCCGTCACCTTCGCGACGCGGCGATCGGGACCTTCGTACCGTCGGTGTAGAAGCGGAAGGCGCGCCGGCCGCGCACGACGACTCGGTAGCAGCCGCGCGCCCCGCGCAGGGGATGCCGTGCGGGGCACGCTCGCAGGCGCCGCGTGGTTGCGGGCCCCGGGGCGACCCTGCCGCTGCGCAGGATCACGTGGCGGAAGACGACCGACGGGGCGCCGGCGCGGCGCAGCACCGCCTCCACGACGGGCGCCGGCGGGCCGCCGGTCGCCGCGCGCGCCGTCCACGACGCGCCGGGCCGCAGGCGCAGCGGCCCGTAGCTGCGCACGCGCCGGCCGCCGACGAGCAGGTCGACGGTGTAGGCGGCCGCACGCGGCTGGTCGCTGCGCACGCCGATCTGGACGCTCGCCGTGCCGCGCGGCAGGATCCACAGCGCCGTCGACCCCTGAAGATCCCGCGGCGCCTGCAGCGGTGTCAGGCCGAGCGCGAAGGCGCCGCCGGCGAGCACGAGCGCGCCGGCGAGCGCGAGGACCTCGAGCACGCGCATGCCGCCCGGGTACGGGCGGCGCAGGGTCCTGCCATGGCCACGCAGCGCCGCGGCGCCGGCCGCAGCGACGGTGACGAGCGCGAGCGCCGACGCCCAGGCGCCGCCGCCGAGGCGGATCGAGAGCAGGTGCAGCGCCAGCGTCACGAGGATGGTCGCGCCGATGCTCAGCGCGATCGCGAAGACGACCCGCTCCGTGCCGCGAAGCGCAGCGGGCGCGACCAGCGCCGCCGTGATCGCGTAGCCGGGGAGGGCGAGCACGAGCAGCGCCGCGGGCAGCGCCCGCACGCCGGCCGGGGCCGCGGGCAGCGCGCCGGTGAGCACCGCGCAGAGGACCGCGACGCCCGCGACGAGCGCGAGATCGCCGTTGCGCCGCAGCCACGCGCTCACCACAGCCCCCGCACGTCGAAGATCACGATGTCGCCCGAGTCGTAGAGGCGGTCGACGTCGGACAGGTCGAACTTCGCGGTCGAGGCTGCGGGGTACCGCGCGGGCGCGCCGACGTCGAAGAAGTAGCCGGCGATGTTGTCCGCGCTGATGCTGCGCCGGTCGGCCAGCACGAACGGGATCCGCTTGCGGCGCAGCAGCGCGACCATCCAGGGGTTGAGGATCGGCGACTGGAGCACGGTGTTGTAGTCGGGGTTGGTCCCCTGGAAGGCCACTTGGTGTCCGTCGACGACGAGCAGCCGCGCGTCGGCGTCCTCGGCGGCGAACCGCCTGCCGCTCCCGAGCGCCGAGCGCGTCCAGCGCGCGGCGGCGACGCCCGGCGGGTCGATCAGATGGCCTTCGGCGCGCACACGCAGCGGGCGACCCTGGCGCAGGCTGGCCGGCCAGCCCGAGATGATCCCGCCCGCGACGACGAGCACGATGGCCACCGCGACGAGCGGGCGGGTCCGCGGGCGGCGCTGCATCAGGGCGACGGCGGCGAGCGCGGACACGAGCGCCACGCCGATGATCAGGAAGCCCGATGCCCGGCTCGCCGTCTCCCACGCCGCCGGGATGAAGCGCAGCGGGAACGTCCCGAGATAGGCGATCGCTCCGAGGGACAGCAGCACCACCACCGGGTCCCGCCGCCAGTGCCGCCACACCTCTCGCACACCCGCGAGCACCCCGGCGGCGAGCACCGCCACCGCCAGCAGCGCCACCGCGCGCTCGAGGGCCGGCGTGCTCTCGGCGCCGCTGTCGCTCTTGAACAGCGTTCGCGTGCCCGATTCGCGCCGGATCGTGTCGACGACGTGGTGGACCGCGTCGGTGAGCACCGGGCTCAGGTACCCGACCGTGCGCCCGGCGACGAGTGCCAGCCAGGCGACGGTCATGGCGCCGACGATCGCTGTCAGCGCCCACGGCGCGCCGGGGGCCCGGCGCCCGCGCAGCATGAGGTGCAGCAGCGAGATCGCCAGCAGGAAGGCGGTGAGCGCGTAGGAGGTGATGTGGTGGGTGGCGATCACAGCGGCGGCGCAGAGCACGACCACCGCTGCCCAGCCGCGGCGCTCGCCGCGGTCCGGCGCGGTCATCCAGCGCAGCACGGCGAGCACCGCCGCGAGCGCGAGCGGAAGCGCGAGCGACTCGTAGCTGAACTGCGCGGAGAAGTAGACGAAGGTCGGCGTGGCCGCGTAGACGAGCGCGGCGATGCCGGCGGCGCGCGCAGAGTCGACCAGGCGCTCGACGAACACGTACAGCGCGAGCACGAGCACCACCCGCGCGGCGCCGATCAGCAGGATCCCGCTCGCGAAGGGCGAAGCGCCGCTCAGCGCGGTGAGCGCCGCGCCCGTCGACTCGAGCCCCGGATAGCGCGGCGTGATCGGCAGGATCGAGTTCGTGCCGAAGATGTCGCCGCGGCGCAGGATCTCCGTGAGGTTGTGCAGGTGTGCCAGCTCGTCGCCGTAGGTGAATGCGAACGGGTCGCGCAGCACCTTCACGCCGTAGAGCGCGAGGCCCACGAGCACGACCACCGCGGCGCGCTCGCGGCTGCCGGCCTGCGCGCCCGCCACGCGCACTGCTGCCGGCAGCAGGATCGCGACGATCCCCAGCCAGAACGGCAGCGACGCGTGCGCGCGTCCGGTGCGCGAGAGCGCGTCGGCGACGGACACGAGCAGCAGGCCGGCCCCGGCCGAGAGCGCGAGCAGCGGAAAGGCGCCCAGCCGGCGCGTCCGGTGCGCGACGGGCTCGCTGGCCGCGCCGGTCGCGAGCGCGTGCGGTGCCGTCGTCATCCGCGCACCGCCGTCAGCGCCCGCTCGTAGGCTGCTTCGACGCGCGGCAGGATCGCCTGCGGCGTGAAGGCGCGGGCGCGGCGCGCCGCCCCCTCGCCGAGGCGCCGGCGCAGCGCGCCGTCGGCGAGCAGGCGCTCCAGGGCGCCGCGCAGCGCGTGCGGGTCGCCGGGTGCCACGAGCAGGCCGCTCTCTCCGTCGGTCACGACCTCGGGCAGGCCCCCCGCGCGTGAGGCGACGACCGGGCGGCCCGCCGCCATCGCCTCGAGCGCCACGAGTCCGAAGGTCTCCGGGGTGATCGACGGGACGACCGCGACCGCACACCGCTGCCAGGCCGCGAGCACCGCGGCGTGGGGGAGCGGGCCGAGCACCGTCACGTTCTCGCGCGCGCGCGCGAGCTCGGGGTCCACGGGCCGGCCGATAAGCACGAGCGGCGGGCGCTCAGGCAATGCGGCGTGCGCCTCCAGCAGCGTCCCGACCCCCTTGTCGCGCGTGAGGTCGCCCACGTAGAGCAGGACGTCGCCGGCGGGCAGCGCGCCGAGCGCCGGGTGGGCGCCGTTCGCCGTCGCGGGGCCGTCGAGCAGGAAGTTCGGCACCACCTCATAAGGGACGCCCATCGCGGGCAGCCCGCAGCGCGCGGCGACCTCGTGGCTCACCGGGAGGAAGCGGTCCACCGCGCGGCGCTGCGCGCGCGCGCCGCCGCGGGTGAGCAGCGCGACGGGCGCGCCCGCGAGCAGGCCGTACTGCGCGCTCGCGCACACGACGCACCGTGCCAGCCCGGGACCCTGGCACGGCGCGTGACGGCGCACGAGCCGCTTGTTCGCGCAGACGAGGCTGTAGTCGTGCAGCGAGGCGACGAATGCCGCGCGACGGCGGCGGCGCAGCGGCAGGTAGGCGTGGGCCAGCCAGTTGTGGCCGTGGACGACGTCCGGGCGCTCGGCGTCGAGCACGTGCCGCAGGCCGGCGACGGTCTCCGGGTCGGGCGCCGGCGGGGCGAAGCGCCGGCCATCGTCGCTGAACAGGAACGGCAGCCGCTGCGCCAGGCCGCCGAGCCGGTGGATCCGCACACCGCGGTGCAGCTCCTCGGCGTCCTGCCCGGGCTGGCGCAGCGTCGCGACCGCGACCTCGTGGCCGCGCTCGCGCAGGCCGACGGCGAGCGACTCGACCATCCGCTCCTCGCCGCCGACGACCGGCGCGTAGAACTGGGCGAGCATCAGGATCCTCACCGTGGGCGCTCCGCGACGGCCGTGTAGAGCTCGAGCAGCCGCGCCGCGCAGTCGTCCCAGGTCGGCAGGTCGAGTGCGCGCGCGGGCAGCGGGTCGCGCAGCTCGCGCAGGATCGCCGCGGCGGCGACCTGCGGAGTCGCATCGACCGGGATCGCGCGCGCCAGCCCGCGCGCCGCCAGCTCGCCGAGCCCCGAGCCGTCGGCGACCACGAGCGGCCGGCCGGCCGAGAGCGCCTCCAGAGCGGCGATCGGATGGGTCTCGAAGTCGCTCAGCAGCACGACGAGGTCCGTGCGCGCAAGCGCCGCGGCCATTGCGCCGCGGTCGGCGGCGGGCACGGCGCGGATCTCGACGCGGTCGGCGACGCCGAGCCGCGACGCCTGGCGGCGCAGCTGCGGCTCGTACGGGCCGGACCCGGCGATCCACAGGCGCGCGCCGGGGGCGGCGGCGAGCACGTGCGGGAAGGCGGCGAGCACGCGCTGGTGGCCCTTGTACTCCTCCAGCCGCCCGATCGAAGCGATCAGCGGGTCGCCGTCCGGCAGGCCGTCCAGAGCGGCGGCGCCGTTCGCCGCCGCCGGCAGGTCGACCCCGTTGGGGATCAGGACGAAGCGCTCGCGCGGCAGGCGCAGCTCGCGCGCGTACTCCTCGATCTCGAACTCGGCGACGGCGACCAGCCGTGCGGCACGCGCGAGCAGCGGGCGCAGCGCCGCCCGCTGCAGCCGGCGCGCGCGGTGCCGCAGTGCCTGCGAGTGGCCGCCGCCGTGGAAGGTGACGACGAACGGGATCCGGGCGCGGGACGCGGCGCGCATCGCCAGCGGGGCGACGAACGTGTGGTAGGACTGGACGTGGACGACGTCCCAGCCGCCGCCCGCGACGACGGCGCCCACGCCCGGCGCGTAGAGCCAGTCGCGGCCCCGGGGGTGGGCGCGCACGCGGCGCACGGTCAGCGGGCCGTCGGCGTCGACGGCCGGCAGCCCGCCGCTGCGGTCGGTCGTCAGGACCGTCATCTCGCAGCCGGCCGCGGCGATCCGCGTTGCGACCTCGTGCACGTGGCGCTCGACGCCGCCGATCTCCGGCAGGTAGCGGGGCGTGACCGTCAGCACCCGCAGGGCGCTCACCCGTGCCCTTCGCGCGCGAGCCGCCCCGACGCGTAGCCGAGCGTCGTCGTCGCCAGCCCCAGCACGATCGCGCCGGCGCGCCTCAGCCCGGCGAGGTCTCCGTGCAGCGCGTCGCGCAGGCCGCGCAGGACGCCACGCGGCAGCGTGCGCGCGGTGTACGCGCGCTCGTCGGAGAGGCCGTCGGCGGCGCCCACGAAGCGGGCCAGCAGGGCCTTCGAGCGGCCCTCGGCTCGGCAGCGCGAGAGGAAGTAGCGCAGCGATCCGCGATCCGGGGGGACGAGGTGCTCGACACGCGCCGCCGGGTCGTAGAGCACCTCCGCGGA
>DATKLF010000098.1:0-11016 GCA_035542555.1 Solirubrobacteraceae bacterium | reverse complement strand
GAACTCCAAGCGGCGCGTGCCGGTGATGGAGGAGATCACCGTCACGCGGCTCATCAACGGCCCCGAGGCCTTCACGCCGGACAACGAGTTCTGCCTGGGCGAGACCGAGGTGCGCGGGCTGTTCGTCGCCGCCGGCTTCTGTGCCCACGGGCTCGCCGGCGCGGGCGGGATCGGGAAGGTGATGGCCGAGTGGATCCACGGCGGCGAGCCGCAGATGGACCTGTGGCACATGGACGTGCGGCGCTTCGGGCCGCAGTACCGCTCGCCCACGTACACGCTGAAGCGCACCAGGGAGGTCTACGAGACCTACTACGACATCCGCTACCCGGGCCACGAGCGCCAGGCCGGGCGGCCGCTGCGCGTCTCCAGCGCCTACGGCTGGCACCGCGAGCACGGCGCCGCCTTCGGCGAGAAGGCCGGCTGGGAGCGGGTCAACTGGTACCAGTCCAACGCGCCCGGCGGCGACGAGGACCTGCGCCCGCGCGGCTGGGCCGGGATGCACTGGTCGCCGGCCATCGGCGCCGAGCACCTCGCGACGCGCGAGTGCGCCGGGCTGTTCGACGAGTCCTCGTTCGCCAAGCTCGAGATCGCGGGCGCCGGTGCGGCGGCGTTCCTGGAGGGCATGTGCGACAACGTCGTCGCCCGGGGCGTGGGCGACATCACGTACACGCAGATGCTCAACTCCCGCGGCGGGATCGAGTGCGACTTCACGGTGACGCGCCTGGCCGAGGACCGGTTCGCCATCGTCACCGGGACGGCCTTCGGCAACCACGACCTCGCCTGGCTGCGCCGCCACGCCCCCCGCGACGGCAGCGTCGAGATCCGCGACACCACCGCGCAGTGGGCCTGCTTCGCGCTCTGGGGGCCGCGCGCGCGGGAGATCCTGCAGCCGCTGACCCCCGACGACCTCTCCGGCGAGGCGTTCCCCTACATGACGATGCGCGAGATCACCGTCGGCGATGTTCCCGTGCGCGCGCTGCGCGTGACGTTCGTCGGGGAGCTGGGCTGGGAGCTGTACTGCCCGTCGGAGTTCGGCGCCGGCCTGTGGCGCGCCCTGTGGGAGGCCGGCCGGCCGCGCGGGCTGGTCGCGGGCGGCTACAAGGCGATCGACACCCTGCGCCTGGAGAAGGGCTACCGCGTCTGGGCGGCGGACATCACGCCGGACGAGACGCCCTACGAGGGTGGGCTGGGCTTCTGCGTGAAGCTCGACAAGCCCGGCGGGTTCATCGGGTGCGATGCCCTGCGGGCGGCGAAGGAGGCCGGGGGGCCGGTGCGGCGGCTCGCCTGCATCACGCTCGAAGATCCGCGCTCGGTCGCGCTCGGCAACGAGCCCGTGCGGATCGGCGGGGAGATCACCGGGCGCGTGACGACCGGGGGGTACGGCTACAGCGTGGGGCGCTCGATCGCCTACGCCTACGTCCCGGCGGGACACGCGACCCCCGGAACGGCCGTGGAGATCGACATCTTCGGCCGCTGGGTGCCCGGCGAGGTCGCCGCCGAGCCGCTGTTCGACGCGGCCGGCGAGCGCGTGCGCGCCTGACGGCCTGCGGCCGAGCGCCCAACGCGCGCAAGATGCGCAACATTTCGCCCTTCAGGCCGTCGCCAATCCGGTAGCGTTGCGCGCGATGATCGCGGGGGGAGCATCATCGCGCTCACCGGGTGGTAGGCGCATCAGCGTGGCGGTCGGGCAGCGTCCGGTCCTCCAGCTCGATGCGCTCAGCCGGGAGCTCGAGCAGCACGGCTTCGACGTCTGCATCGCCGAGGCGACGCTGTGCCGGCTCGTGCAGCGGGTCGGCCAGCTCTCGCCGGACCTCGCGCTCGTCCATGCGCAGCTCGACCCGCTGGCGCCCCTGGCGTCGGTCACTGCGCTGCACGAGGCGCTCCCGGGGCTCCCGGTGGTGGTGATGATCGATCAGCTCAGCCCGGGGCTCGCGCACGCGGCGCTCGCCGAGAAGGCCGACGCCGTGGTGCTCGGCGACTCCAGCGTGGCCGACCTCGTCGAGGTGCTCCGGCGCGTCGCCGGCGGCCAAGCCGTCTACCCGGCGGGCTGGCTGGCGCAGGCGCACCGCGCCGACAGCGAGTCGCTGGACGCCCGGCTCTCGCCCCGCCAGCTCGACGTGCTCGAGCTGCTCGCCGCGGGGCACGGCAACGCCGAGATCGCGCGCCGGCTCAACGTCTCGCCGAACACCGTGAAGTTCCACGTGCGCATGATCTACCAGCGCCTCGGGGTCACGAACCGCGTGCAGGCGACGCTGCTGCTCGAGGAGAAGCGACTCGCCAGCGCGGCGCCGGGCGCGCTCGACGCGCTCCCGATCCCACCCGAAGGGGTGGTATGGGGCCACCCGAGAGTCCGGTCGCAGACCACCCGAGCGCCAGTAGCGACCGCCGGTCGCGCTTCATAGCATCCCGCGCACTCGAGGAGTGCGCCGGGGGGGTGCGCTCCGCAGCCGAAAAGGAGACACACATGTCTGCTCGGAGGGTCCGGGCCGTGCCGTGGCGATGGTATGCCGCAGCGGCCCTCAGTGTCATCGGTCTCGCGGTGTCCGCATCCAGCGCCTCTGCAGGGATGCAGCCCGGAAACAGCTACTGGGAGAACGTCCAAGGCGGTGAAGCACCCAGCGCGTTCACCACGAACATCCCGTACGTGGCCTGGCGCGGTGAGGAGATCCGCGCCGTGAAGTGCACGGAAGACCTGCTGCCGTGGCTCGACGGCGTCGACGGGAAGTCGCCGCTCCGCCTCAAGCAGGGCAACAGCCTGGACGTGCTCGTCGAGTCGTGGTCGGGATCGAACCCCGGCCCGCAGCTCGAGAGCTCGACCGTCGACACGTTCTTCTGGTCGAGGCAGCTCGACCTGCCGTGCGTGCGGTTCGACATGGTCTCCTCGGATGCCGGGCTCGCGCGCGTGAAGCTCGTCGTCTCCGACTCCGACCACAACCCGATCGTCAAGCACCAGTTCCTCATGATCTGGCTGACGCTCGGCAACGTCGCGATCGACGAGGTGGGCAACAACGACCCGAGCGGCGGGCAGCCCGCCGGCTCGGACGCCGCAGTGGGCGACCCCGCCGGTGACGGCAACCTGACCGCCGGCTCGGCGGACGGCCGCATCGACGTCCACGTGACGGGCACGTTCCCGCATCCGCTCGCACCGGGCGGGACGTTCACGCTCCCGAACGACTGGGCGACGATCGCGGGCGCGCTTGCCACCGACAACAACCCGCTCGACACGAACCCGGCCCAGCAGTGGGACATCCACGACGGCCAAGGGCAGGAAGAAGGTCACGTCAGCGGGTTCTGCAAGACCGGGGTGTCGCCGACGGCGCCGCCTGACGCAGTCGACAACTGCAACGGGTCCAACAGCGACCTGGGGCCGTTCTCGAATGTGTTCGGCCAGGGCGTGACAGCCGCTGGCCCGTTCGACCCCGCGCGTCCGGCGACGCTGCTGGCCAACGGCAACCTGGACGCCAATGACGCCCCGATGCCGGCGACGCGCGTCGACGTCTCGATCGCGCCGAACTCCGGCAAGGCGGGCGACATCTCGGGCACCGGTGCGCTGGAGCCCACGTGGAAGGCCGACGTCTACAGCCGTGACGGCAATGGCGGCGGCTCGGCGCACAACCTGTACGCGCCGTACTACGAGCAGTTCATCCCGGCCACCTCGGCGACCGACTACGGTGTGTCGCAGGCCTCGGGTATCGACGGGCCTGCGCAGGGGAACAACTTCGTTGGGTTCCTCTTCGACGGCCTGTACAAGAACTGGCAGACCTACTCGCTGCGTAGCACCCAGGGCGTGGCCACGCAGTGCGACAACCAGGTCGGAGACCCGCGGTACACCCCGTCGGGCGACCAGTCCGTCGCGGTCTACACCGATGAGCACGGCGAGGCTCAGGTGAGCTACAAGCCGTACGCGGGTGGCTTCTACTACGACAGCCTCCCGGTGGTGCTCAACCGCAACGGCGGGTGCGACCTGCAGGGCATCACGACGCTCGGCACGGCGAGCATCTCGGCCGTCGCGCGGTACCCGTACCAGCCGGTCGACGCCAACCCGGTCTCGACCGGGGCGATCTCGAAGACGGTCACGAACCTCTTCGACAAGTCGCTGAGCTACTGGCCCAAGGGCACGGGCGCTGCCAACAACAACGCCCGGATCGTCGTGGCGCACGCCAACGACGTCGACGGGTCGCCGTACGCCGGTGAGAAGGTGTGCTTCTACATCGCCGAGCAGGCGGACGGCTTCCAGGGGTACACCGGGGATGCCGGCCCGCTCAACGCCCCGTTCCAAGTCTGGGGCGGTCCCGCCAAGACCGAGCAGGGTGCGGACATCTGCCGCACGCTGGACAAGAACGGGAACGCGGCGATCGAGGTGTTCAACAGCGATCCGCAGGTGATCAACGTGATCGCCAACTACGTGTGCGAGGGTCTGCTGCGCAGCATCGACGTCGACTTCAGCCAGTCCGGCTCGAGTGGCGGACATGTTCCGGGAGCGGCTCCGCAGCCGACCTCGGCCGCCGGCTCGGGCACGCCGTCGGCGTCGCAGATCAACACGCAGGGCGCAGCGGCAGGAGTGCTGTCCCAGGCCGTGAAGCACAAGAGCGCGAAGAAGAAGGCACGGCGGATCTCCGTCGCGCACATCGCGCTCCGCGGCGGCAAGCGCGTGCTGCTCGTGCGCGTGATCTCGACCCACAAGACGGAGTGGATCAAGATCAAGGTCGGCAAGCGCACGTACCGTCGTCACGTCCGCACGAACCACCTCGTCAAGGTCGCCAACGTGGCCCTGCCGAGCTCCGGTTCGGTGAAGGTGACGCTCGGGTGACAAGCCCCCCGGTTCCCGGCCCGGCGGTCTGAACCGCCGGGCTCGGGAATCCGGGCCGGACGTGGGGCCCCGCCGGCCGGCGGGGCCCCACGCATGGCCGGGCACCGGCGCAGCGTCGCCCGCGGCGGGCTACTATCAGGGCGGTGCGCGCCCCCACGCACACGCGCCGGCGGCTTTCGTGTCTTGCGCCGCTGGCCCTCCTGGTGCTCGTCCTCGCGGCTCCCGCGCGCGCGCTCGCGGCGCCTGACTCGGCCACCGTGCTCTCCTGGCTGTCTGGCCAGCGCGAGCGCAACGGCATCCCCGGGGCGCTCGCCGAGCGCGCCGACTGGTCGGCTGACTGCGCCGCCCACATGGCGTACGTCGCGCAGAACGGCGGCGTCCTCACGCACGTCGAGACTCCTGGCGCACCGGGCTACACGGCGGACGGCGCCTGGGCCGGCAAGAACTCCGTCCTCACGACGGGCACGTGGACGACCGCCGACCACGACCCGTTCGAGAACGCGCCGGTCCACCTCGCGCAGATGCTGGCCCCCGCGCTCGCCGAGAGCGGGGCGTCGAACGGGTCGGGCCTGTGCATCACGACCTGGCCGGGGTACGACCGCCCGGCCCCGGCGGCGACGACGATCTACACGTACCCCGGTCCGGGAACGACGATCTACCCGAGCCAGACGGTGCGCGAATCCCCGATCACGCCGCAGGCGGCGCTCGGGCTCCCCGAGACCGGCAACGGCCCCACGATCTACGCCTTCGGCGTCGCGCCCACGGGCGGGTACTACGGGCAGCCGAAGCTCGTCAGCGCGTCGCTGACCGGCCCGGGCGGCGCGGTGCCGCTCGCCACGACGGACTGGGCGTCGAACACGGCGTTCGCCGCGGCGCTGCCGGCCGGCACGGCGCTCGTCATCCCCACGAAGCCGCTGCAGACCGGGGCGTCCTACACCGCGACCGTGACGATGCGCGCCTCCGCCGACCCGCAGGACACGACGCGGACCTGGTCGTTCATCACCGGCGCGGTGACGCAGGCGCTGCCGGGCGGGACGCTGCCGGCGGGCGCCTCGGCCCCCGCGTCCTCGACGTCGTCGTCGACGGGAACGGTCGCGCCGGCGGCCCCGGCGACAGGGGCACCCGCCGCCTCCGGGGCGGCGCACGCGCTCGCGACCTTGGCCGGCAGCGTGCGGCGGCTGGACGCGCGGCACGTGCGCGTGCGGCTGCGCTTCGCGGCCGCGAGCGTCGGGCTGCGCGCGCGCATCGCCGCGATCGGGCGCGGCGGGCGCGTGACCGGCGTCGGCGTGCGCCGCGTGCGCGCGAGGAGCGCGATCCTGCACCTGCGCGTCCCGCCGGACACCGTCTCGCTGCGCGTCGTCGTGCCCGGCGCGGCCGTGCTGCGCCTGAACGTGCACGCCTGAGCCGCCGCCGTGCACAGCGCGCGAGCGCGGGATGCGCCGCGGTGGATGGCCCCCGAACGTTTAACGTTCACCGTGAACCCGTCCCCACCGGAGGATCCCCATGGCCGTATCGGCGTACGCACAGCTCGACCGTGAGCGCATCAAGGAGCTCACCGAGCGCGAGGAGGCGCGCCTGAACGAGCGCACCCCGCGCTCACGGGCGATGTACGAGCGCGCGCGCCAGGCGCTCAGCGGCGGCGTGGCCTCGTCCTACCAGCTGCGCGACCCGTGGCCGATCTACCTCGAGCGCGGCGCCGGCCCGAGCGTCTGGGACGTCGACGGCAACGAGTACTGGGACTTCCACAACGGGTTCGGCTCGATGGTGCAGGGCCACGCGCACCCCGCGATCGGGCGCGCCCTGCGCGACCGCTACGCCGACGGCACCCACTTCGCGGCGCCGACCGAGGACGCGATCGTCGTGGGCGAGAACCTCGTCACGCGCTTCGGGCTCCCGAAGTGGCGCTACACGAACTCCGGCTCGGAGTCGACGATGGACGCGATCCGCATCGCGCGAGCGCATACGGGGCGCGACACGATCATGAAGATCTTCGGCTCCTACCACGGCCACCACGACGCCGTGATGGTCAGCATCGGCGTCGAGTACGACAAGATCGGCGAGCCGGACAACCTGGCCTCGCTGCCCTACGGCGCCGGGATCCCGCAGGCGATCGTCGACATGACGATCCCCGTGCCGTTCAACGACGCGGGGGCGATGGAGCGGCGCATCGAGCGCCTGGACAAGGAGGGCCGCAAGCCCGCCTGCGTGATCATGGAGGCGGCGATGATGAACCTCGGCGTCGTGCTCCCCGAGCCCGGCTACCTCGAGGCCGTGCGCGAGATCACGCGCCGCCACGGCATCGTCCTCATCTTCGACGAGGTGAAGACCGGCCTGTGCATCGCCGCCGGCGGGGCGACCGAGAAGTACGGCGTCATGCCCGACATGGTCACCCTCGCCAAGGCGCTCGGCGGCGGCACGCCGGTCGGCGCGATCGGCGGCAGCGAGGAGGTCATGGCCTGCGTGGCGGACGGGCGCGTGTTCCAGGTCGGCACCTACAACGGGAACCCGCTCTGCATGGCGGCGGCGCGCGCGAACCTCCTGGAGGTGCTGACGCCGGACGCCTACGAGACCCTGGACCGCCTCAACGACCGCCTGCTCGCCGGCTGCACGTCGGTGATCGAGCGCTACAACCTGCCGGGGTACGCGGTCGGCATCAGCTCGAAGGGGTGCGTGACCTTCTCGCCGAAGAAGATCGTCGACTACGCGACCTTCAAGGAGCACCAGGACCCCGAGCTCGCCGATCTCGGATGGCTGTTCAACATGAACCGCGGGATCTACATGACGCCCGGCCGCGAGGAGGAGTGGACGCTCTCGGTGACCCACACCGACGCGGCGGTCGACGCGTACATCGCGTGCTTCGAGGAGATGGCCCGCGAGCTCACGCAGTAGCGCTCCCGCGCCACCGCGAGCGTCCCGCGTCCCGCGCCGCCGCGAACGTCCCTCGCGGCCGCCTAGGCGGGGCCGTCAGGGACGTTCGTGATGGGGGTGTCGCGCAGCAGGGCACGGCGGACCTTCCCGCTGGCGGTCTTGGGCAGCTCGTCGGCGAACTCGACGATGCGCGGGTACTTGTAGGGCGCGGTCTGGGCCTTGACGTGGTCCTGCAGCTCGCGCGCGAGCTCGTCCGACGCCGCGGCCGGGTCGCGCAGGACGACGACCGCGCGCACGACCGCCCCGCGCTCGTCGTCGTCGGCGGCGACCGCCGCCGCCTCGGCGACGGCCGGGTGCGACACGAGCGCCGACTCGACCTCGAAGGGGCCGATGCGGTACCCCGCCGAGATGATCACGTCGTCGGCCCGGCCTTCGAAGAACAGGTAGCCCTCCTCGTCCTCGCGCACGCGGTCGCCCGTGCGCCACGTGTCGCCGTCGCGGCGGTCGTCCACGGTCCACGCGCCGTCCTCGCCGCGCACGACCTGCTCGCCCAGGTACCCGAGGAAGAACGTGGGGTCGGTGCGCGGGTCCAGGCAGAGCTCACCGTCGTCCACCCACAGGCGCACGCCCTCGAGCGGCCGTCCCATCGAGCCGGGCTTCGGCGCCCGCCCGGGCGGCTGGCCGGTCGTCTGCCCGGTCTCCGTCTGGCCGTAGCCGTCGCGGATCCAGAGCCCGGTCGCGGCGTGGAAGGCGTGCAGGATCTCCGGGTTGAGCGCCTCGCCGGCGGCGACGAGGCCGCGCAGCGCGGGGACGGGCCGGGGATCGGCGCGCTTGGCGACGACGCGGAACTCCGTCGGCGCCATGCACAGGACGTTCACCGCCTCACGCTCGAGCACCTCCAGGCGCTCGTGCGGGTCGAAGCGCTGGTCGTGCAGCAGTGCGGCCGCGCCCCGGATCCACGGTGCGATGAAGACGTTGCGCGCCGACTTGCTCCAGCCGCTGGCGGCGGTGCACCAGACGAGGTCGCCGCGCTGCGCGCCGAGCCACGAGGCGGCCTGCAGCGCCTGGCCGGGCAGGTAGCGCTCGCCGTGGACGACGGCCTTCGCCTCCCCGGCCGTCCCGCTCGTGAACGTGATCAGCGCCGGATCCTGCGGGCCCAGCCGCGCGTGCGCCGGCGCGCCAGCCTCGGCGCCGTCGGCGAAGAGCCGCTCGTCCGGGACGAGGAGGACCGGGCAGCCCGGGCCGGCCGCCTGAAGCTCGGCGCGGTTGCGCTCGTCGCAGACGATCGCCGCCGGACGCGCGACGTCCAGGCGCAGGCGCAGGTCCTTCACCCGCAGCTGCTCGGTGCACGGCAGGGCGACGAAGCCCGCGCGCAGGCAGGCGACCATCGCCTGCACCCATTCCGGGCGGTTGCCGACGAGCGTCATGACGACGTCCCCGCGGCGCACCCCGCGCGCGTGCAGCGCCGCGGCCAGCGCCGCCGCGCGCCGCGCGGTCTCGCCGAACGTCCACTCGCGCCGCGTGCCGTCGCGCGCGAGCTCCACCAGCGCGAGCGCGCCGGGCGGCGCGGCCTCGACGACGTCGCGCGCGAAGTTCATGGCGGGCAGTCTGTCAGCGGCCGCCGGCACGGGACGGCAGACTGTCGCGATGCCCAGGTCCACGCTCCTCGCGCTCGCGCTGCTGCTCGTGGCGGCCGGCTGCGGGGCCGGCACCACCGCGAGCACCCGCGGCGCCGCGCCCGCCGAGCCGGCGCTGTGCCGCGCCGAGCGCGGAGTGCAGGTCGGCACCGTCACCGATCCGCAGGCCGACGAGCTGTCGGGTCTGACGGTCGGCCACGCCGCGCCCGGCCTCCTCTGGAGCCACAACGACTCGGGCGACCGGCCGCGCATCTTCGCGCTGCGCCGTGACGGGGCGGTCCTCGGGACGCCGACCGTGACGGGCGCGCAGGCCGTCGACTGGGAGGACATCGCAAGCGGCGGCGGCAGGTTGCTCTACGTGGGCGACATCGGCGACAACGCGGCCTCGCGGGCGTCGATCGACGTCTACCGCTTTCCCGAGCCGAGGCCCGACGCGCCGCGGACGGCGCCGGCCGCGCGGCTGCGGCTGCGCTACCCCGATGGCGCCCACGACGCGGAGGCGCTGCTCGTCGACCCGCTGCGCGGGACGCTCGTGATCGTCACGAAGGCGATCGCCGCGGGACGGGCGTACAGCGCGCCGCCGGGCATCGCTCCGGACACGCTCACGACGCTGCGCGCCGGGCCGGCGGTCCCGCTGGCGCTGGTGACGGCCGGCGACGTCAGCGGCGACGGGCGCATCATCGTCCTGCGCACGTACTTCCGCATGTACCTGTGGGCGCGGCGCGGCCGCGAGCCGCTGACGAGGACGCTCGCGCGCGCGCCGACCTGCGTCGTGCCCGCCCCCCTGAACGAGGGTCAGGGGGAGGCCGTGGCGCTCACTCGTGCGGGGACGGCCGCCTACACGACGGCCGAGGGCACGCCCGCGGTCATCCGCCGCTACGCCGCCGGCGCCTGATCCAGTGGCCATCCCCCGACCGTCTGACCGACGGCCCGAGCAGGGCCACTAGAGCGTCGTCGCGACGAGCACGATCGCCAGCGAGTCCAGCAGGATCAGGGCCTGCAGCAGGCGGTTCGAGCCGTGGACGACGAACACGTGCACGCACGTCAGCAAGATCGCCACCACGACGAGTCCCAGCTTCAGCTGCAGCGCCGTCGTGTGCCAGAGGTCGAAGTGGGAGGCCATCGCCGGGCCCGTGGCGAGCAGCACCACGAGCGCCCCCAGCGAGGCCCAGCCGAAGCGCCGCGCGATCGCCACCATCCACTCGCGCGCGGCGGGGCTCTCGCTGCCGCCCTGGCGCACGTACACCGGTGCCACGGCCAAGCCGAGCACGAGCTGACCGCCCACGAAGACGGCCATCGCGAGCAGGTGCAGCCAGAGGACGACGTCCCAGCCGTCGAGGTGCATGCGCCGGAGTCTGGCAGGCTCGTGACGATCGCTGCGGCCGAACGCCGAGCCGAATTCCCTTCAGCCGCCGAGCACGATCTGCGTGCAGAGGAAGTTCGCCATCAGGCGCTCGCCGCGGTGCACGCGCACCTCCCAGACCTGGGTGCGCCGGCCGACGTGCAGCGGCTCGCCGACGGCGGTCAGCTCGTCGCCGGTGCGGGCCGCGGCGAACACGGTCGTCTTGAGCTCGACGGTCGTGAAGTCGCTGCCGGGCTCGAGCAGCCGCATCGTCCCCCACGCGGCGACCGTGTCGGCGAACGCCGTCCACGCGCCGCCGTGGACGTAGCCGCCCGGGTGCAGGTGGCGGCGGTCGACGC
>DATKLF010000097.1:0-20960 GCA_035542555.1 Solirubrobacteraceae bacterium | reverse complement strand
CGCCCCGCCGCAGAGCGCGGCGGCCCCAGCCGCCGCGAGCAGCCGCGCTGGGAGGGTGCCGGCACCGCTGACGGCCGCGGCCGGGAACGGCTCGCGGTCCTCAGGGCGCACGGCCCGCCCGAGCGGGCGCGGCTCATCCAGGACGTGGACCTCCCCGTCCGAGAGCTCCAGCGCCGGCCCGCCGACGGGGCCCACGCGCGTGTCCGCCCGCTCGAGGGCGGACCGCAACGCGCGACGCAGGTCGTCCAGGCTCCCGCGGTCCTCGGGGTGGGGCTGCACGGCCCGGTCGATCGCGGCGGCGAGCCCCGGCTGCAGGTCCGGGCGCAGGCGCCGCAGTCCCGGCAGCCGCACGCCGACGCGCCGCGCGGTGGCCGCCGCGCCGGGGGCGCGCACCGGGTTGACCCCGCTCAGCGCCTCGTAGAGCACCAGCGCGAGCGCGTACAGATCGGCCTGCCCGTCGGCCTCGTGGCCCTCCGCCTGCTCGGGTGCCATGTAGGCGAGCGTTCCCACGACGTCGCCCGTGCGCGTGAGGGCATCGTCGCCGGCGATGCGCGCCACCCCGAAGTCGGTGAGCTTCGCCAGGCCCGCCTCGCCGGAGGGGCGCTCGGGGACGATGATGTTCGCCGGCTTGACGTCGCGGTGCACGACGCCGCGCGCGTGCGCGTGCGCGAGCCCGTCGCACAGGGCGATGCCGATCCGCACGACGTCGCGGTCGGACAGCGCGCCGGCTGCGCACAGATCCCCCAGGGTCTGCCCACGGACGAGTTCGGAGACGAGGTTGACGGCGTGCTCGTCGCGGCCCGCCTCGTGCAGCGCCACGATCGCCGGGTGCGACAGGCGCGCGGCGGCGAGCGCCTCGCGCTCCGCCCGCGCGGCGGCGTGCTCGTCGTGGACCTCGATGCGCTTCAGCGCGACGACCCGGTTGAGCCGTTCGTCGTGGGCGAGCCAGACCACGCCGAACGCGCCCGCGCCGAGCCGGCGCAGCAGGCGGTAGCGGCCGAGCACGAGCTCCTCGGCCGCGCCGTGCGCGGCGGGCGGGGCCTGCGTCGTGGCGGTCTCGTCGACGGTCTGCACCGTCTCCCGCCTTCGCCGCCCGACCCCTGCCGCCTGCATGGTGCAGCAGGAGAGGCCGCAATGACGGCAAACTTGCAGGTTGGTGGCGCGGCGCGCCCGCCGTTCATACTCCGCCACTGCGCCCCCCCGAGGGGCAGGAGCCAACGTGTCCTTCTTCGATGACGACGACGAACAGCCCACCCGGGTGACCTCACGCGGGAGGCGCCCGGCCCGCCCCGCCGCCCCGCCTCGTGTCGCGACCGAGGGGACCGGCGGCGGGCCGCCCGACCGCCAGACGGTCCGCACCCGCCAGGCCGTCGCGCTGGGGCTCGGCGTGCTCGTGCTGATCCTGCTCGTCCTCGGGGTGAAGGGCTGCCTCGACAGCCGCCGCGAGCGGGCGCTGAAGGATTACAACCGCAGCGTCGCGGCGATCATCTCCGACTCCGACAACCAGGTCGCCAAGCCGTTCTTCCAGCTGCTCGGCGGCGGCAACGCGTCGGGCAAGGACCTCCAGGTCCAGGTCAACCAGATCCGGCTGAACGCCGAGGAGGACGCCAAGCGCGCGCAGGCGCTCGATGTACCGGGGGCGATGCGCTCGGCCCAGCAGAACCTGATGCTCGTCCTGAACCTGCGCGCGCAGGCCCTGACGAACATCGCCGAGAAGCTCTCCGTCGCCCAGGGCCAGGGGGCGCAGGCCGAGGCTGCCACCCAGGAGATCGCGGGGCAGATGCAGAGCTTCCTGGCCTCCGACGTCGTCTACTCGCAGCGCACGGCGCCGCTCATCAAGGAGGCGCTCGACGACGCGGGGATCTCCGGTCAGACGATCCCGGCGAGCCGCTCACTCCCCGGCTACACCTGGCTCGCCCCGCAGACGATCGCCAACGCGATCGGCGGTCAGGCGGTCAGCACGGGCGGCACGAGCGGCGGCGGCTGCCCGGCGGGGACCTCGTGCGGGCACGGGCTCGACAGCACCTCGATCGGGACGACAACCCTGCAGCCCGGCGGCGCGACCAACCGCGTTCCGTCCAAGCCGCCGCCCACCGTGATCGTGAAGTTCACGAACCAGGGCGACAACCCCGAGCGCAACGTCGCGGTGACGGTGCGGCTGAGCGCGCCGGGCGCGAAGGCCGTCACCGCGCGCCAGACCGTGCCGCAGACCACGCCGGGTGCACAGTCGACGGTCTCGATCAAGCTCCCCGCCGCGCCCGCGGCCGGGACGGTCGGCACGCTCGACGTCGATGTGGTCCCGGTCGCCGGCGAGAAGAACACCGACAACAACAAGGCCAGCTACACGATCCTCTTCACCACCGGCTGACGCCTATCCTCCACGCACGTGGCGGACCTGACGAGCACCAGCGGGATCGTCGCGCTCGCGGCGGCCGTCCTCGCGCTCGCCGGCTTGGCGATGTGCGTCGTGCTGTGGCGGCGTGTCGGCGCACTGCGCGCCAACCAGCGGCTCGTGCTCGGCGATACCGAGCGCGACCTGGTCGCGCACGCGGCCGAGCTCCAGCGCCAGTTCGAGGCGCTGCACCAGTACGTCGCCGACGTCGCGACGCGCCTGGACGGCCGGCTCGAGACGGCGGAGGAGCGCCTCGACGGCGCGATCGCCTACCGCGCGGTCGTGCGCTACGACGCCTACAACGAGCTGTCGGGCCATCAGTCGACCTCGATCGCGCTGCTCGACGAGCACCGCTCGGGGATCGTGCTCTCCTCGATCCACCACCGCGAGCAGGCGCGGCTCTACGTCAAGCAGGTCGTCGGCGGCGAGGCGGCCGTACCGCTCTCCCCCGAGGAGCGCGAGGCCGTCCGCGCGGCGCTCGCCGGCGAGGTCCCCGACACGCGGCCCGTGACGGAGGACTCCGCCTGATGCGCCTCGGCTACCTCGGCCCCGAGGGGACCTTCAGCGAGGAGGCCCTGCGCCGCTCGCTCGCGCTCGCCGGCGTGCGGGCGGGCGAGGCTGAGCTCGTCCCCCTCCCCACCGTGCACGCGGTGGTCCTCGCGGTCGCCGACGGCGAGGTGAACCGCGCGCTCGCGCCGATCGAGAACTCGCTCGAAGGCTCGGTCAACGAGGCGGTCGACGCCCTCCTGCACGAGGCCCCCGGCGTGCGCATCGTCGGGGAGACCGTGTTGCCGGTCCATTACGTCCTGGCGGCGCGCGCGGAGCGTCCGCTGGAGTCGATCACGGCCGTCTACTCGCACCCTCAGTCACTCGCGCAGTGCGCGCGTTTCCTGCGCGAGGCGATGCCGGGCGCCGAGGTCCGCGCCACGCGGTCGACCGCGGACGCCGTACGCAGCGTCGCGGCCTCGGACGAGCCGTCCGCGGCACTCGGCACGCGCTTGGCCGCCGAGCTCTACGGCCTGCGCGTCCTGCGCGAGGACGTGCAGGACGACGCGGGCAACGCCACGCGCTTCGTCTGGCTGGCGGCGCAGGACGACCCGCTGGCGCGGGCCGCGCGGGCCGCCGATCCCCACGCGCCCTGGAAGAGCTCCGTCGCGTTCCTGGGCGACGGCGACGGCGACCCCGGCTGGCTCGTGCGCTGCCTCTCCGAGTTCGCCTTCCGCGGCGTGAACCTCACGCGCATCGAATCACGCCCTGCGCGGCGGCGGCTGGGTCACTACGTCTTCCTCGTGGACCTCGACGGCCGCGCGGATCACGCCGGGCCCGCCGCCGACGCGATCGCCGCGCTGGCGAAGTACTGCGAGGACGTGCGCGTGCTCGGCGCCTACCCCGCGGCGGGGGCGCCGGGCGCACAGGACGTGGGGGCCGTCGCGCAGGAGGCGCGCCCGGCCGGGTAGCGCAGGGGCGGGCCGGGCTCGCCGGTACACTGCGCGACGAGCCACGATGGGAGCGCTCACACCACCAGTCCCGAGCGGGTCCGCGCCGGCTGCTGAGCACCGGCCGCGCGGACGTGACGCGGGGAGGGTGCTCGTCCTGAACGCAACCTACGAGCCGATCAACGTGTGCACGGTGCGGCGCGCGGCGGTGCTGCTCCTGAAGGAGAAGGCCGAGCTCGTGGAGCGCGCGTCGTGGGAGCTGCGCTCCGAGCACACGCACATGCCGCGGCCCGTCGTCATCCGCCTCATGGCCTACGTCAACGTGCCGCGCGACACGCACCAGCGCAAGATCACGCGCCGCGCGGTCTTCGCACGCGACGGCTGGACCTGCCAGTACTGCGGAACGCGCTCGAACCTCACCGTCGACCACGTGATCCCGCGGTCGAAGGGCGGCGATTCGAGCTGGGAGAACATCGTCGCCTCCTGCGCGCCGTGCAACCGGCGCAAAGGCGACCGCCTGCCGGCACAGGCGAACATGCACCCGCGCTGCACGCCCAGGCCGCCGAGCCCGCATGTCTTCCTCGCGGTGGCCACTCCGCGGATCCCGGCGGCCTGGCGCGCCTGGCTGCCGCAGGCCGAAGCGGCGTAGCGGCGTGCGGCGATACGCCGCGTTCCTGCGCGGGATGAACCTCGGCGGGCGGCGCATCACCAATGCCGACCTGTGCGGCCATGTCGCCGCGCTCGGCTTCGGCGACGTCTGGTCGTTCCGCGCGAGCGGCAACCTCGTCGTCGACGCGCACGGCGAGGACGCCGCCGACGAGGTCGCGCGGCGCATCGAGGAGGGCCTTGCGACGGCCCTCGGCTATCCCGTGCCGACCTACGCACGCAGCGCGGCGCAGTTGCGCGCGATGGCGTCGCACGAGCCGTTCAGCCCCGAGCAGCTCGCGGCCTCCACGGGCAAGCTGCAGGTCGCGCTGCTGGTCGACGCGCCGAGCGCCGCGCAGATCGCAGAGGCCCTTGCCTTCGCGACCGATGACGACCGGCTCGCGATCCACGAGCGCGAGCTCTACTGGCTGCCGTGCGGGCGCATGAGCGACTCGGGGCTCGACCTACGCGGACTGGAGCGCGTGCTGGGGCCCACGACGATCCGGACCAAGGGCACGATCAACCTCATCACCGCGAAGTTCTTCGGCGACTGACGATCGGGGCAACGCCGGCACGATGAGGATGAGGGCGCCGGGGTCGACAAGCCCCGGCGCCCTCGGATACCTCACTGGATTGAATCGACGAGCCCTTCGCTACCCGCGCGTACGCGGGAGGCCGGAGGGACCAGTCCCGGCAGGTCCGTCGACGGTGTCCCGGATTGGATTCCGCTGAGCGGGTTCCAGCCAACCGCGGTCTAGCGGCCGGTCACCTCCAGGGTCCCGCAAGAACCTGAACTAATACGGACCACCTCCTTCCTCTGGTCCGCGCACTGTACCAAGCGCCCGGACGGACCCTGCCGGTTTCAGGAACGCCGGGAGCTCGCGCTCACGCCTCGTCGCCGTCCGGCTCGGACGCGGCGGCCTCCAGCGCCTCGTTCGCCGCCAGCACAGCCGGGTCGGCCTCGCGATACTCGAGCGCCCCCGGAGCGGCCTGGCCGCTCTCGTCCCCGACCTCGCCGGCGTCGCCGCCGCCCTCGGCGGCGATCGCCACCGCGCTCACGACGTCCTCGTCGCGCAGGTTCATGACGCGCACGCCCTGCGCGCTGCGCCCGTAGCGGTTGATGCCCGCGACGGCGGTGCGCTGCACCATGCCCTCGCGCGAGATGAAGACGAGGTCGTCGTGCTCGCGCACGACGAGCGCGCCGGCGAGCTGCCCCTTGGCCTCCGTCAGGGCGATCGTCTTCACACCCTTGGCGCCGCGGTTCGTCTTGCGGTACTCGCGGATCAGCGTGCGCTTGCCGTACCCGTTCTCGGTCACGACGAGCAGGTCCATGTCGTCGCGCGCGACGTCCATCGCGATCACCTCGCCGGAGGCACCGACGTCCATGCCGCGCACGCCGGTGGTGTCGCGCCCCATCGCGCGCGCGTCGGACTCCGCGAAGCGCACCGTCAGCCCGGCGCGCGAGACCATGATGATCTCGTCGTCCGGGTCGACCGCCCTCACCGACAGGAGCTCGTCATCGTCGCGGATGTTGATCGCGATGATCCCGTCGGCCTTGATCGGCGTGTTGTAGGCCTGCAGCTCGGTCTTCTTGACGGTGCCGTTGCGGGTGGCGAAGACGAGGTACTTCGTCTCGCTGAAGTCGCGCGTGGAGAGGACCGCCTGGATGCGCTCGCCCTCGCGCAGCGGCAGGACGTTCACGAGCGCGCGGCCCTTCGCGGTGCGCGAGGCCTCGGGCAGCTCGTAGACCTTCGAGCGGTAGACCTTGCCGCGGTTGGAGAAGAACAGCAGGAAGTCGTGCGAGGAGCACACGAAGAGGTGCTCGATGTAGTCGCCGTCCTTCATGTCCATCCCGGTCACGCCGCGGCCGCCGCGCTGCTGCTGGCGGTAGGTGGCGAGCGGCAGCGACTTGATGTAGCCCGAGTGCGTGATCGTGATGACCATCTGCTGGTCGGCGATCAGGTCCTCGATGTCGATCTCGTCCTCGCTCTCGGAGATCAGCGTGCGGCGCTCGTCGCCGAAGCGCTCGGCGATCTCCGCGAGCTCCTCCTTGATCAGGTCGAGCACGGCGGTCTCGCTGCCGAGCAGCTCGCGCAGCTCGCGAATGCGCTCGGTCACGTCGGCGTGCTCGGCCTTGATCGCGTCGGACTCGAGCGCGGTGAGCTGCGCCAGGCGCAGGTCAAGGATCGCGCTGGCCTGGATCACGCTCAGGCCGAAGCGCCCGACGAGCTGCTCGCGCGCTGCGTCGCGGTCGGCGGCGGCGCGGATCAGCGCGATGATCTCGTCGAGGCCGTCGAGCGCGATCAGCAGGCCCTCGAGGACGTGCGCTCGCGCCTCCTTGAGCTGCAGCTCGTACTTCGCGCGGCGCACCACGACATCGCGCTGGTGGCCGACATAGGCGGCGATCACCTCGCGCAGCGAGAGCGTCTTCGGCACGCCGTCGACCAGCGCGACGGTGTTCACGCCGAACGTCGCCTGCATGTTCGTGTGCTTGTAGAGCTGGTTGAGCACGACGTTCGGGATCGCGTCGCGCTTGAGCTCGATCACCAAGCGCATGCCGTTGCGGTCCGACTCGTCGCGCAGGTCGGTGATGTCGGGAAGCTTCTTCTCGTGCACGAGGTCGGCGATCTTCTGGATGAGGCCGCCCTCGCCGCCCTTCTTCACCGCGTAGGGCAACTCGGTGACGACGATCGCCTCCTTGCCCTGCGTGAGGGGCTCGATGTGCGCGCGCGCACGTACCCGCACGCGGCCGCGGCCCGTCTCGTACGCGTCGCGAATCCCCTGGCGGCCGAGGATCGTGCCGCCCGTGGGGAAGTCCGGTCCCTTGACGTGGCGCATGAGGCCCTCGACGGAGATGTGCGGGTCGTCGATGAAGGCGATCGTCCCGTCGATCACCTCCTGGAGGTTGTGCGGCGGGATGTTCGTCGCCATGCCGACCGCGATCCCGGTCGACCCGTTGACGAGCAGGTTCGGGAAGCGCGAGGGCAGGACCAGCGGCTCCTGCGTGCGCCCGTCGTAGTTCGGCCCGAAGTCGACCGTGTCCATGTCGAGATCGCGCAGCATCTCGACGGCCAGGCGCGTGAGGCGCGCCTCGGTGTTGTGGCTGACGAAGCCGTTCGTGACGAACGAGTGGTCGTCGGTGTCGACGCGCAGCGAGTACACCGGCTGCACGCCCGCGGCCTCGACCGACCGGACGCGGGCGTAGTAGTAGTCGCCGGTCACCAGGGGCTCGAGGACGGCGCGCGTCTCCGCCGAGGCGATGCGCTCCAGGATCGCGGCCCCGTCGCGCTCCCAGCGCTCGATCCGGTCGACGTTGTGGCGGCGCAGCCAGTCGCGCTCTGTCCACCCCCCGCCGGAGGCCGAGCGGATGTATCCCGCCAGGTAGGGCACGTGATCGCGACTGAGCGCCGTGCTCCGCGCCGGAACCGCGCCGAGCTCCCGCGCGAGCTTGCGCTGCTTGGCGCCCAGGAAGCCCACGCGGCGCTCGAAGAGCCGCGCGTCGCGGCGATTGGTGACCACGACCTTGATCTCGCCGCGCGCGCTCGGGCCGCTGAGCCGCGAGATCACGCCGAGCTCGAGCAGCAGCAGCTGGACGCCGCGCGCGAGCTGCTCCGAGCGCGTGGAGTACGAGATCTGGATCGTGCCGCGCGGGAGCAGCGACGAGGAGCCGTCGCCGGTGAAGAGCGCCTGCAGGAACGCTCGCTTGAATGCCGCGCTGCCGTGCCAGACGAGCTCGGGCACGACCTTCTCAGCCGATCGGAGGCCGATCATGCAGGCGAGCGGGCTGGCGCGCAGGCCATCCAGCCGCTGGATGTCAAGCTCCCGCAGCAGGCTCCCCGACCGGATCCGCCGCGTGGCGACGTAGCGCGGACCGCCGACGTGCTCGTCGTAGGCGCGCAGGACCAGGTCGAAGAAGTCGTGGTCCGTGTTGTTGAAGCCGGCGCGCTCCTCGCCGACCCAGCCTTCGCTGACGAACGCCCCGAGCAGCACGGCCAGCGAGCGCTCGCCGGCGCTGCACTCCGGGCCCATCGGGCGCGGCGTGCGGGCGATCAGGACGCGGTCGCCGGGCCGGATCTCGTCGAGCCGCTTCCAGAGCAGCAACGGCAGCCCCGCCATGTCGACCAGGCAGAGGACCGGATGGTTGTGGGAGCCGGTCAGGCGGTACCCCTCATCCGTCTGCGCGCGCAGCGTCGGATGGTCCCCGGAGTGGAACAGACGCGAGGCGCGCACGGGGCGCCCGAGCCGGTCCAGCACACGTAGGTTGGCGGCGCGCTCGCTCTCCGGCTCGAGGTCGGCGGCGAGATCGGCGATGCGAACCGTGCCGTCCGCGAGGGCGACGCGCGTGTCACCGCTGACGCAGTAGCGCATCGCCGCCGCCGGGTCGTCGTCGACCGAGCCGAAGTTCCCCTGCCCGTCGACGAGCATGTAGCGCATCGAGAAGTCCTGCGCCATGCGCACGAGCGCGTCGTAGATCGCGCTGTCGCCGTGCGGGTGGTAGTTGCCCATGACCTCGCCGACGATGCGGGCGCACTTCGCGTAGCCGCGCGTCGGGCCGACGCCGAGCTCGGACATGCCGTAGAGGACCCGCCGGTGCACCGGCTTGAGCCCGTCGCGCACGTCCGGC
This sequence comes from Solirubrobacteraceae bacterium, assembly GCA_035542555.1. Taxonomy (GTDB): domain Bacteria; phylum Actinomycetota; class Thermoleophilia; order Solirubrobacterales; family Solirubrobacteraceae; genus F1-60-MAGs163. Next base: position 11,863 of record DATKLF010000097.1, on the reverse strand, counting down.
AGCGCCCGGCCGACGATGACCGACATCGCGTAGTCCAGATACGCGGTCTTCATCTCGTCCTCGAGCGCGCGCGGCTCGAAGCGATCGGTCAGCACATCGGCGGATGACATCGGCGGTCGGTCCCTTCGGTTCTCAGACGTCGAGGTTCACGACGTCGCGCGCGTTGTCCTCGATGAAGGCGCGGCGCGGCTCGACCACGTCGCCCATCAGCATCGAGAAGATCTGGTCGGCGGCCGTCGCGTCCTCGATCGTCACCTTCTGCAGCGTCCGGCTCGCGGGATCCATCGTCGTCTCCCGCAGCTGCTCGGCGTTCATCTCGCCCAGGCCCTTGAAGCGATTGAGCTGCGTGCCCTTCTGCGCGACCCCGAGCACCGCGCCGCGCAGCGCCTCGAACGAGGCCGCGGTGTCCGTGCGCTCCCCCAGGCGGATCGTGAACGGCGGTGTGCCGGCAAGCTTCACGAGGTCCTGGTGGACCTTCACGAAGTTGCGGTACTCCGGCGAGGCGAACAGGTCGCGCGGCATCCGGTGCGTGGTGGCCAGACCTGTCCGCTGCTCGACCGCGCGGATCGTGAGGGTCTCCTCGTCCCTGGCGAGCAGCTCGGTGGTGAGGTGCTCGCCGTCGGGCGCCGGCCGGCCCAGCAGCTCGATCGCCTCCTCGGCGCTGGCGGTCGAGGCGTCGAGCAGCACCGACTCCTCCAGGAAGCGCACCAGGTCGTGGCCGTGGCGCGCGCGCAGCGCGGCCGCCAGCGTCTCGTAGCGCTTCATGCTGCGCCGGTAGGTCTGCCAGCGCGCCTCGGTGACCTTGAACGGCCTGCCGTCGCGGTCGGCGACCTCGAGCTTGTCGTACTTGTCGGAGAGGAGCACCTCCTCGAGCTCGGACTCCTTCTCGATGTAGCGCTCCTGACTGCCCTGCTTGAGCTTGTACAGCGGCGGCTTGGCGATGTAGACGTAGCCGGCGTCGATCAGCTCCTGCATCTCACGGAACAGCAGCGTGAGCACGAGCGTGCGGATGTGGGCGCCGTCGACGTCGGCGTCCGTCATGAGGATGACCTTGTGGTAGCGGGCGCGCTCGATGTCGAACTCGTCGCGCACGCCGGTGCCGATCGCCGTGATCAGCGCCTGGATCTCGGCGTTCTGCAGGACCTTGTCGATCCGCGCCTTCTCGACGTTGAGGATCTTCCCGCGCAACGGCAGGACGGCCTGGGTGTTGCGGTCGCGCCCCTGCTTGGCCGAGCCGCCGGCGGAGTCGCCCTCCACGACGAAGATCTCGGCGAGCGACGGGTCCTTCACCGAGCAATCGGCGAGCTTGCCCGGCAGGCGTGAGTTCTCGAGCGCGCTCTTGCGCCGCGTGAGGTCGCGCGCCTTGCGCGCGGCCGAGCGCGCCTGCGCGGCCTGCACAGCCTTGCGGATGACCGCGCGCGCCTCCTGCGGGTTCTCCTCGAGGAACTCGGCGAGCTTCGTGTTGACGATCGACTCGACGAAGCCCTGCATCCCGGGGTTCCCGAGCTTCGTCTTGGTCTGGCCCTCGAACTGGGGGTCCGACAGCTTGGCGGAGATCACCGCCGTGAGACCCTCGCGCACGTCCTCACCGGAGAGGTTCTCGTCCTTCTCCTTGAGCTCGCCCTTCTCACGCGCGTACTTGTTGAGCGTGCGCGTGAGCGCCGAGCGGAAGCCGGACAGGTGCGAGCCGCCCTCGTGCGTGTTGATGTTGTTCGCGAACGAGAAGACGGACTCCTGGTAGGAGCCGTTCCACTGCATCGCGACCTCGACGGCGCCCTCCTCGCCCTCGTCGGCGAAGTAGATGACCTTCTTCTGGATCGGCTCCTTGTTCTCGTTGAGGTAGGAGACGAAGTCCTCGATCCCGCCCTCGTACTGGAACTCGACCGTCTGCCCCTCGCCACGCTCGTCGCCCAGCGTGATGTGCAGGCCGCGCGTAAGGAACGCCGTCTCTCGCAGGCGCTGCTCGAGAATCGAGAAGTCGTAGCTCGTCTCGTCGAAGATGTCGGCGTCCGGCAGGAACGTGATCGTCGTGCCGGTCGCCTTGGTCGGCTCGCCCTTGGCGATCGGTCCCTGCGGGACGCCGCGTACGTAGCGCTGCTCGTAGGCGAAGCCGTCGCGCCGGACCACGACCTCGAGCTCCTCGGAGAGCGCGTTGACGACCGAGACGCCGACGCCGTGCAGACCGCCGGACACCTTGTAGCCGCCGCCGTCGCCGAACTTTCCGCCGGCATGCAGCACCGTCAGCACCACCTCGAGGGCGCTCTTGCCCTCCTTCTCCATGACGTCGACCGGGATCCCGCGACCGTCGTCCACGACCGTCACCGAGTTGTCGGGGTGGATCGTCACGTCGACGCGCGTGCAGTGACCTGCAAGCGCCTCGTCGACCGAGTTGTCGACGATCTCGTACACGAGGTGGTGCAGACCGCGCATGCCGGTCGAGCCGATGTACATCCCGGGGCGCTTGCGCACGGCCTCCAGGCCCTCGAGCACGGTGATGTCCTCGGCGCCGTACGACCCCGTCGACGTGGTGTTGCTCGCGTTGCTGTCCCGGTCCTTCGCCATATGCCTCCGATGACGTGAAAAGCCCCGGTCCCTGGTCAGCGCAGAAGGGCCGGGGCGGGCGCATTCAGTTGACGTAATTGTAGCAAACCCGGGGGCGCCACAGCTCCCCGGGATCGGCCCGATTTCCCTGCAAATTGGCGGCTTTTTCGCCGGAACGCCGGGGGTCGGCGCGGCTGCTCAGCGGTCCGTTGCCCGCCATCCGCGCGCGGGCACGCTCTGGCAGCGCAGCGCACAGATCCGTTCGGCCCCGAGCGCTGCGTTGAGGCGCTCGATCAGCACGGTTCCCATGAGGTCGAGCTCCTGCGCCCAGACCGCGCTCGAGCAGGTGACCGTCAGGACGCCCGCGGCCTCGCCCGTGGGCGTCGCCTCGACCGCGATCGCAGGCCCAGCCGCCTGCGCCCACACGCGCTGCACGGCCCCGAGCGTCGTCGGCGGCGCGAGCCGCTCGGCCAGCGCGCTGATCGCGGGGCCCGCGGGATGCAGCCGTCGCGGGGCGCTCACGCCGCCCGCAGCTCCTCGCGCACCACGCCGGCGTCGACCGCCAGCCGCAGGACACCGGGCGCCTGAGCGCCCGGGACGTGTGCAAGGTCGGTGGTCGTCATGACGACCTGCCCCCCGTCGCTGACGCGCTGCACCAGACGCGAGCGGCGCTCGACGTCCAGTTCGCTCATGACGTCGTCGAGCAGCAGCAGCGGCGGGGCACCGCGCTCGGCCTCGAGCGCCTCGCGCTCGGCCAGCAGCAAGGCGAGCAGGCCAAGGCGCTGCTCCCCCTGCGAGCCGTAGACGCGCAGATCGCGACCCCCGCGCACAAGCGCGAAATCGTCACGATGCGGCCCGTGGCCGGTGAAGCCGCGCTCCAGGTCGCCGTCGAGGCGCTCGGCGAGCTCGTCGGCGAAGTCCTCGGGGCTCGCGGCACGTGAGCGCGGGCGATACCGCAGCTCCGCACCGTCGCGCAGGCCGAGGGCCGACGCGATCGCGGCGGTGCGGTTGGCCACCAACCCCACGGCGCGCTCACGGTCCTCCCGGATCGCAACCGCGTGACGCCCCACCTCGAGGTCCCACGTGCGCAGCGCGGCCCTGCCCACCGCGCCCGATCGCACCCGTGGGAGCAGCGCGTTGCGCTGCGCCAGGGCCTGTGCGTACGCGCGGCGGGCAGCCGCGCGCGCCGGCCACAGACCGGTGACGAGCTGGTCGAGATGGGCGCGGCGCAGCGCCGGCGGTCCCTTCACGAGCTCGAGGCGGTCGGGTAGGAAGACTGTGACGAGCGGACGGAAGGGGACGTCCAGCAGGCGCTCGACCACCGCGCCGTCCGCGGTGAAGCGCTTGGGTTCCCCCGGCTGATAGCCGACCGCGAGCTCGTGCAGCTCGCCGCCGACGAGCACGTCGGCCTCTGCTCTGGCTGCACCTGCGTCGAAGCGCACGAGTTCGCGGTCGTTCGCGGTCCTGCACGAGCGTCCTGTGCACGCGAAGTACAACCCCTCCAGGAGGTTCGTCTTCCCACCGCCGTTCGGCCCGTGCACGACGGTCAGGCCAGCGCCCAGCGCGACGTCGACGCCGGCGTAGCCGCGCACGTCGCGCAGTCGCAGTCGCCGGACGACCGCCATCAGACGTTCAAGCGAATGGGCATGATCAGGTAGAGGAACCCGCTGCCGTCCGCCGCCTCGATCAGCCCCGGCCGCAGCGGGCTGATGAGCTTCAGGACGACATCGCCGCCCCCGGCGCTCTCGAGCCCGGAGATGAGGAACTCCGGGTTGAAGCCGATCTCGAACGGTTCGCCGGCGAACGGCACCGGCAGCGTGTCGCTGGCTTCGCCGACGTCCGGTGTCTGCGCGGAGATCCGCAGCTCGCCCTCGCTGAAGGACAGGCGCAGCGGCGCGTTCTTCTGGGCCAGCAGCGCGATCCGGCGTGCCACGGCGAGCAGCTCGTCCGCGCTCATCGTCAGCTCGTGCTCGAACGTCTCCGGGAGCAGCTGGCGGTAGTTCGGGAACTGACCATCGATCAGGCGCGATGAGAGCGCCACCGCACCCACGCTGAAGACGACCTGGCCGGCGCGCACGCCGACCGCGATGCTGTCCGTGTCCGCGCCGACCAGGCGACCGACCTCCTCGAGCGCACGCGCCGGCACGTTGGCCTCAAAGGCCTCCGCGAGCGGCGTGTCGAGCTGGGTCTCCTTGACGCTCAGGCGGTAGGAGTCCGTCGCGACCATGCGCAGCTCGCTGCCGGTCGCCGAGACGAGGATGCCCGTCAGGATCGGCCGCGTCTCATCACGCGAGGCCGAGCGCGCGACGCGCGTGACGGTCTCGACGAACGCCTGCGCGGGCACCACCACGGTCATGTCCCCACCCGGCTCTGGCAGCGTCGGGAAGTCCTCGGCGCGCAGCGTGCGCAGGTGAAAGCTCGCCGTGCCGGCGACGAGCTCAACGTCCTGTGTCTCGGGTCGCAGCTCCAGGGTCACGCCATCCCCCGGAAGCTGGCGAACCACCTCCAAGAGCAGCCGCGCCGGGAGCACCGCCTCGCCCGCTCGCACGACGTCGGCAGCCAGCGGCATCCGCAGCCCGATCTCCATGTCGGTGGCGCGCAGCTCGACACTCGCATCCGTCGCTGAGAACTGCACCCCCGACAGCGCCTGGATCGCACTGCGCGTCGACGCCACGCGGGCGACCGTCTGAAGGTCGGCGAGCAGTGCAGCGATGGAGGTTGAGATCTTCAAGACTGGCTACCTCGTGTCAGGAGTCATAGGGGTGTCGATATGTCAACAGACCGCAAAGGCCCTGCAGACGTGCGGGTGATCGCCATGCACAGGGATGGGCGCCGAACACACGGAGTCTGTCAGCCGTTGCGGTCGGTCGGTTCGTCGAGGTGACCGGTGAACAGGCGTCGCGTCAACTCGCTGACAACCGTTGAGGCCTCGGGGTCACTGGCGAGACGCTCGGCGGTGCGCTTGCAGGCGTGAATCACGGTGGTGTGACCGCGCCCACCGAACTGCGCTCCGATTGTCGGCAGGCTGGCGTCCGTGTGCTCACGCGCGAGGTACATGGCGACCTGCCGGGGCCAGGCGAGGCGGGCGGTGCGGCTCTGGGAGAGGAGCTCTTCGTGGGTGATGCCGAACGCGGTGCAGGTGGCGAGCTGGACCTCCGCGATGGTGATGCGCCTCGTGCCGGGGCGGCGGGGCGTGCGCTCCGGGAAGAGTCCGTCGAGCACCTCGGTGGCGAGCGCAGGGGTGAGCGGGCGGCCGCTGAGCGAGGCGAAGGCGACGACGCGGATCAGCGCGCCCTCAAGGGCACGCAGGTTCGAGGTGACGCGCTGGGCGATGACCTCGAGCACCTGGTCGTCGGGGATTGCGAGCTGGTCGAGCGCGGCGCGCTTGCGCAGTGCCGTCATGCGCGTGGCGAGGTCGGGCGCGCGCACGTCGGCGATCAGGCCGGACTCGAAGCGGTCGCGCAGGCGGTCCTCGAGGCCCTGGAGGTCGCGGGGTGGGCGGTCGGAGGTGAGCACGACCTGGGCGCCGGCGTCGCGCAGCACGTTGAAGGTGTGGAAGAACTCTTCCTCGGTGCGCGCCTTGGCCATCAGGAACTGGACGTCGTCGATCAGCAGCACGTCGTTGTTGCGGTGGCGGGCCTTGAAGGCGTCCACGTTGCCTCCGCGCAGGGCGCCGATGAAGTCATTGGCGAAGAGCTCGGCGGTCGTTGCGCGCACGCGGAGCCCGGGTGCGTAGCGGATGAGGTAGTTGCCGATGGCGTGCAGGAGGTGCGTCTTGCCCACGCCTGGGGGACCGCAGAGGAAGAGGGGGTTGTAGGCGGTCCCGGGGTTCTCGGCGACCGCGAGCGTGGCGGCGTGAGCAAAGCGGTTCCCGGTGCCGATGACGAACTGGTCGAAGGTGTACTTCGGGTTGAGGGGCGCGCCTGTGGGGTGCTCGCGCGAGGCCGTGCGCGCCCCCGGGTGCGTGCGGGCCCGCGCACCGGCGCGGGGAGCTGGCACGTCGGCGTCGCTGCCGACTACCGCGACGGTCACCTGTGGGCCGAGCACGGCCGCCGCGCTGGCCTGAAGCACGCGTCCGAAGCGTTCGGCGACCCAGTCGCGTGTCGCCTCGGGTGCCTCGAGGACGAGCTCCTCGTCGTCGATCCGCGCAGGCCGTAGCGGCGCGAGCCAGATGTCGTACATCGACGCGCCGACGGCCTCGCGCAGGTCCGCGGCGATGGTCTTCCAGGAGCTCTCGGCGGTCTCGGATGTCACGGCAGGGGTGTCCGTGGCCCCGTGGGGAGCCGGCTGGCACATGGACGAGGGCGGCCCGCGCGGGGCCGCCGAGGACGCTAGCAGAGGGCGTGCGACGGGCCGCCAGTCGGCGGTTTGCCGGGGTGCCCGACTGCGCAATTTCGCAGGAATTGCGCGAGGCGCGTGAGGGCGCCTCGCGACGCCGTGGCGGGCGGCTATCATCCTCGTTCCCGACCGACGGGTCCGATCGCCATGAAGCGCACCTACCAGCCGAAGAAGCGCAAACGCGCACGTACGCACGGGTTTCGCGAGCGCATGAGCACGCGCGCGGGCCGTGCCGTCCTCAAGCGCCGGCGGAGCAAGGGCCGCAGGCGGCTGACCGTCTGACGGTGGACCAGGACCTCCGCGCCCCCCGACGGCGTCCGAAGCGCGGGCGGCTGTCGCGCAGCGCGGAGTTCGAACGGGTCTACCGCCAGGGCCGCTCGTTCGGGAACCGCTACCTCGTGCTGCATGCGTTCCCGCGAGCGGAAGCGGGCGAATTGGGCTCGGATGCGCGGCTCGGCCTGAGCGTCTCGCGCAAGGTCGGCGGCGCGGTGGAGCGCAACCTCGTGAAGCGCCTGCTCAGGGAGGCGTTCGCAGCGCTGGGCGCCGAGCTTCCGGCGGGCGTCGACGTCGTGGTCGTGGCGCGTCCGGACGCGCGCGAGCTGGCCGAGCGCGAGGGGCTGGCCGGCATGCGCGATGCGCTGGCGGAGCTGGTGGCGCGTCTGGACGGCACGGAGCGCCGATGAGCACGGTCGCCCGGCGGATCGCGACGGCGCCGATCGTCGTCTACCAGCGCCTGATCTCACCGGCGCTGCCGCGGCGCTGCAAGTACGAGCCCACGTGCTCGGCCTACGCTGCGCAGGCGATCGCCAGGTACGGCATACTCCGCGGCCTGGTGCTGGCGGCCTGGCGCCTGTTGCGCTGCAACCCGTTCAGCCACGGCGGCTTCGACCCGGTCGAAGCGCAGCGCCTCTTCCGCTCCCCATCCGCTTCGGACTCCCACCCCGCACGCTGAGCCATGCCGTTCGTAGGCGCGAACATCATCCAGCAGATCTTCCAGCCGCTGATCACCATCTTCGATGGGATCATCCAGTTCTTCCACAACACCGTGGGCCTGAGCTGGGGCATGTCGATCATCGCGCTGACGATCGTCGTGCGAACCGCGATGCTGCCGCTGACCATCCGGCAGTTCCACTCCATGCAGGCGCTGCAGAAGCTGCAGCCGCAGATCAAGGCGCTGCAGGCGAAGTACAAGGACGACAAGCAGCGCCTGAACCAGGAGATGATGGCGTTCTACCAGGAGCACAAGGTCAACCCGTTCGGGTCGTGCCTGCCCCTGGTACTGCAGATCCCGGTCTTCATCAGCCTCTTCTACATGCTGCGCAAGGACCTGAAGGTCGACATCTGCGGGCCCGCAGCGAAGATCGCGGCCGTCGCGGCGCAGCAGCACACGACGATCGCGAACACCTACTGCCACCAGGTCGACAAGCTCGACCCGGACGTCGCGAGCTTCGGATTCATCCCGGACCTGACGGCCCCGGCGACCGGCGGCGTGCTGGTCGTGCTGCTCGTGCTCTACATCGGCTCGCAACTGCTCTCGAGCGTCCTGATGTCGGTGACGGCGGACCGCAACCAGCGGATCCTGATGTTGGCGCTGCCGTTCTTCTTCGTGCTGTTCATCCGGGGCTTCCCGGCCGGGCTGCTCGTCTACTGGATCACGACGAACCTGTGGACGGTCGGGCAGCAGTACTTCATCCGCCGCTCGACCGGCCAGCTCCCGCCGTTCCTGGGTGGGAGCCCCGACATGGCTACGACGACGGCGATCGTTCCGACGTCGCGCAGCGCCAAGCGCGCAGACACGGCGGCGGAGGGCGACGGGAAGGGCGCCCCGAGCACGAACGGCGGTGGCAAGGCGGTGGAGGGCGACGGAAAGGCGGCCAAGCGTGAGGGCAAGGCGCCGGCGCCGGTGGCCTCGGGACCGCCGCCGCCCTCTCCGCGAAAGAAGAAGAAGCGCTCAGGGAGGCGGCGCTGATGGCGCACGACGAGGAGCTGGCAGGCCGCGTGCGGGAGCTGCTGGAGCGCGTCGTCCAGGCGCTGGGCCTGGTCGGGAGCGTCGACGTCAGCGACGACGGCGAAACGCTGACCGGCACGGTCCACGGCGAGCAGCTGGGGCTCTTCATCGGCCACCATGGCCAGACGATCGACGCCGTGCAGCACCTGGCGACGCGCATCGTGCTGCGCGATGGTGAGGGCCCTCGCCGCCGTGTGGTGATCGACGCCGAGGGCTACCGCGCGCGCCGGCGGGAGGCGCTCGAGGGCCAGGCGTCCGATGCGGCCGATGAGGCGCTGCGCTTCGGCCGCCCTGTCGCGCTGGACGCGATGACGGCGAGCGAGCGGCGGATCGTGCACGAGCATCTGCGGGACCGCGCAGACGTGCGGACGCACAGCGAGGGCGATGAGCCCGAGCGTCACCTTGTGATCTCGCCCGCTACGGACTGAGGAACGCCCGAGGCCGGGCCTCGGGCGTTCCACGTGAAACGCCCGCCGGGATTACCCTCGGTCGCCGTGACGGACATCGCCGACCGAATTGCCGAGCTCTGCGCGATGTTCGAGCTGCCCTCGCAGGACGCGTCCACCTTTGAGCAGCTGCTGCGGCTCGTCCTCGCTGAGCCACTCGCCCTGACCAGCGTGCGCGATCTGGGCGACGCCGTCGAGGTCCATCTCGCCGATTCGCTTGCGGGCCTGCGCATCCCGGAGGTCCGTGAGGCGACCGACCTCGCCGATCTGGGCTCGGGGGGCGGGTTCCCCGGCCTCGTCCTGGCGGCCGCGCTGCCGCACACACGGGTGGTCCTAGTCGAGAGCGTTGGGAAGAAGGCCGCGTTCCTGGAGCAGGCGGCGCGAGAGCTCGCGCTCGCGAACGTCGAGGTGGTCGCGGGCCGCGTGGAGGACTGGGGCGCTGGCCTGCGGTCCGTCGGTCTCGTCACGGCCCGCGCCCTGGCGCCGCTGCCGGTCCTGCTGGAGTACGCCGCTCCGTTGCTGCGCAGCGCCGGCTCGCTGGTGGCCTGGAAGGGCGCGCGTGACCCCGGGGAGGAGGCGGCCGCGGCGAGTGCCGCGGCCACACTGGGCATGTCGACCCCGATCGCCCACACCGTCGAGCCGGGCCTCGTCCGCGGCGCTAGAGAGCGGCACCTGTACGTCAGCCTGAAGGTCGGGGAGACACCATCGATCTTTCCACGCCGTGCAGGAACGGCCCGCAAACGCCCACTTGGACGCTCAAGTCGAGGGTGAGCGTTGTTCGTCCCCGAACCATTGCGCTCATCCAGGGGCATCGACGAGGCACGGGCTCCGACCGGGGCCGGCGCTAGCGTCAGCGGGCGCATGGGCACCGTCTACGCCATCGCGAACCAGAAAGGCGGCGTCGGCAAGACGACCACCGCCGTGAACGTGGCCGCGTGCATCGCCGAGGCCGGGTACGCCGCGATCCTCGTGGACGTCGATCCGCAGGCCAACGCCACGGTGGGCCTGGGGCATCCGAAAGCCGCCTCGCCGAACCTGTACGAGGTCCTCGGCGGTCGGATCGGCGCTCGCGCGGCGCTCGTCGCGACCGACGTCCCGGGCCTGCGGCTGCTGCCGGCGCATCCGGACCTCGCCGCCGCGAACCTCGAGCTTCCCCGCGAGCCCGGATCCGAGGTGCGGCTGCGGGAAGCGCTCGCGGGGCTTCGCGAGGAGGCCGCGTACGTGCTGCTGGACTGCCCGCCGTCGCTCGGACCGCTGACGATCAACGCGCTCGTCGCCGCAGACCGTGTGATCGTCCCGGTGCAGACGGAGTACTTCGCGCTCGAGGGCCTCGCCGGGCTGCTCGACACGCTCGCGCTCGTGCAGCGTGAGCTGAATCCGCGCCTGTCGGTCGCCGGGATGCTCCTCACGATGCACGACGGGCGCACGCGCCTGGCGCGCGATGTCGAGCGCGAGGTGCGCGAGCACTTCCCCGACCTCGTCTTCGAGACGGTCATCCCCCGCAACGTGCGCATCGGGGAGGCCCCGAGCTTCGGGCGCGCGGTGATCCATCACGACCCGCACTGCGCGGGCGCCGATGCGTACTTCGAGCTGGCGAAGGAGGTGGCCGCACGTGGCTGAGCGAGGCATGGGCCGCGGTCTCGCGGCGATCCTGCAGGTCGCCGGCGAGCACGGCGAGCGCCCCGAGCTGCGCGACGTGGCCGTCGACCTGATCGCACCGAACCCGAACCAGCCGCGCAAGCGCTTCGACGAGGAGGCGCTCGCGTCGCTCGCGGGCTCGCTCGCCGAGCGCGGCGTCCTGCAGCCGGTGCTCGTGCGCCCGCTGCCGGGCGCACGCTACGAGCTCGTCGCGGGCGAGCGCCGCTGGCGCGCCGCCAAGCTCGCCGGGCTCGCTGTGATCCCCGCGGTCGTCGAGCGCCGCGACGACGCGGCCTCGCTCGAGGCGGCGATCGTCGAGAACATGGCACGCGAGGACCTCAATCCCGTCGAGGAGGCGCGCGCGGTCGCCGCGCTCGTCGAGGAGCTCGGCCTGACGCGCGAGGACGTGGGCCGCCGCGTCGGTCGCAGCCGCGTCGCCATCTCGAACCTCCTGCGGATCCTCGATCTCCCCGACGAGGTGCTGGGGCGCGTCGAGCGCGGGGAGCTGACCGAGGGCCACGCCCGGGCGCTGCTGCTGGCAAACGACCACGCGGCACGCCGCTCGCTCGCTCGCGCCGCCGTCGAGGGTGGCTGGTCCGTGCGGGTGCTGGAGGACCGCGCGCGCAAGGCCAACGAGGCTGATGGGCGCGGCTGGGACCGCATGGCCACGCGCCAGGGCTCCACGCTGCACCCCGATCAGGCCGCCGCCTGCGAGGCGATCGGCGAGCGCCTCGGCTTCGCCTTCGGCCGCGAGGTGCGCGTGCGCCCCCGCGGCACGGCGTACAAGGTCGAGCTGGCCGTGGAGAGCGAGGCCGACGCCGAGGCGCTCGTGCGCCGCCTGGGGGCGGTCGTGCGACCGCGGTCGCTGGGCGCGGCGAGCGACTAGACTGTT
>DATKLF010000096.1:0-13102 GCA_035542555.1 Solirubrobacteraceae bacterium | reverse complement strand
GCAGACGGTGCCGACCGGCAAGAAGGGCGGCACGGTGACCGTGCTGTCCTCGGGCGACGTGGACTACATGGACCCGGGGCAGGCGTACTACACGTTCAGCTACCAGATGCTGTATTCGATGCAGCGCCCGCTGTACTACTTCGATCCGAAGGACAGCACCAAGGAGATTCCCGACCTCGCCGAGGCGGCGCCGCAGATCGCGGGCGACAACAAGTCGCTGACGATCAAGATCAAGCCCAACATCAAGTACTCGCCGCCGGTCAACCGGGCGGTCGTCTGCGACGACATCAAGTACGCCATGGAGCGCGCGTTCAGCGCCAACGTGCCCAACGCCTACGCGGTGGGTTACTTCGGGGACATCGTCGGCGCGCCCAAGACGCCGACCAACGGCGTGAAGAACATCTCGGGCATCACGTGCCCGAACAGCACGACGCTGAAGGTCGAGCTCAGCAAGCCCAGCGCGGGCACCATCTACGCCGCGATGGTCATGCCGATCACGATCCCCGTGCCCCAGTCCTACGCGGCGCCGTTCGATGCCAAGAACCCGTCGACGTACAACCAGCACGTCGTGTTCACCGGGCCCTACCAGGTCAAGAGCAACTCGAGCGGCGAGCTGACCGGCTGGCAGCAGGGCAAGTCGATGACGGTCGTGCGCAACCCGAACTGGGACGCCTCGACCGACTTCCGCCCCGCCTACCTGGACGGCTGGGAGGTCCAGATGGGCAACAACGACGCGGCCGTCTCGAGCAAGCGGATCCTGCAGGGCCAGAGCCTCGTCCAGGGCGACGGCGCGCCGCCGGCGCAGGTGCTGAAGATCGCGGTCTCGCAGTACAAGGACCAGCTGTCGTTCTCGCCCTCGGGCGGTACGCGCTACATCGCGATGAACACGCAGAAGCCGCCGTTCAACAACATCAACGTCCGCAAGGCCGTGATCGCGGCGTTCGACCGTAACGCGCTGCGCCTGACGCGCGGCGGCGCGATCATCGGGCCGATCGCGTGGGGCTACCTGCCGCCGAACTTCCCGGGCTTCAAGCAGTCCGGGGGGCTCACGCCGCCGAAGCAGTTCGACTACCTGCAGAGCGACACCGGCAACGCGCAGCTGGCCGCCGAGTACATGAAGAAGGCCGGCTACCCGTCGGGCAAGTACACCGGCAGCCAGCAGCTGCTGATGATCGCGACGAACGCCGACCCGGGCAAGAAGACCGCCGAGGTCGCCCAGGCGATGTTCCAGAAGCTCGGCTTCAAGCTGACCTTCCGCGAGGTTCCGCAGGACACCCTGTACACGAAGTTCTGCGGGGTCCCGAAGTCGGGCTACAACATCTGCCCGAACGTCGGGTTCTTCAAGGACTTCGTCGACGGGTCCTCGCTGCTGGTGCCGACGTTCTACGGGCCGTCGATCATCCCGGCGAACAACACCAACTGGCCGCTGCTCAACGACCCGAAGGTCAACTCGCTCGTGCAGACCGCGCAGTCGACGCCTCCGGGCCCGGCGCGCGACCAGGCGTGGGCGAACGTGAACCTCGCGGTCACGGCGGATGCCCCGGCGGTGCCGTTCGTGTGGGACAACCAGCCGATCATCGTCAGCAAGAACGTGCAGGACGTGAACGACGACTACTCGAACTCGCCGTTCATGTCGTTCCTCTCCCTCAAGTAGGAGGCCGGACGCCCTGAGCGGCACCTGACGCGCAGCCCCGCCGCCCGACCCGGGCGGCGGGGCGAGCGCGCCGGCCGACATCGCAGCCCATGCTCGCGTTCATCATCCGCCGGGTCCTCTGGATGGTGGTGCTGCTGATCATCATCAGCTTCATCACCTTCGTGATCTTCTCGGTGCTGCCGTCGGCCAACCCGGTGCTGCTGCGCGCCGGGCGCAACGCGAGCCCCGAGCTCGTGAGGTCGATCACCAAGACCCTCGGGCTCGACAAGCCGTGGTACGTGCAGTACGGCAAGTACATGCAGCACCTCGTGCTGCACTTCGACTTCGGCTACAGCTACCAGAACAACATCTCCGTGCGCCAGGAGATCTTCAGCCGCATGCCCGCGACCGCGACGCTCGCGTTCGGCGCGATGATCATCTGGCTGCTGATCGGCATCCCCGTCGGGATCTTCTCGGCGGTGCGGCGCGGCACGTGGGCCGACAAGACGGCGATGGGCACGGCGCTCGTGTTCATCTCGGCCCCGGTCTACTGGCTGGGCCTCGTCTCGCTGTACCTGTTCTCCAAGGACATCGGCGTCTTCCCGATCTTCGACGGCCAGGGGACGTACCCGACGAGCGGGAACATCTTCACCGAGCCCGTGGCGGTGATCCAGTCGCTGATCCTGCCGTGGCTCGTCCTCGCGGCGTCGTTCGCGGCGATCTACGCGCGCTTCCTGCGCGGCAACCTGACCGAGGTGCTCGGCGAGGACTACATCCGCACCGCGCGCTCGAAGGGCCTGGGCGAGCGGCGCGTCGTCTACAAGCACGGGGTGCGCTCGGCGATCACGCCGATCGTCACGATCCTCGGCCTCGACCTCGGGATCCTGCTAGGCGGCGCGATCCTCACCGAGACCGTCTTCAACATCCCTGGGATCGGACGGCTCGCCTTCGACTCGATCCAGAAGAGCGACCTGCCGGTCGTGCAGGGCACGGTCCTGATCGGGGCGTTCTTCATCATCTTCCTGAACCTCATCGTCGACGTCGCGTACGCGTTCCTGGACCCGCGGGTGCGCTACTGATGGCCCCGCTGCTCGAGGTCCGCGACCTGACGGTCACCTTCGACACCGAGGACGGCCTCGTCCAAGCGGTCGACAGGGTCTCCTACACCGTCGAGAGCGGCAAGGCGCTCGGCATCGTGGGCGAGTCCGGCTCGGGGAAGAGCGTCTCCTCGCTCACCGTGATGGGCCTGACGCGCTTCTTCCGCAACGCGCAGATCTCCGGCGAGGTGCTCTTCGAGGGCCGCGACCTGCTGAAGGCCAGCGACGACGAGATCCGCGACCTGCGCGGAAACAAGATCTCGATGATCTTCCAGGATCCCCTGTCCTCGCTGCATCCCTTCTACAAGATCGGCGATCAGCTAGTCGAGGCCATCCGCGCGCACCGCGACGTCAGCCGCGCCCAGGCGCTCGACCGCTCGGTCGAGATGCTCGGGCTCGTGGGGATCCCGGAGCCGCGCAGGCGCGTCGACAGCTATCCGCACGAGTTCTCGGGCGGCATGCGCCAGCGCGTGATGATCGCGATGGGGCTCATCAACGACCCCAAGCTCCTCATCGCCGACGAGCCGACCACTGCGCTGGACGTGACCGTCCAAGCGCAGATCCTCGACCTGATCGAGCGCCTCCAGCACGAGCTCGAAACCGCGATCGTGCTGATCACCCACGACCTCGGCGTGGTCGCGGAGGTCACCGACGAGATTGCGGTCATGTACGCCGGCCGCGTCGTCGAGCGCGGCGCCAAGGACGCGATCTTCGCCGCCCCGCGCCACCCCTACACCTGGGGGCTGCTGCGCTCGATCCCGCGCCTGGACCAGGCGCGGGGGGACGAGCTGCTCCCGATCCCCGGGCGCCCGCCCTCGCTCATCAACCGCCCGCACGGCTGCGCGTTCCACCCGCGCTGCCCGTACGTCCAGCCGGACCACATGCGCGTCGTCCCGTCGCTCCAGCCGCTGCCCGATGACGCCGCGCACGAGGTCGCCTGCCTGCTGGCCGAGCCCCAGCGCGTCGCGTTGTGGGACGCGCTCAAGGCGGGCGCGACGCCCGAGGAGGCGCGCGAGCAGGCCGGTGTCACGAGCGCCGGCGCGCCCGTCGTGGCCGAGGGAGGGCAGGCGGGATGAGCACGCAGGGCGCCAACGGGAGCCTGCTCGAGGTCCGCGACCTGGCGATGCACTTCCCCTTGAAGAAGGGGATCCTGCTGCAGCGCCAGGTGGGGGCGGTGCGCGCCGTTGACGGGGTGAGCTTCGACGTGCGCGAGGGTGAGACGCTCGGGCTCGTCGGGGAGTCGGGGTGCGGCAAGTCCACCACGGCGCGCCTGATCACCCGCCTGCTGGAGCCGACCGCCGGGACGGTGACCTACCAGGGGCGGGACATCACCCACCTCTCGCGCCGCGGTCTGCTGCCGCTCCGCCGCGAGATGCAGATGATCTTCCAGGACCCGTACTCCTCGCTGAACCCTCGCCAGACGGTCGGCTCGGTGATCGGCGAGCCGTTCAGGATCCACGGCATCGAGCGCCACGAGGCCCGGCGCAAGGTGCGCGTGCAGGAGCTGATGGAGCAGGTCGGGCTCAACCCCGAGCACTACAACCGCCTGCCGCACCAGTTCTCGGGCGGGCAGCGCCAGCGCATCGGCGTGGCGCGCGCGATCGCCCTGAAGCCCAAGCTCGTGATCGCCGACGAGCCGGTCTCGGCGCTCGACGTCTCGATCCAGGCGCAGATCATCAACCTTCTGCGCCAGCTGCAGCGCGACCTGGGCCTGACGATCGTCTTCATCGCGCACGATCTGAGCGTTGTGCGGCACATGTGCGACCGCGTGGCGGTGATGTACCTGGGGAAGATCGTCGAGCTCGCCGAGGCGGACGAGCTGTTCGCCCAGCCGCGCCACCCGTACACCGGCGCGCTGCTCAGCGCAGTTCCCGTGCCCGACCCGCAGCTGGCGAAGGCCAAGCGCCGCCAGGTGCTCACCGGCGACGTGCCCTCGCCGACCGCCCCGCCGCCGGGCTGCCGCTTCCACACGCGCTGCCCCAAGGCCCAGGGGCGCTGCGCGCACGAGGAGCCGCAGCTGGAGATCAGGGACGGCGGCGCGCTGGTCGCCTGCCACTTCCCGCTCGAGGCCGCGGAGATCGAGGAGACCGTGCCGACGGCGGGCGCGTGAGCGCCCCGGGCCGCGTCGCAGAGGCCCTGCGCGCCGCCGGGATCGAGCCGCACGTGCGCGAGTTCCCGCAGGGCACGCGCACGGCCGTGGACGCGGCCGCGGCGGTCGGCTGCGAGGTCGGCCAGATCTGCAAGTCGCTCGTGTTCCGCGTGGAGCCTGCCGGCGGGCCGCTGCTGGTCATCGCCAGCGGCGCGGGCCGCGTCGACGAAGAGCGCGCCGGAGCGCTCGTCGGGGGACGGCTGACGAAGGCCGACGCGGACCTCGTGCGCCGCTGGACCGGCTTCGCGATCGGCGGTGTGCCGCCGCTGGGCCATGTCGAGCCGCTGCCGACGCTGTTCGACGAGGCGCTGCTCGCCTACGACGTCGTCTGGGCCGCCGCGGGAACCCCGACGAGCGTCTTCTCCGTCCCGCCCGCGACGCTCGCGGCGGCCACGCGCGCGCGCGTGGCGGCGGTCAGTCGAGACGGATGACCACCTCGGCGGCGGGTGCGCGCCCGGGGACGCGCGCCTCCTGGCGCGCGGTCCCGAGGTGCAGCAGCGCGATCGGCGTCTCGCCGTCGGGGATGCCGAGCGCCCCCCGGCCGGCGTCGCTACGCAGCACCGCGGGCGTGCGCCAGTAGCCGGCAAGGCCGCGCGCGTGCGCGGCGAGCAGCACGATGTAGGCGGCGACCGCGGCGGCGTCGCGGTCCTCGGCGGCTTCCACAGGGTCCTCGGAGCGCCGCACGGAGACCGCCACGAGCGTCGGGGCGCGGTCGAGCTTCGCCGCCGCCTCGGGACCCGCTGCCTGCTTCAGACGCGCGAGCGAGGCCGGCCCCAGGACGCGGAAGCGCCACGGGTTGGTCAGGTGGTGGTTCGGCGCCCAGCGCGCCAGGTCGAGCAGCTCGTCCAGCGCCGCGTCGGGCACCGGCGCCGCCGCGTACGCCTTGTGCGTGCGGCGCGTGCGGATCGCCTCCTCGACCTCCACTACTCGCCCTCCGCGTCGTCGTCCTCCTCGTAGAGCGACTCGCGCGCGAGCTGGTTGCCCTTGGCGTCGAAGAGCGCGATCTCCAGGGTGTCGCCGCGGTAGTCGTCGGGCGCAAGCAGAGTGAAGCGCCCGTCGGCCAGCTCGCACTGGTCGACGCACAGGCGCGCGAGCTCGGCGGTCGCGACCTGACCGCCGTCGACGAGCGGGCGCCCCCAGACGAGCGTCATCGTCGCGACGTTCCCGCCCTCGCCGCGCCACGCGCCGATCTCCTCGTCGCAGAGGTCGATCGTCCAGTCCGGGTTGAGCGCCGCGGTCTCGGCGGTCGCGTCGGCGCGCGCGTCGAAGGCGGTCGGCTCGCCGTCCTCCGCGCTCCCGTGGACGAAGCTCACGTAGCCGAAGACCTCCAGGCCCGTGCTCGTCGGCGCCGACGCCGGGACGTACGTGCGCCCGTGCCACGTGCGGTCCGGGAACCAGGCGATCTCCTGCACCTCCCCGAGCTCGCCGCTCTCCTCGGCGTCGATCCGCAGGCAGGCGGCGAGGAACTCCTCCGTGAGGCGCTCGGCCCAGCGCCCGTACGGCAGGTGCTCCTGCGGGGGCTCGGCGGCGAAGCGCGGGACCAGGCGCGGTTCAGGTGGCATCGGCCGCAGGGTATTCGAGCCACAGCGTCACCGGCCCGTCGTTCACCAGCTCGACCTCCATGTGCGCGCCGAAGACGCCGCGCCGCGCCCCGAGCCGGGAGCTGAAGCGCTCGTAGAGCGGCTCGGCGAGCCGCGGCGCGGCCGCGGCGGTGAAGCCCGGGCGGTTCCCGCGGCGCGTGTCACCGTAGAGCGTGAACTGGCTCACGCAGAGCACCTCGCGCTCGCCGAGCGGCTCGTTCATCCGCCCCCCGGCGTCGTCGAAGATGCGCAGCGCGGCGACCCTGTCGGCGAGCCGATCGGCGATCTGCTCGTCGTCGTCGTGGCTCACGCCGAGCAGCACGAGCATGCCCGGCCCGATTGCGGAGACCTGCTCGCCATCGACGCGCACGGCGGCGCGGCTCACGCGCTGGACGAGGGCCCGCATCACGGCAACGCTACAGGCCGCCCGCGAGCGCCACGACGGCCGCTGCGCTCAGCACGATCGCCGTGCTCCACGCGATCGCCCCCGAGACGATGCGCAGGTCGAGGCCGTAGATGTGCGCGACCGCCAGACCGTTGACCCCGCAGGCCATCGCGGCCTGCACGCGGAAGGCGCTCGGCACCGCGACGATCAGCGCCGAGAGGCCGAGCATCACGGCGGGCGCCGCCAGCAGTCGCAGCCCGATCGCGGTCGCGACGGGCGGCGTCAGCGGCGGCGGGAAGACCCGCACCCCCTCCTCCTGCTCCTGCATGAGGTTCACGCCGAGCGCGAAGAACCCCAGCGGCGCGAGGGCGAACACCGCCGCCTGCGCGGCCTTCAGTGCCCACTCGGGGGTGAGCGCGTGCGGGGCGACGAGGGCGAGCACGAAGGCCACGAGCGGCGGATTGCGCAGCAGGAACGCGCGCAGGCGCTCGCGCGGCGTCTCGCCGGCGCGGGTGCCGTAGGCAGCCCCGATCGCGAAGCCGACGAGCAGCAGCACGGGCGCGCTCACCGCCACGTCGTACGTCACGGCCTGCCCGACGGCGTGGCTACCGAGCAGCGTGGAGATCAGGGGGATGCCCAGGTACCCCGTGTTCGCGACGCCGGTGCTGACCATCATGGCGCCGACGGACGGCCGTGGCAGGCGCAGCGCGCGGGTGCCGACGGCCCACGCGAGCCCGATCACGGTGAGGCGCTCGACCCACCCGAAGCCCAGGCCCGCACCGACACCCGCGGTGAGGTGGACGTGGGAGACCGTGAAGAACGTCACGATCGGCATCAGGCCGTAGATCAGGACGTCGAGGGCCCCGCGGGCTGCGCGCCGCGCGACGGGCCCCCAGCGGCGCTCTGAGGCCGTCCCGACCGCGATCGAGGCGAGGATGACGAGGGCGATGGGGAGCATCAGGCCTCGCGCAGCTCGCGCGCGGCGATCTCCGGCGCCACCGGGTTGAGCTCCAGGCCGGAGCCCAGCTCGAGGCCGGCCGGCTGCGCGAGCCGCGGGAGCAGGTCGATGCGCCAGCAGAAGTGCTCGGCGCCGCGCGGCGCGGTGCGGACCCAGAGGTTCAGCGGCGGCATCGTGCCGAAGCGCCGGCGCAGGCGCCCGAGCGCGTCGTGCAGGGCCGCCGCAAGCAGCGGCCCTCCGTCCTCGAAGCGCATCCGCGGCGCGCGCGGTGCCACCAGGAGCTGGTAGGCGCCGGCGGAGGCGAACGGGGCGAGCACGACGGCCTCGTCGTCGATTGCGACGATGCGCTCCGCAAGGCGCACCTCGGCCTGCACGAGGTCCTGGAGCAGGTTGCCGCCCATCGTCGTCGTGGCGTACGCGCCGAAGCGCTCGCGCTCGCGCGCGATCCGCGCCGGCACGAAGTCGAGCGCGAGCAGCTGGGCGTGCGTGTGCGCCTGCGAGGCTCCGGCGCTGCGCCCCTCGTTGACGAACAGATGCACGCAGGCGGCCCCGTGGGCGGCGTGGTGGGCGACGCGCCTGCGCCACATCCCCATCGCGAGCGCGAGTTGCTCGGCGGGCAGCTCGCCGAGCGAGGGGACCGTCTCGGGGCTGTTGACGATCACCTCGTGGACGCCGCGCGCGCCGCTTGCCGCGAAGAGGTCGACACGCGCCTCGCGCGGCGGGTCGAGCGCGTACGGCGCGAGCGCGGGGTAGAGGTTGGGCACGACGCGCACGCGCCATCCCGGGGTGTCGGGAGCCGAGCCGTCCGGGCGCACCGCGTCGACCTCCGGCGGCGTCTGCTGCTCGTGCCCGGGCGCGAACGGATCACGCGCGGGGTCGATCGGGGGGTGCGGGTCGGGGGGCGCGATGCCCGAGCCGGGGCGCTCGGCGCGGGCGCCCGAGACGATCGTCTTCAGCCCGCTGAGGGGGTCGACGCGCACCTCAGGCAAGCGTCTTCTCCATATGGCGGTGCTCGATGCCGGCCTCCATGAACACCGGTCCGTGGGCCACATAGCCCGCGCGCTCGTAGAGGCCGGTCGCGTGTGTCTGGGCGGCGAGCGCGATCGTGCGGGCGCCGAGCGCGGCGGCGTGCTCCTCGGCGGCGGCGAGCAGCGCGGCGGCGATCCCGCGCCGGCGCGCATGCGGGGCGACGGCCAGGCGCCCGAGCTTCACGCGCTCGCCGCCGGCGAGGAGCCGGCACGTCCCGAGCACCGCACCCATCTGGTCGACGGCGACCAGGTGCAGCGCCTGCGCGTCGCGCCCGTCGAGCTCCTCAGCGAGCGCGACGCCCTGCTCGTCGACGAAGACCGCGCGCCGCAGCTCGAGCGCGGCATCGACCTCGCGCGGCTCCCGCGCGGGCCGGACGCTGACGACCTGCGCCGTCACGAGGCCTGGGTGACGTTGCGCCCGAGGGCGTAGCGGTCGATGTCGTTCTCGAGGTCCTTCTCGGTCAGGTATGGGCCCTGGTGCACGTACTGCTGGCGGCCCGTGCTGTCGTAGAAGACGGTCGACGGGACGCCGACCACCTTGTAGGAGTCGTAGATCCGCCCGTTGGGATCGGCGTAGCTCGGGTACGTGTTCGGGTAGCGGCGCAGGAAGCGCCGCGCGCCCGACGAGCTGTCCTTGAGGTCGACGCCCACGAACGCCACATCGCGCCCGCGGTCGAGCGTCACGCGCTGGAGTACGGGGGCCTCCTGGTTGCACGGCCCGCACCACGAGGCCCACACGTTGACGACTGCCGGATGGCCCTTCAGCCGGGCCAGGCGCGCCTTCAGCGCGCGCTGCCCGCCGCCGAGCACCTGGCCGCCCTGCGCGTGCAGGGCGGCGAGCGCCGGTGGTGAGCCGGCGAGCTTCGCGCGCACCTCGCTCGCGCTCGCCGTGATCGCCGTCTGGGTGG
Source organism: Solirubrobacteraceae bacterium (assembly GCA_035542555.1). Lineage (GTDB taxonomy): Bacteria > Actinomycetota > Thermoleophilia > Solirubrobacterales > Solirubrobacteraceae > F1-60-MAGs163. The sequence continues at coordinate 3,364 of DATKLF010000096.1, read as the reverse complement.
TCGTGGGGTTCGAGTTCGCCGCCTGCTTGAGGCCGAGCGCGAGGGCCGCGCCGAGCACCACGACGGTGGCGGCGATCAGGGCGGTCTTCATCGCGTGAGGATCGCACAGCGGTGCGGTATCCTCTCCGGTACGTCACGCGGCTGCCCCTGGGAGGACACCACGTGGCACCGGCCCCCGCAGGGGCCTGGGCGAGGTGACAGCAAGGGACTCGCACCCGCCCTCCGCCGAGAGCTTCTGGCCACCATGGCTGAACAGACGACGGCCGTCGAGGCCGCAACCATCCCGTCCGCCGAGGACATCGCGCGCGCAGAGGCGTTCACGCGCGAGCGCTTCGTGCACGAGGGCGAGCGTGCCGCCGACGCGCTCGCGCCCGGCTCCCCGCGGCGGCGCGCACTGGACTCGGCGCTTGCCGAGATCGGCGCCGGGCACGACGTGCCCTCCACGCAATGGCGGCGCGACTGGTCGCTGCTGCTGGGCCTCGAGCGGCTGCTCAGCCAGGAGGAGCCGCACCTCGCCGACGGCACGACGCTCAACCCCCACCAGGTCGACGCGCTCTCGGGCACCCTCACCGCACTGCTCGCCGAGCGCCTGCGCAACGGCGACGGCGAGGGCGCGGCGGCCCCGGCGGCCGCCCCGGTGCTCGCCGTGGAGGAGGACCTCTCCGACGACGACGTCGGCGCCGAGGTCGACGCGGAGGTCGCCGCCGAGCTCGCCGCGCTGGACGAGGAGCACGCCGAGGACGAGGACGAGGAGGCCCGCGACGGCGCCGGGACGCCGGCGGAGGTGGACGAGGACGAGGCGCTCGAGGCCGCCGACGAGACCGACGCCGACGTCGACACCGTCGCCCTCGACGACCCCAACGCGCACAAGCGATTCTGGTTCGAGCACGCGACCGGCGCGGGCAAGACGGTCGCTGCCATGGGCTTCGTCGAGGCCTCGCGCACCGGCGGCGTGCTGATCCTCACGCACCGGCGCAACCTCGTCGACCAGTTCAACGACGAGCTGCGCACCCGCGGCTACGCCGACCGGGTATCGCCGCCGCTGCTCGGCGACGACACGGGCCACGCCGACGGCCCGGTGACCGTCGAGACCTACCAGTGGTTCGTGCGCAACGCCGGCCGGATCTCGAGTGCGTACACGATCGTCATCTGCGACGAGGCGCACACGGCGCTGGGCGAGAAGACGAGCCGCGCGATCCGCGACTGGACCGGGCCGATCTTCATCGGCATGACGGCCACCGGCGCACTGATCGCGCGCCACGTCACCGACCTCTTCCCGACGCAGACCTCGCGCTTCGACCTGGCGCAGGCGGCGCGCCGCGGGGTGATCGCGCCGCTGCGCTCGATCCGCATCCCGCCGGGCCCCGGCGTGCGCACGATCGCCAAGGTGCCGCTGCGCAAGGGCGAGGTCGACATGGAGTTCGACCAGGAGCTGCTGGCCGAGCTGCTGGACCAGACGCCGTTCAACATGGCGATCGCCGACCTGTACCGGACGCGCTTCAACGGGGTGCCCGGCGTCATCTACGCCGCCGGCGTGCGCCACGCCTACAACGTCGCGGAGGCCTTCCGCGAGGTCGGCATCAAGGCCGAGGGGGTCTCCGGCGAGACGCCCAAGCGCGAGCTCGCCGAGATCCTCGCCCGCTACGAGGCCGGCGACATCGACGTGCTCGTCAACGCGCAGCTGCTGGCCGAGGGCTGGAACTCACCGCGCGCGACCATCTGCATGCACCTCGCGCCGACCGCTTCCAAGCGCATCTACCAGCAGCGCGTCGGTCGCGTCACGCGCCGCCACCCGGGCAAGGAGGCCGGCGTCGTCGTCGACTTCGTGCACCCGGCGACAAAGCACGACGACCCGGTCGTGACGTTGCACTCGCTGCTCGACCGTGACGTCTACCGGGGCGGCGCGATCGTGGTCGGGCCCGTGCGCCGCGGACGGGGGCGGCGCGTGCGCGTCGAGCGCCGCGTGATCCCCGTGACGGCCGACGAGGAGCGCCGGCACGAGGTCTTCGAGCGCGAGCTCTGGCGCATCGCCGTCGAGCACTTGGACTACGGCGAGCAGCACATGTGGGCGGCGCTGGCCGGTGCGCGCGTGCAGCCCAGCGGCTGGCGCAGGGCGCGCGCAATGCTGCACTTCGACCGCTCCGGCGAGCTCAAGCGCCGCTTCCTGCTCACCGCGGTCGAGCGCAACAAGAACTCGCAGCTGCGCGTCCGCGCGCTGCAGGAGATCTCGGCGCTCAAGGATCCCGAGGCATTCGACCTCGCCGTCGACCTGGTCGGCACGTGGGCCCGCGACGAGCGCCGCGAGGGCACGAAGGTGCTCCTCCAGGCGCTCGCCGAGAAGCGGATCGGCCGCCGGGACCAGGCCAACGCGTGGATCTGGCGCCTGGCCGAGTACACGCGCGAGGTGCACGAGGAGTACGCCGTTCAGCGCTGGCCGGAGACCAAGCGGCTGCTCGGCCTGCTCGTGAACTCCGCCGGCGGGGCACATGCGCGCAACGCGCGCCGGCTGGTGCAAGCCACGCGCAACCAGGACCGGCGCCTGCAGGCGGCGATCCTCGCCGCCGCCGTCGCGCACTCGCCCGAGGCCGAGGAGGTCCTGCGCGGCGCCCGCACGCGCCTGTCGCGCAAGCCCGGGGCGCTGTCGCGCGAGCTGCTGCGCAACTTCCCCAAGGGCAAGGGCCGCCGCGGGCGCCGCCGGCGCGGCAGGAAGGCCGCGGGTGCGCCGGACGGCGGCGCGCTGCCGGCCGAGGTGCAGCCGGTCGCGCTGCTCGAGGCCGGCCCGCCGGTCGACGAGGGCGGCGACGCGGGCGGCGACGGCGAGGCCGAAGCGGCCTGAGGCCGTCGGTTGCGGCGCAGGGCGATCGTCAGCCGCTGAAGTTGAGCGTCCTTGAGGCGCAGTCTCCGCCTCAGCGCGGCATCCGCCGCATGCCCCATCCGTGGGGGACGTCGCCGCGCGAGCCCTCCGAGACGACCTCGAATCCGAGCGTGCGGTACCAGGCGACGTTCTCGATGCGGTAGGTCTGCAGGTACACCGGCACGCCGTCTGCGTCGGCGCGCTCGAAGCCGGCCTCGACGAGCCGCCGGCCCAGGCCCGTCCCCTGGCGGGGCGGGTCGACCCCGAGCAGGTCGAGCACCCATTCGGGCTGCTGCAGGTCGCGCCGGTAGCGCTCCTCCGCGTCGGCATCGCGGCGCAGCGCCGCGGGCAGCGCGCGCGGGCAGCGCCAGAGCACGGCATAGCCGCCGAGGCGCATGTGACGCCAGAAGGAGGGGATCGGGTCACGGCCGGGCGGGATCCACGTGGCGACGCCAGCGATCGGGTCGCCGACGAGGTTGACGTGGCCCGCGCCTCCCTCCGCCTCGGAGG
>DATKLF010000095.1:0-8278 GCA_035542555.1 Solirubrobacteraceae bacterium | reverse complement strand
TGTCGCCGACGGTGCGGTAGCGCACGCTCGCGGTGAACGGCTGCTCGCCGGGCAGGCGCTCGACGGCCGCGTCGTCGGCGTACAGCATGCCGTCGCGCTCGAAGACCGAGCGCTCGTGGGCGAAGTAGATCGACGGCAGTTTCAGGCCCTCGCGGGCGACGTAGCGCCAGACGTCGAGCTCGGTCCAGTTGGAGATCGGGAAGACGCGCAGGTTCTCGCCGGGCCGAACGCGCGCGTTGTAGATGTCCCACAGCTCGGGGCGCTGCGCCCGGGGGTCCCAGCCGCCGAAGGCGTCGCGCAGGCTGAAGATGCGCTCCTTGGCCCGCGCGCGCTCCTCGTCGCGGCGCGCGCCGCCGATGCACGCGTCGAAGCGGTGCTCGGCGATCGCGTCCAGCAGCGTGACCGTCTGCAGCTGGTTGCGCGAGGAGCGCGGGCCGCTGACGTCGGCGACGCGGCCCGCGTCGATCGAGGCCTGCACCGAGGCGACGATCAGCCGCTCGCCCAGCTCGGCGACGCGGCGGTCGCGGAACGCGAGCACCTCGGGGAAGTTGTGCCCGGTGTCGACGTGCATGACCGGGAACGGGAACGGGCCCGGGCGGAACGCCTTCTCGGCGAGGCGCAGCAGGACGATCGAGTCTTTGCCGCCCGAGAAGAGGAGCACGGGACGCTCGCGCTCGGCCGCGAGCTCGCGCAGGATGTGGACGGCCTCGGCCTCGAGCGCGTCGAGGTCGCTGAGTGCCGGGGCGCTCGCCGGCTGTGCGGTGGCGACGGTCATCCGGCGCTCAGCCGTGCAGCCCGCACTCGGTCTTGTCGGAGCCCGCCCAGCGGCCGTCGCGCCCGGCGCCCGGCTGCGTGCACGGCGCGCAGCCGATCGACGCATAGCCGCGGTCGTGCAGCGGGTTGTAGGGCAGGTCGCGCTCGTGGATGCGCCGCCAGACGTCCTTCGCCGTCCAGTCGGCGAGCGGGTTCACCTTCCAGAGGCCGTGGCGCTCGTCCCACTCGATCTTGTGCGCACCTGCGCGCGCCGGCGACTGCTCGCGGCGGATGCCGGTGATCCACGCGTCCAGCCCGGCGAGCTGCGCGCGCAGCGGCTCGACCTTGCGCAGCGTGCAGCACGCCGCGGGGTCGCGCGCCCACAGCGCGTCACCGTGCGCGGCAGCCTGCGCCTCGAGTGTCGGCCCGGCGGCGCGCTCGACGCGCGTGCCGTAGCGGCGCTCGGTCTGCTCCCAGAGCGCGTAGGTCTCCGGGAAGAGCAGGCCCGTGTCGAGCGCGAAGACCCGCGCGTCGGTGCGCTCAGCGAACAGCAGATCGAGCAGGACGCTCTCCTCCTGCTGGAAGGAGCAGGCGAGCGCGATCCGCGGATGGAACCGCTCGAGCGCCCACGCGACGAGCGCCTCCGCGCTTGCGGCCTCGAGGTTCGGCGGCGCGGCTGGGTCCAGCGCGGCGCTCGCGAGGGGCGTACTCACGCGGGTGAAACTATCAAAACCCGATCGGTGTTCAGCCTATTCCCGGGCGGGCGCATGACACGAACGACGGCGGGGGCGCGGAAGAGTGCCGCCGGCAGGACTCGAACCTGCGCGCTTCGGGTTAAAAGCCCGCTGCTCTACCAACTGAGCTACGGCGGCCCGCGGCCACTGTACCCGCCGCGGTCAGGCCGGCGGCCCGGGGTACGTCGCCCGCTCGATCACCTCGAGCTCGCGCACCGTGAGCCGGTCGATCTCGAGGTGCTCGATGCGCACGTGCCTGGCCAGCGCGCGCCCGATGACCAGGCGCCCGATCGCCAGGGCCCCGATCGCCGTGGCGCCGACGGCCAGCGCGCCGATCGCCGCCGCGCCGGCCGAGCCCAAGCCCGCGGCGGTGAGGCCGGCGCCCGCGCCGACGCGCCCGGTCGCCAGTTGCCGTGAGGAGCGCCGCGCGATCGCCATGGCGCGATCATGCCCGCGACCGGGCCCGGCTGCAACTAGACTCGGCCGTCCGCCCGCCCCCATGGTGTAGCGGTTAGCACGCCAGCCTTTCACGCTGGTAGCGGGGGTTCGATTCCCCCTGGGGGTATTGCTGCTGTCGACCAGAGGAGGCTGACCGATGGCCCAGACGACCGACACGCTGCGCGAGCGCCGGCTCGCCGTGGTGCGCGAGCACATGGAGGCGGAGAACCACCATGAGTTCGACGCCGCGCTCGGGACCTTCGACCACCCGCGCTACGAGCTCATCGCGACGAGCGAGGTGTTCGATGGCGCGCAGGCCGTCAGCGACTACTACCGCACGTCGCGCGCGGCCTTCCCCGACCAGCGCAACGAGAACGCCGTCCTGCACTACGCCGACGATGCGGTGATCGCCGAGTTCGATCTGCTCGGCACGCACGAGGGCGAGCTGCGCGGGATCGCGCCGACCGGCCGCAGCTTCCGCTGCCGCATGTGCGCGCTCTTCCTCTTCGGGCCCGGCGGCGACCGCATCGTGTGCGAGCGCATCTACTTCGACCAGGCGACGATCGCCCAGCAGCTGCTCGGCGACGGCGGCGTCCCGGCCTGAGAGCTGGGCAGCGCGCCCTCACGCCAGCGCGTACAGGTGCCAGTCGTCCGGGATGCCCTTCAGCGTCTGGACGCCGCGGTCCTCGAACAGCAGGCCCGATCCGGCGGTCAGGTCGCGCACCGTGCGTGAGACGAGCACCTCGTCCGCGTCGGCGCGGGCCATGATCCGGGCGGCGACGTGGACCGCGAGGCCGGCGATGTCGTCACCCTGGAGCTCGATCTCGCCGACGTGGACGCCCGCGCGGGCGTGCAGTTCCTCGGAGGGCAGGGCGTCGAGGATCCAGCGCGCCGCCCCGGTCCCACGCGCGGGGCCGGCGAACGTCGCGAGCACCCCGTCGCCGGTCGACTTCACGAGCCGGCCGTCGTAGCGCGCCAGGCCGGCGCGCACGATCTCCTCGTGGCGCTGAAGCCGCCCGCGCCAGGCGGCGTCGCCGAGGCGGGCGAGCTGGTCCGTGGAGCCGACGATGTCGGTGAAGAGGATCGTGGCGAGCACGCGCTCGGCGCGGGGCGGCGGCGGGGGTGCGCCGACGAACGCGCGGATCTGCGCGAGGATCTCGGAGGTGTCCCCGAGCCACGGCAGGTGCTCGCTTCCCGGGAGCTCGACGATCCGCACGTCGGGGATCCGCTCGGCGGCCGCGCGCGCGGCCTTGATCGGCAGAACGCGGTCGCCGGTCCGGTGCAGCACGAGGACCGGCTGGCGGATGCTCGGCAGCACGTCCCAGGCGCTCAGTCCCTTGGAGATCGCCTGGTAGTACCGGCGCGCCACCGCGGGGGTGGCGCAGGCACGCTGCAGCCGGCCCCAGCTGACGTCGGCGTCGGGGATCCCGCTGAGCCAGATGTCCCCGTCGTGCCCCTCACCCCAGTGCTCGGCCGTGCGCCGGATGAGATCGGCCCACCCGCCGAACTCGGCCTCGGTCATGTCCCCGCGCGTGCGCGGGTCGAGGCCGGCGGCGCTCGCGTCGAGCAGCACGACGCGGCCCACCCGCTCAGGCCTGCCGGCGGCCGCCAGACACGCGGTCACGCCGCCCTCGGACACGCCCACGACCGTCGGGCGCTCGAGTCCGGCGGCGTCCATGACGCCGATGAGCTGCTCGATGCGCAGCTCGACCGTCGGAGCGGCCTCGACGGGATCCGACGCGCCGGTCCCGGGCTTGTCGTAGATCGCCACGCGCGCGAACGAGCCGAGCTCGGAGAAGAACGCGGCGGACTGCGGGTACTGCCAGAAGAGGTCGACGTTCGAGACCCAGCCGGGAATGAACAGGAGCTCTGCGGGCCCATCGCCGAAGGCCTGCCAGGCGATCTTCACGCCGTCGTGGTCGAGGTAGTGCGTCGCCGGCGTCTGCATCTCCGCGGTTCTATCCGATCCGGGGCGGCGGCGCACGATCTGTACGTCGTGGCGCATACGCTGCGCGCCATGGGAGCCCACACCGTCGAGTCGACCGTCACCACCCGCGCCGCGCCGGAGGTCGTCTGGGCGATCCTCGCCGACGCGCGCAGCTGGCACACGTGGGGCCCGTGGGACTCCGCGGCGCTCGAGCGTGAGGGCGACCCGGCGCCCGACGGCGTCGGTGCGATCCGCGTGTTCAAGAAGCGACCGATCACCTCGCGCGAGGAGGTCACCCTCTTCGAGCCGCCGTCCCGGCTGGGGTATCGCCTGCTCTCCGGGCTGTCCGTGCGCGGCTACGAGGCGCAGGTGACGCTCACGCCGAGCGACGGCGGGACCGAGATCCACTGGCGCTCGCAGTTCAACTCGCGCGTGCCCGGCATGGGCGCCTTCATGCGGCGCGTGATCAAGGACGTCTCGACGCGCCTCGCGCGCGAGGCGGACCGCCGGGCCGCCGGCTGACGGGCGGCCCGGCGGTCCTTCCGCGGTGTTACTGCAGCGTCATCACCGGCTCACCGCTCGAGGTGAGCCCGGTGCCGGTCCGGGTGCACGTGCCGCCGCGCGGCGAGCCCCCGTTGTAGGCCTGGCGCACGCAGCTGCGCAGCGCGAGCTGGCCCCAATAGTTCGGGTGCAGCGACTCCTGGATGTAGTAGTCCGAGCCGATCGTCGAGACGGTGCGGATCTGGTTGACCCATTCGGTGTTGTCGACCGCGCCGGCGCTCTGCCACGTCGAGATGCCCTTCTCCTCGAGCAGGCCGACCGTGTTCTCGCACAGCCGCCGCCCGTTGAACGTGCTCTGCAGCTCGAGGATCTTGACGTTCGGCAGGCCCGTCTGCGCGGCCGCGTTCTTCACCGCGTTGTTGATCGTCGGCAGGGCGGTGCTGTTCGCCCAGTTGGCGTCGTTGTTCCAGAAGCCGCAGCCGCCGGTGCTCTGGCGCGTGTAGCCCGACTGCGAGTAGCGGAAGCCCGACCCCGGCGGGATCGGCGACTCGTAGTCCTGGACGACGATCGCGTACTGCGAGGTCGAGTAGCCGGCGTTCGTCATCGCCTGCGCGACGTTGAGGATCGCGCTCTTGATGTTCGTCGTCTGCGCGGCGACGTTCGCCGAGGTGAAGTTCGAGGTCACCGACGAGTCGTCGTTGCAGTAGTCCGGCCACCAGGACGGCGAGAGCAGGAAGTCCTCCACGCAGTCCTGGACGATCGAGGCGAAGTTGAAGTTGTTGCCGCCGATCGAGACGTCGACCATCTTCACGTTGTGGGTCGCCGCGTAGCTCTGCAGCATCAGCGCCTGGCCCTGCCCTGCGGACCCGTTGTAGAAGTCCAGGCCCGGCTTGAAGTTGCCCGACGAGTCGGTGAACGTCGAGGTCTGCGCGCCGGAGCACGCGAAGTTGACGGTGTTGAGGCCGCCGCCGATGTAGACCTCGGCCGACTTCGAGCGGTGGCAGCGGGCGATCTGCTCACCGGTGTTCGACGCGTTGTCGTAGTACGCGGTCGGGCCGAGCGCGTCGATCTTCGAGGCGCTCTGGTTCGTGTTGCCGGCCCAGCGGCCGGCCTCGCCCGAGATATACGAGTCGCCGAGGCTCACGACCGAACCGGCGCCGACGCCGGGGCCGTCGGCGAGCGCCGGGGCGGCGCTGACGGCGATGAAGGACGCTGCGAGGGCGACGAGAATCGTCGCAAGACCGGCGCACCGCGGAACGCGGCGCGCCGCTGCACAGTGGGGCACGTCTCCTCCTGAAGGAACAGTTGACGGCCGTCGGCCGCCTGGACCGCGGGCGAGCCTAATCGGCGCTCGCAGCGCCGTGGGAAAAATCTCGCGACGCGGCGAGGTGCCTGCGACACGGCGACCCGGCGCGGGGGTAGAGTCGCACCTGGATGCTCCGGGTTGCCGTCCTCACCGCCCTCGTGGCCGCCTCACTGCTGTCGCCCGCGTCGGCGCTGGGGGCGGCGCAACTCACGACGTCCGACATGCAGCCGGCGCAGAGCACGAACCTCGCGCCCACGACGACCTCCCAGAACTTCAGCGTCGTCTCGCCGTGCAAGGGCCAGCTGCTGCAGGTCATCGTCGCCACCCAGCAGGACCTCGGCTCGGATGGGTTGCTGCTGGCCTCCGCCCGCGTCGACACGTTCTCGCTGACGGAGACCACGCCGGGCACCTACCAGGGCTCGACCTCCGCGACGTGGCTGCAGACCCCGGGCAACTACTTCTGGCAGGCGTTCGCGCCAAACGCGCTGTGCAACCCGAACACGCCGGACGGCAGCCCATCCGGGCTGTACGCTAGCGGCGTGGTTGGCATCGCCGTGCTGTCGCCCTCGAGCCCTGGTGACACCACCGGCACGCCCGTCGACGTCCAGGACAACTCCGAGATCCTCACCATCAACCAGGCGAAGACCGCCGTCCCCAGCGTCATCCGCAAGGGCACACGGCGCACCGGTCGGCGCGTCACCGCGCGCTGCTCACGGCATGGCAGCGGCAGCCTGCTGGTCGTCTTTTGCACGACGCGCTGGACCGACGGGAAGACGTGGACCTACAACGGCTCGATCCGCCAGGCGCTCAACGACGACGGGACGATCTCCGCGCGCTTCGACGGGCGCCGCGCGAAGCTCTCCTGCATCAAGAAGACGGCGCGCAAGATCGACGAGAAGCGCTGCTACAAGAAGTACCACTTCACCGCCGAGGTCTGAGCTGTCGCCGGGCGCGGCGACAGCGCATGCTCAAACCGAGTGCATCATGCCGCCGTCGACGACGAGCGTGCTGCCGGTGATGTAGCTCGCCTGCTGCGAGCACAGGAAGGTCGCCGCGGCGGCGAACTCCTCGACGCTCCCGAGCCGGCGCGCGGGGATCGACTGCTGGGCCATCTCGTCGGCGGCCTGGCGCGAGCCGTAGAGCTCGTAGAGGCGGTCGGTCGCGATGCGGCCGGGCAGGACGCTGTTGATCGTCACGCCGTCCGGCGCCACCTGAGTGGAGATCGTCTTCAGCGCGGCGAGGGTCGCCGCGCGGTTGGTGTTGCTGAGCATCAGGTTCGGCGAGGGCTCGCGGATCGTCGTCGAGCCGACGTTCACGATCCGCCCCCACAGGCGCGAGCGCATGCCCGGCAGCACGGTGCGCACGAAGGCCAGCGGCGAGAGCACGAGGTCCTCGTATGCACGGCGCCACTGCTCGTCGGTGAAGCCGAGCGCGTTGGGGCCGGCGGGCGGGCCGCCGGTGTTGGTCACGAGGATCGCGAGCGGCCCGAGCGCCTCCTCGACGTCGGCGACGAGCTGCGGGATGTGGCCGAGGTCGGCGCTGTCGTGGACGAAGCCGTGGGCGCCGATCTCGGTCGCCGCGGCGTCGATGCGCGCGCGGTCGCGCGAGGCGATCGCGACGCTGGCGCCCTCGGCCGCCAGCTGGGCGGCGATGCCCTTGCCCAGGCCCTTCGAGGCGCCGGTGACGAGCGCGACCCGGCCGCTCAGCCCGAGGTCCATCAGCGTGCCCCCACGCTCGCGGCGCCGGCCCGGCGCGCGGACACGCCCCCGCACCAGAGCGCGAAGACGATCACCGCCAGCGCCGCGCCGGCCCAGTGCAGCCCGACCACCGTCGCCAGCGCGCTCGGGATGCCGGCAAGCGCAGCGCCTGCAAGCGTGAGCCCGAGCGGCAGCCGCAGCACCACGGCGGTCAGCGCCGCGCACAGCATCCAGGCGAGCGGCCCGGCGATGAACCCGTAGTCCTCGAAGAAGCCGTGCGAGAGCACCAGCGCGAGGACGATCGCGAGCGCGGCGACCGCCAGCGCCTGGACGATCGCGGCGCGCAGCGCGACGTGCGTGTCGATGTGCATGCCCTGATTGTGCCTACCATCAGCGCGCGGGGCGGTTAGCTCAGCTGGTCAGAGCGCCTGCCTTACAAGCAGGAGGTCCCCGGTTCGAGCCCGGGACCGCCCATCACGACCCAGAGCCGATGTCTTGTGGAGTTGGGGCTTCTGCCTCCCGGCGCGTCCCGTCGACCCTCGGTTGGCTTGGGTCCGTTCTGGGTCCGTTTTCCGCCTCGACATGGGCCCGGGCGGGGACGCCTGCTCGCGCGCCTCCTCCGGATGGAAGCGGGAGCGAGCGCCAGCTAGTGTCAGAGGCGCGAGTGAGGGGAGCCGATCATGAGTGAACATCCCTCTCATCAGCATCCGCATATCGCGTTTCCCGCGCTTGTCGAAGACCCGGTGACCGGGCTCCTGCTGCCGCTGGGGGCCAGGGACGAGCGCCGCGACGACTTACCGCTGACGCGCGGGCGGCTGGACCCAGTGACCGGCCTGATCGTCGCTCACCACGGCGATCCGTCAGGCTATGACCAAGTAGGCATGTTCCTCGCTGAGGAGATGATCAGCGACGTTCGTAGCTC
>DATKLF010000094.1:0-5373 GCA_035542555.1 Solirubrobacteraceae bacterium | reverse complement strand
GCTGCCCTTGCGGTCCTGGAGCTTGAACAGCTCGTCGATCCGGTCGCGACCGGTCCGGCGCCACAGCTCGCGCGGGTGGATGACCGGCATCAGCAGCTCTTGCCCGCCGATCGCATCGATCTCCTCGCGGATGATCTGCACCGCGTTCTGGTGCACGCGCCAGCCGGCCGGCATCCACGTCCACAGCCCCGCCCCCAGCTGGCGCACGAGGCCGGCGCGCACGCCGAGCACGTGCGAGAGCGCCTCGGCGTCGGCGGGCGCCTCGCGCTCGGTGGGCAGCAGCAGCTCGCTCATCCGCATGGCGCGCGAAGCCTAGTGGCCTGCGGCCTGCGGGCGTTCGCGGCGGCGCGCAGCGACGGGTGTACTAGGTTTGGGGCAGTCGTCCCGCCGCCCCGGCGACGGCCAACAGCGACCCTCCAAGGAGCAGCCATGGCATTCGAGGTCCCACCGCTTCCCTACGGCTACGACGCGCTCGAGCCGCACATCGACGAGCAGACGATGCGCCTGCACCACGACAAGCACCATCAGGCCTATGTGGACAAGCTGAACGCGGCGGTCGAGGGCACCGAGTGGGCCGACCGCGCGATCGAGGACATCATCGCGAATCTCGGCTCGCTCCCGGCCGACATCAAGGGCCCCGTGCGCAACAACGGCGGCGGGCACCTGAACCACTCGCTCTTCTGGGAGTCGATGGCCGCCGACGGCGGCGGCGGGCCAGACGGCGACCTCGCCGCGGCGATCGACGCCGCCTTCGGCTCGCTCGACGCCTTCAAGGAGCAGTTCGAGGCCGCGGGCGTCGCGCGGTTCGGCTCGGGCTGGGCGTGGCTCGTGCTCGACGGGGGCGCCCTCAAGGTCGTCAGCACCGCCAACCAGGACTCGCCGCTGACCGACGGCCAGACGCCGCTGCTGGGCAACGACGTGTGGGAGCACGCCTACTACCTGAAGTACCAGAACCGCCGCCCGGAGTACCTGAAGGCGTGGTGGAACGTCGTGGACTGGGCGACCGTGGCGCGGCGCTACGACGGCGCCCGCTGACGCGCATCCTGCCGGCGCGCGCCGTCGCGCGCGCCCGCTACCGTGCAGGCACGGCGAGGGGCGGCTGCGGTCGCCCCTCGTGACGTGCGGAACCGAAACCTCCCGCTCTCCGCGGGGTTTTCTCTTGTGATGCGACGTCTTCGCCCCCTCCTCGTCCTGCTCCTCACCGCGGCCCTCGCCGTGGGCGCCGCCGCGTCGGCGTCGGCCAGCGCGACGATGCAGGTCGGCATCGCCGACGACGGCGTCACCCAGCGCGTGCCGGGTCTCGCGCCGACCGTGATCCCGCAGTGGGCGGGCACCGGCGTCGACGTCGCGCGCGTGCTGGCGATCTGGAGCTACGTCGCCCCCCAGCCGCAGGCCGCCGTGCAGCCGGCGGGGTTCGACGCCTCCAACCCCGACGACCCCCAGTACAGCTGGGGCACCCTGGACCAGACGATCGACCTGCTGGTCGCCAACGGGATCAAGCCGGTCGTCGCGATCACCGGCTGGGGGCCTGTGTGGGGCAGCACGGTCCCGGCCGAGCGCAACCCGCGCTACAAGCCCGACCCGCAGAAGTTCGCGCAGTTCGCGACGGCCGTCGCGCGCCGCTACGGGAGCCGCGTCGACACGTACATCGTCTGGAACGAGCCCAACGTGGCGTTCTGGCTGCAGCCGCAGTTCAACTGCGTGGGCAAGTCGTGCACGCCCGCCTCGCCGGCGATCTACCGCAACATCCTCAAGGCGGCGCGCCCGGCGATCCTGGCCGCCGACCCGGGCGCGACCGTGCTCGCGGGCGCGCTGGCGCCGCGCGGCAGCACTCCGGCCGGCAGGAACTATCAGATGCGCCCGCTGCTGTGGCTGCGCTCGCTCGGGTGCGTCGACTCCAAGCTGCGCAAGGACCGCAGGAGCGCCTCGTGCAAGGGCTTCACCCCCGCGACCGCCGACGGGATCGCCTACCACCCGCACAACGAGCTGCGCGATCCCACGCAGGGATACCCGAACGCCGATGACGCCGGGATCGCCGACATCCCACGGCTCCTCAAGACCGTCGACGCCGTCCAGCAGACCGGCGGCCTGATCAACGGCGCCGGCGCGAGCCGCAAGTTCAACCTGTACTTCACCGAGTTCGGTTACCAGACGAACCCTCCGGACCCCTACCTCGGCGTGACGCTCGCGCAGCAGAACGCCTGGCTGCAGGAGTCCGACTACCTCGCCTGGCGCCAGCCGCGCGTGAAGATGCTGATCCAGTACCTCTGGCGCGACGACCCGGTCGGCAACAAGGGCCAGGGCGCGAAGGCCTACGCCGGCTGGCAGTCCGGCCTGTACTTCTACGACGGCCGGGCGAAGCCCTCGCGCGTGTCGTTCCCCAACCCGCTGTGGGTGGACCTGCCGAAGGGCCGGCGGACCGCGACGATCTGGGGCCAGGTGCGCCGCGGCGGCGCGGCGCAGGTGACCGTGCAGCGAAAGCTCGCCGGCAAGAGCGCGTACACGACCATCAAGACGCTGACGACGAACACCCAGGGCTTCTTCGCCTTCACCACGACGGTGAACGCCAAGGCGTCGTTCCGCTACAGCTACGCGCTCACCGACCCGGCGACCGGGGCCAGCAGGACGGTCACGACCGCCGCCCAGACGGTCGCGCCCACGAAGTAGGGACGTTCAGGCGCGCGTGAAGCGCCGGCCCGCGACCGGCGAGGCCTGCTCGTCGATCTGCAGGACGGCATCCCCGCCACCCGCGGCATCGTTGGCCTGCGCCTCGAGCTGGGCCAGGCGCTCGGGCGTCATCGCGCTCGTGTCCTCGTTCTCCGAGAGCCAGGCGGCGGCCTCCGCCGCCGCCACGTCGTCGCGCACAACGCGCTTGCCCGCCGCGTAGTAGCGGTCGATCTCGGCGAACAGCTCGTCGACCAGGCGGTCGGTCGACACCTTCTTCAGCGGCTCACCCTTGGAGAAGATCATCCCGGCGTCCTTGGCGCCGGTGATGCCGAAGTCGGCGTGGCGCGCCTCGCCGATCCCGTTCACCGCGCAGCCGAGCACGGAGACCTCGATCGGGTCCTCGTAGGCCTCCAGGCGCCGCTCGATCTCCACGACCACGGAGTCCATGTCGAACTGCAGGCGCCCGCACGTCGGGCAGGCGATGAGCACCGGGCCGCGCTCGCGCAGCTTGAGCGCCTTGAGGATCTCCCAGGCGACCTTGACCTCCTCCTCGGCGTGGAACGTCGAGAGCGAGATGCGGATCGTGTCGCCGATCCCGTCGGCCAGCAGCGTCCCCAGCCCGACCGCGGACTTCAGCGAGCCCGTGTACTTCGTCCCCGCCTCGGTCACGCCGAGGTGCAGCGGGTACGGGATCCGCTCGGCGAGCATGCGGTTCGAGGCGATCGTGTTCGGCACGCTCGTCGACTTCATCGAGACCTTGAAGTTCGTGAACCGCAGGCGCTCCATGAGCTCGACGAACTCGACGGCGGCGGTGACGAGCGCCTCGACCGGGTTCGTGTACTCCAGCTCGCGCAGGTGCTTGGGCAGCGAGCCGGAGTTCACGCCGATGCGCATCGGCGTGCCGTGCTCGTTGGCCTTGGCGATCACCTCGGCGACCTTCTCCGGCCCGCCGATGTTCCCGGGGTTCAGGCGCACGCAGGCGGCGCCTGCGTCGATCGCCTTGATCGCGAGCGTGTGGTTGAAGTGGATGTCGGCGATCACCGGGATCGGCGACTGGGCGACGATCGTGCGCAGTGCCTCGGCGTCCTCGTCGCGCGGGACCGCAACCCGGACGAGGTCGGCGCCGGCGTCGGCGACCCGGCGGATCTGGTCGAGCGTCGCCGGGATGTTCGCCGTCTCGGTCTTCGTCATCGTCTGGACGGCGACGGGCGCGCCGCCGCCGATGAGCACGCCGCCGACGTCGATCTGCCGCTCGGAAGCCATGGGGCACAGTGTACGAGCGGGTAGGCTCGCGCCCCGATGCACGCGCCGGACCCCGTGAACCTCGACGACTACGAGCGTCTCGCGCAGGAGCAGCTGCCCGCCGGGGCGCTCGGGTATTACGCGGGTGGGGCGGCGGACGAGCGCACGCTGCGCGAGAACCGCGAGGCCTGGGCCCGCAGGCGCCTGCGCCCGCGTGTCCTGGTCGACGTCGGCGCGGTGACGACCGAGACGACCGTGCTCGGCAGCCCGGTCTCGCTGCCGGTGCTGCTCGCTCCCACCGCGCTGCAGCGCATGGCGCACCCCGACGGCGAGGAGGCGACCGCGCGCGCCGCCGCCGGCGCCGGCACGTTGATGACGCTCTCGACGCTGGCGACCTCGACGCCGGCCCACGTGGCCGCGGCCGCGCCGCAGGCGCCGCGCTGGTTTCAGCTGTACGTCACGCGCGACCGCTCGATCTCGCGTGGGCTCGTCGCGCAGGCTGCCGAGCACGGGTTCACCGGCATCGTGGTGACGGTCGACGCACCGGTTCCCGGGCGCCGCGAGCGCGACCACCGGACCGGCTTCCGCGTGCCGGCGGACCTCGAGATGCCCGCCGTCAACACCGCGCTCGGCCGCTCGGCCGGCGTCAGCGTCGAGGAGTTCTTCGCGGTCGTCGACCCGACCGTCACCTGGGCCGACCTCGAGCGCTTCGCCGGCGAGTGCGGCCTCCCGGTGATCGTCAAGGGCGTGCAGACCGCCGAGGACGCGGAGCTGGCCTGCGAACACGGCGCAGCCGGCGTGATCGTCTCCAACCACGGCGGGCGCCAGCTCGACGGCGTCGCGGCGACCGCCGACATCCTGCCCGAGGTCGTCGACGCGGTCGGCGCGCGGCTCGAGGTCTATGTCGACGGCGGCGTGCGCCGCGGGACGGACGTGCTGACCGCGCTGGCGCTCGGCGCGCGCGCCGTGCTCGTCGGCCGCCCCGTGCTGTGGGGGCTCGCGGTCGCCGGCGAGGCCGGGGTGCGCGAGGTGCTCGAGCTGCTGCGCGCCGAGCTGCGCACGTCGCTCGCGCTGCTCGGCGCACGCTCACCGGCCGAGGTGACGCGCGCCCACGTCGCCTGACCCCCACACCGAACGTCCCTCGCGGCCTCCCATACGCGGCAACGCGGGACGCTCGGCGCCAGCGCCAGCGGCGCCCGCCCACACCGAACGTCCCTGGCGGCCTCCCATACGCGGCAACGCGGGACGCTCGGCGCCAGCGCCAGCGCCAGCGCCAGCGGCGGCGGCGCGGCGCGAGCCGCGCGTCAGGCGGCGTAGAGCGCGTCGATGTCGGCCTCGTACTTCTCGGTGATGGGCTTGCGCTTGAGCTTCATCGTGGGCGTCAGCTCGTCGCCGCCGGGGAGCCAGTCGCCCGGGACGATCGTGAAGCGCTTGATCTGCTCAACCCGCGCGAGGTGCGTGTTG
>DATKLF010000093.1:0-4865 GCA_035542555.1 Solirubrobacteraceae bacterium | reverse complement strand
CCCGACCTTCAGCGAGGCGGTGCTCGAGGCCGCGCGCGCCGCCGACGGCTGGCTCATCCAGGGTTGAGCGTCTTCTACTTCGACCTCGCCATCCCGGAGGCGTACCTCAGCGCCGAGCGGATCCTGCAGCTGATGCCGGTGGCGACGGAGTGGGTGCCGGTGCTCGCGCGCGACCTCCCGGCCGGCGAGCCCTTCGCCCCTGACCGCGCGATGATCGAGCGCATCGCGCGCGAGCGCGGCCTGCAGCCGCTGCGCTGGCCCGAGCCGCTGCCCTTCGACAGCCAGCTCGGGATGCTGGCGGCGACCCACGCGCGCCAGATCGGGCGCACGGTCGCGTTCGCCCTGGCGGCGTTCCGTCAGGCTTACGCCGCCGGCCGGCCGATGTCCGAGCCCGACAACGTCGTGATCGCCGGCTCGGCCTGCGAGATGCACCCGGCGGCGCTGCTCAAGGCCTGCGGGCTGCGTTCCACGCGCGAGGCGCTCGCCGCGGCGACGGCGCAGGCCGCCGAGCGGGGCGTCCGCCGGGTGCCGGCCGTGTGGGCGTCCGGCGTGCTGGCCCACGGCGACGACGCGCTCGAGCAGGCGGCCGCTGCGCTGGCCCGCTGATGCTCGCCCGCTCCGCCTACCGGCTGATCGTCACGCGCACCGGCCACGCGCCGGCGCGGCTCGCGGCACCCGACCGCGTCGACCATCTTGAGATCGTCGGACTCGACGACATGGAGGTCGTGCTCTTCTGGGACGTCCCGGGGCGCGCAACCTCCCGCCTGGAAGCCGAGATCCGCGCCGACCTCGACACGCTCGAGGCCGAGGAGTTCTACGCGCGTTGGGCGGCGTTCGACCCGGCGGACATCGATTGAGCGCCCACCCCGAACGTCCCTGGTGGCCCCGTAGAGGCGGCAGCCAGGGACGCTCGGCGCGCGGGGTCGGCCGCGCCCCAACCCCGAACGTCCCTGGTGGCCCCGCAGAGGCGGCAGTCGGGGACGCTCGGCGCGCGGGGTCAGCCGCCGTGCGCGGCGACGGCCTCGTCGGCGGTGCGCGCGAGGCGCTCGACGAGGCGCTGCAGAAACGGGCCGTAGGTGCGGCGCAGCGTCGCCTCGAGCGGCCCGGGGGCGTTGACCGTGAACCGCACGACGCTGCCCTCCTCGTCACCCTCGACGACGTGGTCCATCCGCACCAGGCCGACGCGCCACTCCCACGCACGCCCGGGGTCGACGCGCGTGATCCGCGCCGGGACCGGCACCGCGCCGAACAGCCGCGCCGCGCCGAAGGCGCCCTCCTGCACCTGCGGCCAGCCCAGGTGCCAGCCGCCGCGCACGTGCGGCGCCCACTCCGGCCAGCGCGACGGGCAGGCGATCAGGGCCCAGGCGGTCGCCGGGACCGCGTCGGTGTGCGCCTCGTAGACGAGCACCGCGCGAACCGTACGCCAATCCCGACGGTCGGGTGGTTTCGCAGCGGACCGGCGCACCGGACCCACTAGGCTTGCGCCGACATGGCCGATCACCCGCTGCCGGAGCCCGACGTCGCACGCGAGTGGTTCGAGACCATGCTCCTCATCCGGCACTTCGAGGAGCGCGCCGGCGAGCAGTACGCGCGCGCGAAGATCGGCGGCTTCCTGCACCTGGCGATCGGCGAGGAGGCCTCGATGGTCGGGACCGTCCGCGCGATGCGCGACACCGACTACCTCATCTCCACCTACCGCTCACACGGGCAGACGATCGCGCGCGGCAGCCCGCCCGGGCGGGTCATGGCCGAGCTGTTCGGGCGCGTCGACGGGCTCTGCCACGGCCGCGGCGGCTCGATGCACATGTTCGACCTGCCGCGGCGCTTCATGGGCGGCTACGGCATCGTCGGTGGCAACCTGCCGATCGCGGCGGGCTTCGGCCTCGCAGCCGACTACATGGGCAATGACGACGCGACGGTCTGCCAGTTCGGCGACGGCGCCTCCAACCAGGGGACGTTCGGCGAGACGATGAACCTCGCGGCGCTGTGGCGCCTGCCCGTCGTCTTCATGGTCACGAACAACCGCTTCGGCATGGGCACCGCGCTCGAGCGCCACTCGGCGGTGACCGACCTGCAGGTCAAGGGCGAGGGCTTCGGGGTCCCCGGGATGGAGTGCGACGGGATGGACGTCGTCGACACCTTCCACGTGACCACCGAGGCGCTGCGCATCGCCCGCGAGGAGCGCCGCCCCGTGCTCGTCGAGGCGCTGACCTACCGCTTCCGCGGCCACTCGATGGCAGACCCCGAGGAGTACCGCACGAAGGCCGAGGTCGAGGAGTGGCGCAAGCGCGACCCGATCATCACCTTCGGCGACCGCCTCGTCGCCGAGACCGTGATCACCGAGGACGAGCGCGCCGAGCTCGACGCCGCGGCGCGGCAGGCCGCCGACGACGCGGTCGCGTTCGCCGACGCCTCGCCGGTGCCCGACCCGTCCTCGCTCTACGACGACGTCTACGTGCTCGGCGGGCAGATCCAGGGCTGGTACTCGGTCGACGAGCGCGGCGCGGGCGTGCGCAAGGGCGAGGACCTCGCCGAGGAGCACGCCTGATGCCGATGATGCGCTACCGCGAGGCGCTGAACCAAGCGCTGCGCGAGGAGATGCTGCGCGACGAGGGCGTCTTCCTCATGGGCGAGGACATCGGCGTCTTCAACGGCGCCTACAAGGTGACCGCCGGGCTGCTCGACGAGTTCGGCGAGCGCCGCGTGCGCGACACCCCGATCTCCGAGAACACGATCGTCGGCATGGGCGTCGGCGCGGCGATGCTCGGCCTGCGGCCCGTCGTCGAGCTGATGACGATCAACTTCTCGCTGCTCGCCCTGGACCAGATCGTCAACCACGCCTCGCACATCCACTACATGTTCGGCGGTCAGGTGAAGGTGCCGCTCGTCGTGCGCATGCCGCAGGGCGCCGGGCACCAGCTCGGGCCGACGCACTCGCACTCCTGGGAGGCGCTCTACCTGCACGTGCCGGGCCTGCTCGTCGCGGTTCCCAGCACGGCCGCCGACGCGAAGGGCCTGCTGAAGGCGGCGATCCGCGACGAGAACCCGGTGATCTTCATCGAGCACGAGTACCTCTACGGCCAGCGGGGTGTGGTTCCGGACGACGATGAGTTCGTCGTGCCGTTCGGGAAGGCCGCGGTGCGCCGCGAGGGCGGCGACGTGACGATCGTCGGGATCTCGCGCATGGCTGTCACGGCGGAGAAGGCGGCGGCGCTGCTGAGCGAGCAGCACGAGATCGAGGCCGAGGTGATCGACCCGCGCACCCTGCGCCCGCTCGACCTCGACACGATCCTCGAGAGCGTGCGCAGGACGAACCGCTGCGTGATCGTCGAAGAGGGCTGGCCCCACGGCGGCGTCGGGGCGAACCTCGCGGCGCTGATCCAGGAGCAGGCCTTCGACGACCTGGACGCCCCGATCGGGCGCGTCACGGGCGCCGACGTCCCGATGCCCTACGCCAAGAACCTCGAGCAGATCGCGTTCCCCCACGAGCCCGAGGTGGTCGACGCGGTGCTCGCGACCTTCAGGGACCTGTGATGACCGAGATCGTGATGCCGCGCCTGTCGGACTCGATGGAGGAGGGGACGATCGTCCGTTGGCTCAAGCAGCCCGGCGAGCAGGTGGAGCGCGGGGACGAGCTGGCCGAGATCGAGACCGACAAGGCGACGATGACCTACGAGTCCGACGCTGCCGGCGTGCTCGAGATCCTCGCGCAGGAGGGCGACACGCTGCCGGTGGGCGCGCCGATCGCGAACCTCGGCGACGCGGCCGGGAACGGCGCAGGCGCCGGGCCCGCGGTCGCGGCGGCGCCCGCCGTGGCCGTCGCTGCGCCGAGCGCTCCGGCCGTGACCGCCGCGCCCGAGCCGGCCGCGGCGCCGGCAGCGGCGCACGTCGATGGCGGCGCCCGCGTGAAGGCCTCGCCGGTGGCGCGGCGGATCGCGCGCGAGCTGGGCGTCGACCTGCACGGCCTTTCGGGAACGGGCCCCGGCGGGCGGATCGTCAAGGCCGACGTGCAGGCCGCCGCCGGCGGCGCGCCCGCCGCGCCGGCGCCCGCAGCAGCCGCAGCAGCGGCACCCGCCGCGCCGGCGGCCGCACCCGCACCCGCACCCGCCGCGCCGGCCGCCGGCCCGCCGTCCGGCAAGGGCGAGGTCGCCCTCACCGAGCTCTCCCGCACGCAGGCCCTGATCGCGCGGCGCATGGCCGAGTCGCGCGCGACCGTCCCCTCGTTCACCCTGCGCGCGACGATCGACATGGACGCCTGCGTGGCGCTGCGCACAGCGCTGAAGGACTCCGGCGCCCCGGTCGTCCCCTCCTACAACGACCTGATCGTCAAGGCCTGCGCGATCGCGCTGGCCGAGCACCCGACCGCCAACGGCGCCTACCGCGACGGGCACTTCGAACGCTACAGCCGCGTGAACATCGGCATCGCCGTGGCCGCCCAGGACAGCCTCATCGTCCCCACGATCTTCGACGCCGACCGCAAGGGCCTGGCGCAGATCGCCAGCGAGGCGCGCACCCTCGCCGAGCGCGTGCGCACCGGCGAGATCACCCCACCCGAGCTCTCCGGCGGCACCTTCACCGTCAGCAACCTGGGCATGTACGGCGTGCGCTCCTTCGAAGCGGTCATCAACCCCCCACAGGCTGCGATCCTCTCCGTCGGCGCGCTCGAACCGCGCCCCGCCGTCCGCGACGGCCAGATCACGATCGCAAACCAGATGGACGTCGAACTCGCCTGCGACCACCGCATCCTCTACGGCGCGCACGCCGCCGAGCTCCTCGCCCGCATCCGCCAGATCCTCGAAACCCCACTGACCCTCGCACTCTGATGCCACGCCCCGACCGCCTCACGGGCCGCGAGCGCGCCGAGC
>DATKLF010000092.1:0-12848 GCA_035542555.1 Solirubrobacteraceae bacterium | reverse complement strand
GCTACGGCTTCGAGGACGCCGCCCGCACCGTGCAGAACCTCTACCTCGACGGCCGCAAGGACGAGGCCATGGCGGCGATCCCCGACGAGCTCATCGACACCGTCTCGCTGTGCGGCACGCGCGAGCAGGTGCGCGATCGGCTCGCGGCCTACCGCGACGCGGGCGTCGGAACGCTCGCCGTCACGCCGATGGCCTTCACGCGCGAGGACCGGATCCACCAGCTGCGCCTCATTGCCGAGCTCAACGCCGCCTGAGGCCGCGCCCGCCGAGGCCGCGGGCGGCGCCGGCGGGCGCCCGCGGCGGCTGCTGCTCGGGGCGTTCGGCGACCCGGGGCACGCGTTCCCGACGATCGCGCTCGGGCGCGCACTGCGCGCGCGCGGTCACGACGTCACGCTGCAGACGTGGGAGCGCTGGCGGCCGGACGTCGAGCGCGAGGGGATGCGCTTCGCCGCAGCGCCCGAGTACCACGTCTTCCCCACGCGCGAGCGGCCGCTGAAGCCGTTCGAGGCCGTCACGCGGGCCACGCGCGACACGCTTCCGCTGATCCGCGAGCTGGAGCCCGACGCGGTCGTCTCCGACATCCTGACGCTCGCCCCGGCGCTGGCCGCCGAGCTCGCCGGCGTCCCGTGCGGGACGCTCATCCCGCACATCGACCCGCGCGCGGCCCCGGGCGCGCCGCCGTTCTCGCTCGGCGCGCGCCTGCCGCGCACCCCCGCCGGGCGCGCGCTGTGGGACGCCCTCGCGCCGCTCGTGGGCCGCGGCCTGGCCCACGGACGGGAGGAGCTCAACGAGACGCGCGCGCGGCTCGGCCTGCCGCCGCAGGAGCGGGTGCACGGCGGGATCTCCGAGCGCCTGGCGCTCGTCGCGACCTTTCCCCAGCTCGAGTACCCGCGCAGCTGGCCGCGCGGCGCGCACGTCGTCGGGCCGCTGCTGTGGGAGCCGCCGGCAGGCGACGTGCCGCTCCCGCCCGGGGACAGCCCGCTCGTGCTGGTGGCGCCGTCGACCTCGCAGGATGCGGACGGGCGGCTCGTGCGAGCCGCGCTCACGGGCCTGCGGCATCTCGACGGGGTGCGCACGCTCGTGATCGGCGACCGCGAGGCGCTCGTGGCCGCGACCGGACCGCCAGCCGAGCGGATGACGATCGCCCCGTGGGCGAGCTACGCCCGCACGATGCCCGCGTGCACGGCGGTCCTCTGCCACGCCGGCCACGGCACGCTCGCGCGCGCGCTCGCGAGCGGGTGCGTCGTCATCGGCGCGCCGATGGCCGGCGACATGAACGAGTGCGCCGCTCGGGCGGACTGGGCGGGTGCGGGCGTACGCATCCCCCGGCGCCTGATCGGGCCGCGCAGCGTGCGCCTCGCCGTCCAGCGCGCGCTCGGCGATCCGCGCCTGAAGGCGCGCGCCGAGGAGCTCGCGGCGTGGTACGCCGCGCGCGACCCCGCGAGCGACGCGGCGGCGCTGGTGGAGGAGCTGGCCGCGGGGCGGCGCTGAGCCGGTCAGATCGCCAGGCCGTGCAGCGGCGCGGCGCAGATCTTGAAGGTGATCAGGGCCTTGATCGCGGGTGCCCGGTGGCGGTGCACGACGACGTGGATCGTGTACGGGTCGTCGAAGCGCACGCGGTCGCGCCCCGGCGTGTAGCGCGTGACGACGATCTTCGACGTCGGGACCGTCGCCGTGAGCCGCCGTCCGCGGACGCTCGCCTTCCACGGGGTCGGCACGCCGTCGGCCGTCTCCTGGATGCCGGCGTACGCCTCGACCTGTGTGGGAGCGGGCGCGGCCGGCGCCGTGACCGTGAGGTGCAGGTCGCCGGACACGCACCCGGCCGGCAGCCCGCCGAGCCTGATCTTGTTCGACCCCGTCACGACCGGCGGCGCGCTCACGTTGACGATGTCGTTGGCTTCGTCGTTCAGGATGTTGCTGTCCGGCCCCGTGGGGGGCGAGGCGAACACGAAGAAATCGGCCGCGAGGTTCATCTGCACGACAGCCGTCACGACCGCGTTCACCCCGGCGCCCAGCGTGCCGAGGTCGCAGTGGAGGATGGGCGTGCCGGGATCGCCCGGCGTCGGCCTTGCGTAGGCGTCCATCGACGTCGAGCACGACCCCTGCGTCGTCGTCACCGACGTGTACGGGTCATTGGTCCCGATGCTCGCCTGCACGCGCCGCGGGAGCGTGTCGAGCACGGCGTCGGTCGGCGCCGTCCCGACGTTCGTGACGGTCATCGTGATGGTCACGGGGGCGCCGCGCTGGACGAGGTTGCTCGAGACCATCTGGCTGACGGCGATGTCCGGGTAGGGCTGCTGCGCCTCAGCAGGGGCCGCGACGAGGCCCGCAGCGACCATCGCCGCGGCGAGCGCCGCCGCAGTGCCCGGCCTCCCGCCGCGCCTGATGGGCATCAGGCGATTCTATGCCCCGTCAGCGGCGTGGCTACGACCTCGAGGAAGCTCCGGGGGTGGGATTCGAACCCACAACCGCTCGATTAACAGTCGAGAGCTCTGCCGTTGAGCTACCCCGGATCACGCATCGGTGGCGGTGGCCACCGACGCTGCATGGTACGCCAACGCGGGCAGTGCGGTCTCGCCCGCCTCGACCTCCGCGTGGCAGTTCGCGCACAGCAGGACGCACTTGCGCGCCTCGGCGCGCATCAGCGCGAGCGCGCGCGTGTCCCCGTTGCGGATCGTAAACGACTTCTCCTCGGCAGCTCCGCTCGACCTCCGTCTCCTCCCCCGCCCGGGCCGCGGCGTTCTCGCGCAGCGCGCGCATGCGCGCCGTCTGCAGGCCCAGCTCGCGCAGCCAGCGGCGGGCGGTGTCGCGGCTCACGCCGGCGAGCTCGGCGACCTCGCCGAGCGTGCGGCCGTCCTCGACGTACCGACGAATCCGGTGGACGTCCATACGAGGCGAACACTAGTTCGCCTCGCGGACGGACTCAGTCCACCGCGCGCGACTCCACGAGCGTCTCCTCGACCTTGCGTTCGACCTGCGCGCGCAGCTCTTCGCGGCGCGCGACGAGCCCGGCGAGGTCGGCGGCGGCGCCGTGGCGCGAGGCGGCGATCGTGCGCTCCAGGCGCTCCATCTGCAGGCGCAGGCGCTCGGCCTCCAGCGCGGCGTG
Source organism: Solirubrobacteraceae bacterium (assembly GCA_035542555.1). GTDB lineage: Bacteria > Actinomycetota > Thermoleophilia > Solirubrobacterales > Solirubrobacteraceae > F1-60-MAGs163. The sequence continues at coordinate 9,742 of DATKLF010000092.1, read as the reverse complement.
CGAGGGGCTCGCCTGCCGGGCGCGGGTGTACAGCTCGGCCATCACCCGCCCGAGCTCCTCGTCGCCGGCGGGCGCGTGCGGCGCCTCGCTCTCGCCGCCGGGCGCGTCACGCAGCAGCGCTGCCGCACGGCGGTAGACCGGGACCGTCAGATCCTCGTCGAGGTCGAGCGCCGCGAGCGCCGCGCGTCCCTGCCCCGGCAGCGCGATGCACTGGATGAGGAACGCCCGCTCGATTCGCGCGGAGGGACCCAGGAGCTGCGTCGGTGCCGGCCGCGGCGCCTGCGCGGGGGTGGTGGAAGGGCCGGTCGCCGCGCGCGCCGGGGCTGTGGCCCGCGTTGGTGCCTGCGCGAGCCACTCGGTCAGCTTCGCCCCCCCAACCCCGAGCCGGGCCGCGGCAAGCTCGGTGAGCTCATCGCGCATCGCGCTCGGGGGCAGGCCTGCGAACACCGGCCGCAGCCCGGCCACCACGCGGTCCTTGCCCTCGGCGTCGGCCAGGTCGCCGCGCGCGAGCTCGCGCTCGACGCGGAAGCGCACGAACGGGACCGACGCCGCGACGCGCTCGCGCATCCCCTCGGGCCCCTCGCCCGCCACGACGTCCGCCGGGTCGCTGCCCTCGGGGAGCGCCACGACACGCAGCTCCAGGCGCCGCCCCGCGGCGACCTTCGCGGCGCGCAGCATCGCCTCCTGGCCCGCGGCGTCGGCGTCGAGCGCCAGCACGACCACCGGCGCCAGGCGCGCCAGCTCGGCCACCTGCTCGTCGGTGAGCGCGGTGCCCATCAGGCCGACCGTGTTGCGCAGCCCCGCCTGGTGCAGGGCGATGACGTCGGTGTAGCCCTCGCACACCACCACCTGCCCCGCCCTGGCGGCGGCGGCACGCGCGTGGTCCGCCCCGAAGAGGTGGTGCCCCTTGTGGTAGACGGCGTTGTCGGTGGAGTTCACGTACTTCGGCTGCTGATCGGCCCCGACGGCGCGCCCGCCGAAGCCGAGCACGCGCCCGCGCGCGTCGCACAGCGGGAACATGATCCGCCGGCGGAAGTAGTCGTAGAGCTGCCCGCCGCGCGCGCGGCGCACGAGCCCCGCGTCGTAGAGCTCGCGCTCGCTGAACCCCGCACGGCGCGAGGCCAGCAGGACGCCGTCCCAGGCGCTGGGGGCGTAGCCGACGCGGAACTCGCGCAGCTGCTGCTCCTCCAGGCCTCGGCCGAGCAGGTAGCGCCGCGACGCCTCGGCCTCATCGGACTCCCAGAGCAGTCGCACATACCACGACGCCGTGCGCTCGAGCAGCTCCAGCAGCCGCTCGCGCTCGCGGCGGCGCTCGGCAGCGCGCGGGTCCTCCTCCGTCAGTTCGAGCTGCACGCCGTAGCGGTCGGCGAGGTGCTCGACGGCTTCGCGGAAGCGCAGGCCCTCGGTGAGCTCGACGAACCGGAAGAGGTCTCCGCCCTCGCCGCAGCCGAAGCAGTGGAAGACCTTGCGGTCGGGGTCCACGCTGAACGACGGGGTGCGCTCCTCATGGAAGGGGCAGCAGCCCATCAGCTGGTGCCCGGAGCGGCGCAGGTCCGTCCGCGCCCCGACGAGGTCGGCCATGTCAACCGCCTGGCGCAGGCGCTCGATCGACTCGTCCGTGTACAGGGCCATTGCGGTCCAGGCTACGCGGCGAACGACTCGGGCACCGTGAGCCGCTCGAACACGCGGATGCAGTAGCGGTCGGTCATGCCGGCGAGGTAGTCCAAGACCCGCTGGCCCGTGCCCGCCCCGGGCACCCCCCCGCCGTCGGGGATCAGGTCGGGCTGCGCCGCGTAGTGGTCGAACAGGGTGCGGATCACGCGCTCGATGCGCGCATGCTCGGTGCGCGCGCTCGGGCCCAGGTAGACGTGCTCGAACATGAACGCGCGCAGCTCGTCCATCGCCGCACCCGCCTCCTCCCCCTGGACGATGTCCCCGGCAGGCTCGGAGTGCTCGACCAGGTCGTGCACGAGCGCGTCGATCCGCTGGGAGCCGGTCCGCCCGAGCACCGCCAGCGGCCCGGGCGGCAGGCGCTCCTCGCGCAGCACGCCGGCGCGCACCGCGTCGTCGATGTCGTGGTTGATGTAGGCGACGCGGTCGACGATGCGCACGATCCGCCCCTCGAGCGTGCGCGGCATCGGCGCTCGCCCCGAGTGGCAGGCGATCCCGTCGCGCACGTCAGCGGTGAGGTTCAGGCCGATGCCACCGCGCTCGAGCACCTCGACGACGCGCAGCGAGTGCTCGTAGTGGCGGAACGACCCGCCGAAGCGCTCGCGCAGGCAGTCGTCGAGCACCGCCTCGCCGATGTGCCCGAACGGCGGGTGGCCGAGGTCGTGTCCGAGCCCGATCGCCTCGGTCAGGTCCTCGTTGAGGCGCAGCGCGCGGGCCACCGTGCGGGCGATCTGCGTGACCTCGAGCGTGTGGGTGAGCCGCGTGCGGTAGTGGTCGCCCTCGGGCGAGACGAACACCTGGGTCTTGTGCTTCAGGCGCCGGAACGCCTTGCAGTGCACGATGCGGTCGCGGTCGCGCTGCAGTGGCGAGCGCAGTCCGCAGTCGGCCTCCGCAGTCTGCCGGCGGGCCGGCCACGAGCGCGCGGCCAGCGGCGAGAGCGTTGCCGCCTCGAGCGCCGCACGCCGCTCGGCGAAGCCCGCGGCGACGGGTCCGGGATCGGCGTGCGGGTCCACGACGGCGATTCTCTCAGGCGGCAGCACGCAGGCGGATGTGCCCGTGGTGGGCCGCGGTCTCGGTGACGGCGCGGTCGGCCAGCCGCCAGATCCGCGCGTCCGCGGCCGGGGTCTGCGCCAGCGGCCGCCCGAGCGCCTCGGCCAGGAACGTGTGCGTTTCGGCGTCGAGCGGGAATGACCCGGCCTCGCACGCCGCGCAGACCACGCCGCCGGCCGCGGGCGAGAAGCCGGTGATGTGGTCGCCCTCCCCGCAGGTCGCGCACGCGGCCAGCTGCGGGGCCAACCCGGCGGCGAGCAGCAGCTTCAGCCGGAAGGCCAGCTGGCGCGCCGGCGTCGCCGCGGCCGGGTCGGCGTCGAGCAGTGCGAGGTACGTGCACAGCAGGTTGAAGACCTCCGGGTGCGGCTCGCCCGAGTCGAAGATGCGCGCGACGGCGTCGCAGGCGCGCGCCGCGCCGTCGAGGGCCCCCGCGTCGCTGCGCAGGCGCGCGTACGGCGCGACCGTCTGCGCGCTGGTGACGGTCAGCAGGTCGCTGCGCCCCTCGTGCAGGCCCAGCTCGACCCGGAAGAACGGCTCCAGGCGCCCGCCGAAGCGGCTGCGCGCCCGCCGCACGCCCTTGGCGATCGCACCGATGCGTCCGCGCATCGGCGTGTAGACGTGCACGATCCGGTCGGCCTCGCCGTAGCGGATCGAGCGCAGCACGACGCCCTCGGTCGTCAGCGGGCCGGCCACGCGGCGCCCCCTGCTATACGTAATGAAGTAATGGCGAACGTCATCGTCTACTCGACCGATCCGTGCTCGTTCTGCGCGCGCGCCAAGGACCTGCTCGCCAAGCGCGGCATCGCGTACGAAGAGGTCAATCTGGCGAAGGACCCGGAGGGACGCGCGGCCCTGCTCGAGCGGACCGGCATGCTGAGCTTCCCCCAGGTCGTCATCGGCGACACGCTGCTCGGCGGGTTCCGCGAGCTGGTCATGGCCGACCAGAGCGGGCGTCTCGACGACCTGGCCTCCGCGGCCGCCTGACCGCGCGCGGGCGGGGCTGGCAGGTCTCGCACGCGTACGTGCCGCGCCCGGCGGCGACGAACTTCACGATCGGCCCCCCGCAGCGAGGGCAGGCCTCGCCTTCGCGGCGGTGGACGAGGAACTCGTGCTGAAAGCCGCCGCGGACCCCGTCCGGGTGGCGGAAGTCGTCGATCGTCGCGCCGCCGGCCTGCAGCCCGGCGCGCAGCGCGTCGCGGACCGACCCCGCCAGCGCCTCGCTCTGCGCGCGCCGCAGCGCGCCGGTGCGGCGCAGCGGGTGGATCCCGGCGCGGAACAGCGCCTCGTCGGCGTAGATGTTCCCCACGCCGGCGATCCGGCGCTGGTCCAGGAGGAAGGCCTTCACGGGCGCCTGCCGACCCCGCGTGAGCGCGTGCAGCGCCGCGCCGTCGAGCTCGCCGTCGAGCGGCTCGAGCCCGATGCGCGCGGCGAAGAACGCCGCCAGCGCCCCGTCACCGAGCACGAGCTCGCCGGTGCCGAAGCGCCGCGGGTCGCAGAAGCGCAGCTCGTGCCCGTCGTCGAGCTCGATCACGACGCGCTGGTGAGGCACGTCGGGCGCGGGGTCGTAGAGCCACGTTCCCGTCATCCGCAGGTGCAGCACGAGGTGCAGCTCGTCCTCGAAGGTCACGACAAGCCACTTCCCCCGCCGGCCGAGCGCCTCGATCCGGCGGCCGGTGAGCGCGTCCGTCAGCGCCGCCGGATCGGCCGGCGCACACCAGCGCGGGTCGAGCACGCCGAGCGTGCGGACCCTCCGGCCGGCGAGCACGGGCGCCAGGCGCCGGCGGATCGTCTCGACCTCGGGGAGCTCGGGCACGGCCTCCAGGATACGGTCAGAGGAACGGCGTTCCTGGCAGCGCGCGCTCGTCCTGCCCGGTGAGCCAGCGCAGCGCCGAGGCCCCGACGTCGGCAAGCACCCCGTCGTGTCGCGTTCGGCGGCGCGCCGGGAACCGTGCGAGCAGCGGCACCTGCTCGCGCGTGTGATCGAAGTGCGCGAGCGCGGGGTCGACACCATGGTCGGCGGTGATGACGAGCATGTCGCCCGGGCCGAGCCGCTGCAGCCAGGCGCCGACCGCGGCGTCGATCTCGCGCAGCGCGCGGTGGAACCCCTCGACGTCCTTGCGGTGTCCGAAGCGCTGGTCGGTCTCGATGAGGTTCGCGAACACCATGCCGCCGTCGAGCTCGTCGACGAGGACGTCGAGCGATGCGAGGGCCTGCGCGTTCGTCGACCCCGGATGTGAGCGGTCGATGCTGCGCCCGGCGAAGAGGTCGGCGACCTTGCCGACGGCGTGGACGGGGACGCCGCGGTCGTGCAGCGCGTCGAGGTGCGAGCGCGCCGGCGGCTCGAGCGCGAAGTCGCGGCGCCCGCTGGTGCGCTCGAACGCCCCGGGGCGCCCGGTGAACGGCCGTGCGATCACGCGGCCCACCGCGTCCTGGCCGGTCAGCGCCGCGCGCGCCGCAGCGCAGGCGCGGACGAGCTCGGCCTCGGAAACGACGTCGGTGTGCGCGGCCAGCTGGAGGACCGAGTCCACCGAGGTGTAGAGGATGAGGTCGCCGGTCGCCAGGTGATGAGGCGCGAGCTGCGCGATCGCCGCCAGGCCGTCCATGACGCCCCCGCCGCACGTTCGCCGGCCCATCGCGGCCTCGATCCGCTCGACGACCCGCGGCGGCACGCCGTCGGGGTAGGTCGGCAGCGCGTGTTCGACGACGACGCCCATGAGCTCCCAGTGGCCGCTCGTCGAGTCCTTGCCCGGGCCCTGGTGGGCGAGACGCCCGTGGACCACGGGCGCCGGCGAGGGCGCGACCCCAGGGAGCGGCAGGATGTTCCCCAGCCCCAGGTGCTCGAGTGCGGGCAGGCGCAGCCCGCCGCACAGCTCGGCGACGTGCAGCAGCGTGTTCGCCCCGGCGTCCCCATAGGCGGCGGCGTCCGGCTCGGCCCCGGCGCCGAGCGCGTCGATCACGACGACGAAGGCGCGGCGCGGCTCGAGGCTGTCGGGTGGGCCGCCGGGCATCGGCAGCGATGCTCGCACAGCCTGCGGCGCGCTCGGACGCTCAGCGGTTGGCCCGGGCGCCGAAGCGCAGGCCGTCGAGCGCGATCTGCAGAAAGCGCTCCCAGCCCGCGCCGGGGCGCCACGGTGCGGTCGTCATGACCTGTCCCACGCCGCACATGATCGCCGGGATGTCGTCGACGCTCGCGTCGGGGCGCAGCTCCCCGGCTGCGACGCCGGCCGTGATGATCGCGCCGATCGCCTGCAGCAGGCGTGCCTTCTCCGGCGCCGCGCACTCCATCAGCTCGGGGCGCTCGGCCATGATCTGCGACATGGCGGCATCGCCCTCGACCTGGCGCGCGGCGTCGTAGAGCAGCCCCGAGAGGCGCTCCCACGGGGAGCCCGGGGCGTCGCGTGCGGCCTCGGCGCGATCGGCGAGCGCAGAGAAGTGCTCCACGGCGAGCGCGCAGAAGAGCTCCTCCTTGGTCGCGAAGTGGCGGTAGAGCGTCCCCACGCCGAGCCCGGCGCGCTGCGCGATGTCGTCGATCTGCACGTCGATGCCGTGCTCGGCGAAGGCCGCGCGGGCCGCTGCGAGCAGGTGCTCGCGGTTGCGCCGCGCATCGGCGCGCATCGGGCGGGCGGGGGCTGTGGTGTCGGCGGGCGGCATCACTCTCGGAACCGGAACAGCGGTTCCGCTATGGTTACGAGCAAGCGGAACCGGAACTCCTGTTCCGACATCATTCTAGCCCAAGGGGCTCGATCCTTCATCCCGGGAGCGCATCGATGTCGACGACCACGCAGCCCACCCTCCAACCGCGTTCGACACACGTCGGCGGAGTCCACAAGGGCCTCATCCTCGCCCTGCTCGCCGCCAGCCAGTTCGTCGTCGTCCTCGACGCCTCGATCACGAACGTCGCGCTGCCGTCGATCGGCCGCGCACTGAGCTTCTCCCAGGACAACCTTTCCTGGGTCGTCAACGCCTACACGCTGACGTTCGGCGGCTTCCTGCTGCTCGGCGGTCGCCTGGCGGACCTCCTTGGCCGCCGGCGCGTCTACATGGCGGGCCTGGCGCTGTTCGCCGCCGCCTCACTCGTCGGCGGTCTCGCGCAGAGCGAGGCGATGCTGATCGGCGCGCGCTCCGTCCAGGGCCTGGGTGCCGCCCTGCTCTCCCCCGCAGCGCTGTCGATCCTCACGACGACGTTCGCCGAGGGTACGGAGCGCAACCGCGCGCTTGGCGTCTGGGGCGCCGTCGCGGGATCCGGCGGCGCGGTCGGCGTCCTCCTCGGCGGCGTGCTGACCGAGTACCTGAACTGGCGCTGGGTGTTGTTCGTGAACGTGCCGATCGCCGTCGGCGCCGTCGTCCTCGCGCCGCGCCTGATCGCCGAGAGCCGCGCGCAGGAGCGACCCGACACCTTCGACGTGGGCGGCGCGGCCACCGTCACCGCCGGGCTCTCGTTGCTCGTCTACTCGCTGGTGAACGCGAACAGCGCCGGCTGGGGCTCAGCCGAGACGATCGCGCTCATCGCGGTGAGCCTGCTGCTGCTCGTCGCGTTCGTCATGATCGAGCGCCGCTCGAAGGCGCCGCTGGTTCCGTTCGACGTGTTCTCCTCGCGGACGCGCACGGGCTCCTACGTCGTCGGCTTGCTGCTCGCGGCGTCGCTGTTCGCGATGTTCTTCTTCATCTCCCTGTACATGCAGCAGGTGCTGCACTGGTCGGCGATCCGCTCCGGGCTGTCCTACCTGCCGCTCGGGTTGACGATCATCCTCGCCGCCGGCGCGGGCTCCCAGCTGACCAACCGCGTCGGCTTCAAGCCGGTGCTCGTGACCGGGATGCTGTTCGTCACCGCCGGCCTGCTGTGGTGGACGCAGATCGATCCGAACGGCAGCTTCCTGGGCGACGTGCTCGGTCCGGAGCTCGTCGCCGCCATCGGGCTCGGCCTGTCGTTCGTGAGCGTCACGATCGGCGGGACCTCGGGCATCGCCGAGCATGAGGCCGGCCTGGCAAGCGGCCTGCTCAACGCCGGCCAGCAGGTCGGGGGCGCGCTCGGGCTCGCGATCCTCGCGGCGGTCGCGACGGCTCGCACCGGCGCGGTCTCCGGCCCGCCGGCGCAGGCGCTCACGACGGGCTTCCAGGCCGCGTTCCTGACCGGCGCGGGGCTCGCGCTCATCGGCGCGATCCTCGCGATGACGCTCGTGTCGAATTCCGACAGCCGCGAGCTGCTGGCGGCCGCTCGGCTGGAGGCGGCGCAGGCGCCGGCCTGAGCGCGAGCCGCAGGGCGCTCAGGCGCTCGCCCGCGGATGGGCGCGGAAGTACTGGTCCTTGAGCCGCTCGGCGGACAGGTGCGTGTAGATCTGGGTCGTGGCGATGTCGGCGTGGCCGAGCATCTCCTGCAGCGCGCGCAGGTCGCAGCCGCCCGCGAGCAGGTGCGTCGCGAACGTGTGGCGCAGCGTGTGCGGGCTCATCCGGTCCTGGAGCCCGGCTGCGGCGGCGTGGCCCTGGACGATCTTGTAGAGCCCCTGGCGCGTGAGCCCGCCGCCGCGCTGGTTGACGAACAGGTGCGGCTCCTCGCGCAGGCCGACCAGTCGCGGACGCCCATGGCGCAGGTAGTAGCGCACAGCGGTCACGGCCTCGCGGCCGATCGGGACCAGCCGCTCCTTGGAGCCCTTGCCGCGGGCGCGCAGGATGCCCGCGTCGAGGTCCACATCGCCGACGAGCAGGCCGGTGGCCTCGGAGGCGCGCAGCCCGCAGGCGTACATCAGCTCGAGCAGCGCCCGGTCGCGGATCGCCGCCGGGGACCCGCCGCGCGGGGCGTCGAGCAGGCGGGCGACCTCGTCGCGGCTGAGGACGGACGGCAGGCGCTGGGTCTTGCGCGGCGCGCGCAGGTCGGCGGTCGGATCGTGATCGATCAGCTCCTGGCGGCGCAGGTGCCGGTAGAACGAGCGCAGGCAGGCCGCCTTGCGCTGCAGCGTGGCGGGCGCGACCGGCGCGCGATCGCCGGCGCCCGCGGCGAGCTCGTCCAGGAAGCCGGCGACGTCACCGTGCTGAGCGACGAGCACGTCCACCCCGCGGCGCTCCAGGTAGGCGCCGTACTGCAGGAGGTCCGACCGGTAGGCCTCCAGAGTGTTGCGCGAGAGCCCGCGCTCGAATTCCAGGTAGGCCAGGAAATCGAGGACCTGGTGCTCGAACGGGCGGGTCGTCTGGGCGGGCGCGAGTGCCATCCCCCTACGGTTCGGGATGCCCGAGCGCCCTTCCTTGCCGGTGCAACGTCGTGTGCGAGCCGCAGGCTCAGAAGGTGTTTCGAAATGAGCCGCGGGGCGTGGGGCGGAGCAGCCGTGGATGGCGGGCGGCGCGCGGTCGCGGAGCCGATGCTGGTTGCATCGGCGAGCGGCCGCGTGGCGTACGACGCCGCGGATGCCCGCATCCACGCCGCGCGGCTTTTCGAAAGGCCTTCTCAGCCGCGAAGGCGCTCGCGCAGCCACATGAGGCCGATGAGCGTCTTGGAGTCGCGCGTGGCCGCCAGCGCGCCGCCGAGGTCGTCGAGCGGCCAGCGCACGACCTCGATCCGCTCGTCCTCCTCGGCCTTGGCACGGGCGTCGCGCAGCTCCGTCGCGTGGAAGAGGTGGACGACCTCGTCGAGCACCCCGATGCTCGTGCAGTAGTCGAGGATCGGCTCCCAGCGCCCGGCCGCGCACCCGATCTCCTCCGCGAGCTCGCGCCGCGCGGTCGCAAGGGGCGGCTCGCCGGCGACGTCGAGCTTCCCGGCCGGGATCTCGAGCGCGTCCGGATCCCCGACCGCCGGACGCGGCTGGCGCACGAGCAGCACGTGCGCCTGATCGTGGGCGACGATGCCCACCGCGCCCGGGTGGTGGACGATCTCGCGCTCGACCTCGTGGCCGTCGGCGAAGCGGAACCGGTCACGCGTGACGCTGACGATCCGCCCGGACCAGATCGGGGTGCTGGCGATGCGCGTGAAGCGCCGCTCGGGCGGCGGGCTCACGCGGGCGCCGCCTCGCCGAGCAGCGAGCCGGCCGCGAGC
>DATKLF010000091.1:0-16331 GCA_035542555.1 Solirubrobacteraceae bacterium | reverse complement strand
GGTGCTCGCGCTGCCGCGTGGCGGCGTACCCGTGGGCTACGAGGTCGCGCGGGCGCTGCACGCCCCGCTCGACGTGCTGCCGGTGCGCAAGGTCGGCGCGCCGGGAAACCCCGAGCTCGGCATCGGCGCGGTCGCCGAAGGCGGCGTGCGCGTGCTCGACGCGAGCACCGTGCGCATGCTGCTCATCAGCGTCGAGGAGCTCGAGCGCGCCGTCGACCGCGCGACCGCCGAGCTCGACGAGCAGCTCGCCCGCTACCGCGCCGGGCGGCCGGCGACCGAGCTCGAGGGCCGTACCGCGATCGTCGTCGACGACGGGCTCGCGACCGGCGGCACGGCGACCGCCGGCGTCCGCGCCTCGCGCGCGCGCGGCGCGCGGCGGGTCGTCCTCGCGGTGCCGGTCGGCTCCTGGCAGGCGGTCGAGCGCCTGCAGGCCGAGGCCGACGAGGTGGTCTGCCTCGAGACCCCGCCTGACCTCGGCGCCGTGGGGGCGTGGTACGACGACTTCGGCCAGACGAGCGACGCGCAGGTCGCCGACCTGCTCGCGAAGGCTGCGTCGGAGAGCGGCCCCGACGAGGCGCGCGCGGCGGCCGCCGACGCGCCGCCCGACCGGGCCGTGGAGATCCCGGTCGAGCCCGGCGTCCGGCTTGCAGGGGACCTGCACCGCCCGCACGGCGCACGCGGCCTCGTGATCTTCGCGCACGGCAGCGGCAGCAGCCGCCACAGCCCGCGCAACCGGCACGTCGCCGGGGTCCTCACCGAGGCCGGGCTCGCGACCCTCCTGATCGACCTCCTCACGCCGGCGGAGGAGCGCGACCGCAACAACGTCTTCGACATCGAGCTCCTCGCCCGCCGGCTGCAGGCGGCGACCGCCTGGGCCGCCGAGCAGCCGGACCTCGCGGCCCTGGCCGTCGGCTACTTCGGCGCGAGCACCGGCGCGGGCGCGGCGCTGTGGGCCGCCGCCGGGGCCGGCGACCGCGTGCAGGCCGTCGTCTCGCGCGGTGGCAGGCCGGACCTCGCGATGGCCGTGCTCGATCGCGTGCAGGTGCCGGTCCTGCTGATCGTGGGAGGCGACGACCGCCTCGTGCTCGAGCTTAACCGCGACGCGCTCGCGGCGCTCGGCGAGAACGGCGAGCTCGCGGTCGTCCCCGGCGCCACCCACCTCTTCGAGGAGCCCGGCGCGCTCGACGAGGTCGCGCGGCTCGCCGCCGCCTGGTTCGTCGAGCACCTGGCGCCCGCCGACGCGGGCCGCTGAGCGGGACGGCGCCGCGCGGACTACGCGGCCTCGCGCCGCACGTCGGCGTCGGCCGCGACGATCCGCTCCTCGAAGTGAAATCCCGCCTCGAGCGCACGGCGCACGGGGCAGGTGTTCGCCACTCGCGTGAGGCGGGCGACCTGCTCGTCGCCGAGCCCGGCAGGCAGGTGCACCCGGACGTCGAAGCGCCGCGGCTCGGACTCGTAGTCGTAGTCGACGTCGACCGACACGTCGCCGAGCTCCCACCCCTTGCGCTGCGCGTAGAGCACGATCATGGTCGAGATGCACGACGCGAGCATCGCCGGCAGCAGCTCGTGCGGCGCTGGGCCCGCGTCGGTGCCGCCGAGGCTCTGCGGCTCGTCGGTGACGATCATGTGGCGGCCGTTGACGTCGACCTCGTGACGCAGGCCGCCGCCGATGCTGCGTGCGCTGGCGGTGAAGCTCATGGGATCTCCTTGACCACGTCACCGGGCGGTGACGCCGGCCTCCAGGTGGGTGTGCAGGTCGATCGGATTGCGGATGCAGAAGACGCCGGGACAGCGGTCGTCGGCGATCGCCTTGATCGCGTCGAGGCGCTCCGGCTCGACGTCGGCGTCCACGTCGAGGTACCAGTCGATGCGCTCGACGGGCGGGTTGTCGCTGACGCCGAGGGCACGGGTCATGTCCACCTGCGCCTCGACGCGCGCCCGCAGCGCGCGCAGCTCGACGCCCTCGCGCGCGGCCTCCTGCGCGTAGGTCATCGCATAGCAGGCGAGCCCGCCCCAGAAGCAGTAGGCGAGTGGGTTGGGGGCCGACCCGGTGCCGCCCATCGGCGGGGGGAAGTCGGCCTCGAAGATGACGTCGCGTCCGCCGGGGAGCGGGAAGCTCGTGCGGAACTGCGGCGCGCCCTCGGCGGTCTGCCACTCGCCGTCGAAGGCGACCGGCTGCAGCACGCTCGCCGGGTCCTCGGCGGCGCGGGCGACCGTCTGCTCGAGAGCCGCGACGTTGACGTTGTGCATGTGGGTCCGTGGTCCTGGGGGTCATCGGGGTCGTTTCGGGGCCGGGCAGCGCGCGGTCGGCAGGCCGGCGGCGAGCCACGCGCCCATGCCCCCGGCGACGTTCAGCACGTCGGGGCGCTCGCGCGCGACGCGGCGCGCGGCGGCCGCGCTGCGATGGCCCGAGCGGCAGACGAAGGCCGCCGGCCGGTCGTCGCGGATCTCGTGCATGCGAGCGCGGACCTCGTGGAGCGGGATGTGCAGCGCCCCGGGCACGCGGACCTGCTCGTACTCGGCGCGCGTGCGCACGTCCACGAGCGAGATCTCGCCGCTGAAGAAGCGGTCCGACGCGCGGTGCGGGGCGATCGTCTGGATGCGGCGCAGCCCGAACATGCTCACGAGTGGCCGAAGCGGACGTCGGGCAGGATGCGGTGCAGCGGCCGTGGCAGCCACCAGGCCCAGCGCCCGAGCACGCGCAGCAGCACGGGTACCAGCAGCAGGCGCACGAGGAACGCGTCGAGCAGCACGGCGACGCCGAGGATCACGCCCATCTCCTTGGGCGGGAGCGGCCCGGACAGCGCGAAGGTGAAGAAGACGGCGACCATCACGCCCGCCGCGGCGAAGATCACGCGGCCGCTGTGCGCGACGCCGCCGACCATCGCCTCGTGCGGGTCGTGGCTGCGGTCCCAGTGCTCCTTGGCGCTCGAGAGCAGGAACACCGTGTAGTCCATCGAGATGGCGAAGATCATCGCGAAGAAGAACACGGGTCCCCAGGCGTCGAGGAAGCCCTGCGGCTCGAAGCCGAGCAGGCCGCTGAGGTGGCCGTCCTGGAAGATGAGCCGCGCGACGCCGAACGCCGCACCGGTCGCGAGCAGGCTGGTGAGCACGCCGACGGCGGCGATGATCGGAGCCTGCAGCGCGATCAGCAGCAGCAGGAACCCGAGCACGAGCACCACGCCCATGACGAGTGGCGTCTTGGCCGACAGCAGGGTCTCGAGGTCGTGGTTCTCGGCCGCGGCGCCGCCCACGAGGGTTCCCGCCGGCAGGGCGCTGCGCAGCCGGTCGATCGTCGCGCCGGTGGCCTTGGTGGAGGGCCCGCTGGTGGGGACCGCCTGCACGAGCGCGGCACCGCCCGAGCCCGGCATCGCGCGCATCACCTGCGCGATGCCCGGGTCGGCCTTCGCCACGGCCGCCACGCGCGGCGCGCCGCCCTGCGTGGTCACGAGCTGCAGCACACCGGGGGCGCCGGCGCCGAACGCGCGCGTCACCTCGTTGTAGCCGACGCGCGAGCTGTCACCCGGCGGCACGACCTTGATCGACGGCATCCCGGTCTTCAGCCCGAACACCGGCACGATCAGCACCGCGAGGATGATCAGCGCCACCGAGCCGTATGCGTAGGGGTGCCGCCAGAGCCGCTCGCCCCAGCGTGCGAAGCGCGGCGAGCGGTGCTCACCCTGGTGCACCCACGGCAGCGCGAGCTTGTCGACGCGCGGGCCGAGCTTGCCGAGCACGGCGGGCAGCAGCGTCAGCGTCGCCGCAAGGATGAAGATGACGGAGACCATGATCCCGAGCGCCATCGACCGGAACGCCGGCGAGGGGACGAGCATCACGGCGGTCAGCGAGATGAGCACGGTGATGCCGCTGAAGAGGACCGCCTTGCCGGCGGTGTCCATCGTCTCGGCGACCGCGTGCTCGACCGGCTCATGGGAGCCGAACAGCGCCCCGCGGAAGCGGTAGACGATGAAGAGCGCGTAGTCGATGCCCAGCGCGAGCGCGAACATCAGCGCGAAGTTCATGGCCCAGATCGAGATCGGCAGGATCTTCGTGGCGAGGTAGAGCGATCCGGCCGAGGCCATGAGGCCGAGGATCGTGAGCATCAGCGGCAGGCCGGCGGCCACGAGCGAGCCGAACGCGAGCACGAGGATCACGAGCGTCACCGGCCAGGAGATGAGCTCGCTCTTCATCATCGCCGAGCGGTTGGCCTGGTTGAAGTCGGACCACATGCCGCTCGCCCCGGTGAGCGAGACCTGGACGCCGTCCCCCTGCAGCTTGTGGAGCTTCGTCTTGAGGTCGTCGGCTGCGCGGACCATCGCGTTGGAGTCCGCGGCCGCGCCCGCCTGGATGACCGCGGTGTGGCCGTCGCGTGAGATCGAGACGCCGGCCTGCGGCGGGACGACCCGGCTGACGCGGTGGTCGGCCTTGAGCGTCGCGCTGGCCGAGGCGACCGCGCGCTTGAAGGCCGGGTCGGCGACGGTGGCGCTGCCGGAGTGCACGACGACCATCAGCGCGCTCGAGGACATGCCCCCGAAGTGGCGGTCGATCGCCTTGCGCGCCGCGACCGACTGCGAGCCGGTGGCCTCCCAGCCGGCGCCGGAGAGCGCCGTCTCCACGCGCGGGGCGAAGACGCCGAGCACGACGGCGACGAGCCCCCAGGCGATTGCCACGGCGCGGAAGTGCGTCGCGGTCCAGCGGCCGAGGCGGCCGATCGGTCCGAACTGGGTCATCGGGCGAGCTCCTTGGGGTAGATGGCCGAGCGCAGCCCGAGCGCGCGGCGCAGGACGAGCGACGCCGGGCAGGCGCCGACGAGGACGTACAGCCACTGGTTGACGCCGACGAAGGCGGTCAGCAGGAGGAACCACGGGGAGACGAGCACCGCCAGCAGCACGCTGAGCAGCGTCATCGTGCCGGCGAGCGCGAACAGCACGCGCTCGAGCGGCCAGCGGCCGGTGGCGCAGGGAGTGCTCATGCCGCGACCTCCCCCGCGAGGATGTGGTCGAGGCGGTCGGCCTGGTGGCGCAGCCCGCCGCAGACCTCGTCGCAGAGCCCGAAGACCGAGTCGTCGGCGATCGCGTAGTGCACGAACGTGCCCTGCTTCGTGCGGCGCACGATGCCGGCCTGGTGGAGCACGGCCAGGTGCTTGGAGACGTTCTGCTGCGAGGCGCCCAGCCGCTCCGTCAGCGTGCCGACCGTGCAGTCACCCTCGCGCAGGGCGTCCAGCAGCCGGATGCGCATCGGCTCGCCGAGCACGCGGAAGCGCTGCGCGATGAGCTCCACGAGCGGGTCGGGGAGGGGATGTGGCGTGTCCATGGGCGGACACTATACCACTGTGTCGTTGTATGTGTGTAGAGGCGTTCAGAATCGCGGCTCCCGCAACCACGCCCGGAACGCGAAACGCGCCCTCCCGCACTGGGCGGAAGGGCGCGTTCGTCACGCGGAGACTGTCCGGCGCGTGATCAGGTGGCCGAGCCGACCGGCTGGATGACCGTCTGGTCGCCGCCCTTGTCGGCCGGGATCTTCGTCTTGCCGCCGAACTTCGACTTCGGGCAGCCGCGCGGGCGGCCGAGGTCGAACGGGCCGGCGATCGCCTGCGTGATCTTCCCGGCCGAGTTCGCCGTCGCGTTGACCACGGTCAGGATCGGGTCCACCCGGGGCTCCTGGCAGAGCGGCGTGTCGAGCTCGAACTGGGCCGGGACGACGTCCCAGTTGCCGCCGTAGGTGCCGACGCAGTTCACGCCGTAGCCGGGGAACTGCCCGTTGCAGGAGAACGAGTCGGTCGGCACCACGTTGCCGGTCTTGTCGAGGCCGAAGACCTCGGTGTCGATCGACTGCACCGGGTGGCCGTCGATGAACAGCGAGTAGCCCGTGATCGGGTTCGAGCAGGCGAACTTGTAGCGGACGACGACCGCGGTCGGGTCGTTGGGGTCGGCGTCGCCCTTCTCGATGTGCCCCTTGCAGTTGTTCTCGTTGTCGTTGACGCCTGCGACGGCCGAGCCGGTGTCACGCGACCCGAGCAGCACGAAGATGCCGCCGAGGAGCAGCGCGACGGCCAGGGCGATGACCGCGGTGCGTCGCAGGGACGTGGCGGCGATGTTCAATGGATCCTCCATCCGGTTAGCACGGCCGCGCCCACGCGCGTCCAGCATTGACGTGGTGAGTCTCACCGGCCGCCGCCCGCCAGTCGTTACCGGAACGTTGCCTGCGTGTGAAGCTCTTGTGACTGCGGGCGCCTAGTCGCTGCCGGCGACCGGAGCGTTGGCGAACACCTTGGCGGCGACGCTCTTGGTCGTCTTGTCGGCCGCGTGCCCGAGCGCGTCGAGGCCGAAGAACGCCTCGATCGTGCGCAGGAGGGAGTAGTGGTCGTACGCCGTGGCGATCTTCACGCCGCCGGGGACGTACTGCGAGAGCAGCAGGGCGCCGACCTTCGCCGTCGCCGGCGCCGCGTCGGCGGCGCGGGCGTGCGCCCGGGCCGTGGTGGCGACTCCGGCCGGCGCCGCCGGCGTCGCCGGCGCCGCGGGGGCCGGCGGCTGGCCGTCGAAGAGGATCACGATCAGCCCGCCGTCGGCGTAGGCCTTCGACGCCTGGATCTCCGGCACGACCGTCTTCAGCCACGCATCGGCGGCGGCGAGCCCCGCGGGGGCCCCGTCCGCGCAGGGCGTGCTGTCGCCGTCATGGCACGCGTTCGGCACGACGTAGGAGAAGGCGGGCGTGTTGTCGACGCTCTGCAGGTCGGGTGCGAGGCGGTCGAGGCCGACGACGTTCGAGCCGCAGTCGGCCGTGTCGGCGATCGAGTGGAAGTAGACGAAGGGGTCGCGGCGGGTGAGGTAGGCGTCCCCGGGCCGCGCCGCCGCGTAGGGGTCGGCCGCGCCGGCCGGCGGTCGCCGGCAGCTCGTCGCGTCCGACGGCGGCCCGGCGCCCATGTCCTCGAAGTAGCCCTTCCATGTGAGCCCCGCGCCGGTGAGCTGGTCGGCGAGCGTCACGACCTTGGCCGGGTATACGCAGCCGTCGCCGCTGACGAGCCCGGTCTTCTTCGCGATCGTTCCCGGCTTGACGTCGGTGTAGGTCGGGCACTCGGCGAGCGTCGAGGTCGTCGGGCCCTGGCCGCTGATCAGCGCGATGGCGTTCGCCAGCGAGCCCGGGGCGATCGACGAGTAGCCGGTCAGGAGCGTGCCCTGCCCGGCCAGCTCGCCGTCGAGGTAGGGGTCGTCCGTCGGCTGGGCGGGGAACGCCGTGTCGACGGTCTGGCCGGTCAGCGGGATCAGCCAGACGTGCTTGACGGGCGCCGGCGCCGCGCCCGAGGTCGGCGTGCTCGTCCCCGTGCCGGTCGTGTCGCCGGTCCCGGTACCAGAGCCACTCGTGCCGCTGCCGCTCGTGCCCGTCCCGGAGCCGCTCCCGCTCGTCCCGCCGCCGCTGCCGGTGCCCGTGCCGCTGTCGGTGGTGAGCGACGTGTCGACAGGCGTCACGCTCGTGTCGGTGACCGCGCCCGAGTCCGAGGAGGAACTCGAGGCGTCGCCGCTGGTGGACGTCGCGGCCGAGCTCGTCCCGCTATCGGTCGGTGCGGGCGCCGCCGGGGCGGTCGTCGCCGCCGGGGCCTGCGCGACGACGATCCGGCGCTGCGCCGCCTGGCTGGACGACGAGTCGGGGCCGGCCGCGACGCCGACGATCACGCCGAAGCCGAGCACGAGCAGCGAGGCGATCGCGGCGACGCGCGGGCGGCCGAGCGCGATCGCCGCCGCGGGCAGCGCCGGGTCCCCGCCGGGAGGCACGGCCACGACCCCGTCGGGCGCACTGGGATACGGCGCGGCCTCTCCGCGCGCGAGCGCGACCGGATCGAGCCGCGGCGCGCCGCGGCGCGCGCCGCACTCCAGGCAGTAGCGCTGGTCGCCCGCCAGCGCCGTCCCGCAGGCGGCGCAGGGCTCGCCGTTGGGCGCGAGGGTCGGTGCGTGGACGCGGTTCGAGGGCATGACTCGGTTCCCGGGCGCCGCCCGGGACAGCCGTATCGTCCGCTCTTCACGAGCGCGTGATGTGAACGGTTGGTGACGCTCCGGGCCGGCGCGAGGCGGCCGAATGGGGGTTCACAGCATCTTCACCGCCCGTGCACGAGCGGTTCACATCCTTCAGTCGCGACCCGACGAGACTGCCGATCACCTGAGTCGCCCAGGGAGACCCTTCTCCGTGCGGCATCGACGTCTGTGAAAGGAGTCTCGTACATGCATCGCAACCGCCTGCTCGGTGTCTGCGCGGCGGTCGCCGTCGGCGCCGTCGCCGTCCCGGCGACCGCCTCGGCCACGCCGGTCATCACCATGAGCGGATCGACCTCGGTCGCGCCGCTCGCCTCGCTGCTCGCCAAGGCCTACATCAAGAAGTACCCGGGCCGCGTGGTCTTCAAGCTCGCCCAGGGCGGGTCGGACGTGGGCGTCGCCGACGTGGCCGCCGGCCGCGTCTCGATCGGCAATTCCTCGCGCGATCCCAAGCCCAGCGATCCGGGCGGCCTGTTCTTCAACAAGATCGCTCGTGACGCCATCTGCGTCATCACGAACCCCGGCAACCCGATCTCGAACCTCACGCAGTCGGAGATCCAGGCGATCTTCTCCGGGAAGGTCCGCGACTGGAGCCAGGTTCCGGGCTCGAACATCTCGGGCACGATCGACGTGACGGTGCGCACCGCCGCATCTGGCACCCAGGACGCCTTCCAGAAGATCTTCCTGGGCTCGACGTCGGTCACCGGAGCCGCCGCGCAGAAGGCCTCCAACGGCCTCGTGCAGCAGGCCGTCCAGTCGGACAAGAACGCCGTCGGCTACGTCTCGCTCGACTTCACGTCCGGCGTGAGCCCTGCAGCCTACAACGGCGTCGCCTGCAACCTGCGCAACGCGAAGTCCGGCGAGTACGGCGGCGTGCGCAACTTCTGGATGGTCACGCGCGGGCGCCCGATCACCGGCAACCCGATCCAGAAGTTCATCTACTGGGTGCAGAACTCGGCTGCCGCGCAGAAGATCGTCGGCACGCACTGGGTGCCGCTCAAGTAGATGCTCGAGCGGCTCCGCGAGCCATGGACCGACCAGCGCGCCGAGCGAGTGCTCGGCGCGCTGGCGTGTCTCATACTCGGCGTCATCGTCTTCATGATCGTCTTCGTGGCGGTCCGGGCATGGCCGTCGTTCCACGCCAACGGGCTGTCGTGGTTCTCGGCGAAGGGGAACGTCGACGTCCAGCTGAGCAGGATGGTCAACTCCGGGGCGAACCCGACGCCCGCCGACTACCAGATCGGCGCCTGGCCGCTGATCTACGCGACGCTGCTGACGACGGTGCTCGCCGCCGGCCTGGGGCTCGTCTTCTCGACGCTCTCGGCGATCTTCATCGTCGAGTTCGCGCCCGAGGGGATCCGGCGCCTGATCGTGCCGATCGTGCGCCTGCTCGCCGCCGTCCCATCGGTGATCTACGGGCTGATCGGAATCCTCGTGCTCGCCCCGTTCGTCGGCAACCACCTCATCTCCCAGGGGCGCAAGAAGTCGGTCGAGTTCGTGATCCAGCTGTCGGGCACGAGCCTGCTCGTGGCCGTCGTGATCCTCACCATCATGATCACGCCGATCATGATTGCGATCACCGTCGACGGCCTGTACGCGATCCCGCGCTCGTGGAAGGAGGGCGCCGTCGCGCTCGGCGTCAACCGCTGGCGCGCCATGTGGACCGTCACCGTGCGCGCTGCGCGGCCGGCGATCCTGGCCGGGGCCGTGCTCGCCACCGCACGGGCCTTCGGCGAGGCGATCATGATCTCGATGGTGTCCGGCTCGAAGGGCTTCGCGCCGAACCCCGCCGACGGCCTGACCTTCATCTTCGAGCCGGTCAAGACGCTCGCCTCGAACATCGTCGAGAACGCGGAGTCGATCAACGCGCCGGCGATGCGCTCCACGCTCTACGCGATGGCGCTGCTGCTGCTGCTCGGCGGCTTCGGGCTGTCGATCGCCAGCTGGATCGCCAAGCAGCCATTGAAGAAGTACGGGACGCGCGGCTGATGGATCGCACGCTCATCCCTCCGGAGGCGGCTGGGCCGCTTCCGCCGCTGCGCACGCCGCCCCGCCAGGATCGCAAGCGCCGCGTCAACGAGTCGATCTCGACGTGGCGCTGGACGGACCGCATCGGCTACGGGCTGATGTGGGCGGCCGGCCTGCTCGTCTGCGCGATCGGGATCGGGATCGTCCTGTACATGATGTTCCGCGGGCTGCAGTACCTGCGCCCGTCGCTGCTCTTCAGCCATCCGCAGGCCGAGCTCGACCAGTCGAAGACCGGCGGCTTCCTGGACCCGCTGCTCGGGACGATCCTGCTGACCGTGCTCGGCATCTGCCTGGCGGTGCCGCTCGCGGTCGCGGCGGCGACCTGGATCGTCGAGTACGCCCGCCCGGCGTGGCTGGCGCGGATCGTCGACTCGGGCATCGAGATCATCGCCGGCACGCCCGACATCGTGATCGCGCTGTTCGGCCTCGTGCTCTTCCAGCAGCGGATCTTCGGCTGGATGTCGTTCACCGCCCAGGGCGGCGCGGTCTTCGGCCGCTCCTTCCTGACGGCCGGCTGCATGATGTCGCTGATCGCGCTGCCGATGGTGTTCGCCTCCACGCGCGAGGGCCTGCAGGCGATCCCCTCGCACGTGCGCGAGGCCTCCTACGCGCTGGGCAAGACGAAGGCCGCCACGATCAGGCGCGTGCTGCTGCCGTCGGTGAAGGCGAACATCTCGACCGGCGCCGCGCTGGGGATGGGCCGCATCGCCGGCGACACCGCGATCGTCGTCGTCCTGCTCGGCGCCACCCTCACCCTGTCCCCCGAGGGCAGCGTGCCCGGGCTGCGCGTGCTGAAGGGCACCGGCGGCACGCTCACGAGCTACGTCTACAACAACTCGCCCGCGGGCGAGGGCAACGCCCCGCAGAAGGCGTACGCCGCGGCGTTCGTCCTGCTGCTGATCGTGGTGGGGCTGAACTTCGTCGTCGACCTCATCGCCCGCAGCAGCGCGAAGAGCGGGCTCGAGACCTCGAGGCTGGGAGCCAGGTGATGATCGAGCGCGACGAGGAGCAGGCGAGCGCGCAGGACCCGACCGACCCGCGGGCCGAGATGCTCCCACCGCCCGTGCGGCGGATCAGGCTGGACGCGCAGCCCACGGTCGCGCTGCCGCCGCTCACCGACGCCGGCGTCGACGCGGACGGCCGCGCGCCGGGCGCCTCCGGACTGCCGGCGCGCACGGCGCGCGCCACGCCCGCCGGGCGCGAGCGCATGACGCTCAAGAGCCTGAGCGTCTTCTACGGCGACAACGAGGCCGTCAAGCAGGTCTCACTCGCGATCCGCGAGGGCGAGGTGCTCGCGCTGATCGGCCCCTCCGGCTGCGGGAAGACGACGCTCCTGCGCACGCTGAACCGCCTCACCGAGCTGACGCCGAGCGCGCGGCGCACAGGCGTCATTCGCATCGACGGCACCGACGTCGACGACATCGAGGTCACCACCCTGCGGCGGCGGGTCTCGATGGTCTTCCAGCAGCCCAACCCGTTCCCGATGTCGGTCTTCGACAACGTCGCCTACGCGCTGCGCGAGCAGGGCGCCAAGCGCCCGAAGAAGAAGGTGCTCGAGCCCTACGTCATCGAGGCGCTGCGACGCGCCGGCTTGCTGGACGAGGTCAAGGACAAGCTCGACCATCCGGCCCTGCGGCTCTCCGGCGGCCAGCAGCAGCGCCTGTGCATCGCGCGTGCGCTCGCCGCCGGCCCGGAGGTCCTGCTCATGGACGAGCCGTGCTCGGCGCTCGACCCGAAGTCGACCGAGGTGATCGAGGACCTGATCCTCGAGCTGCGCCAGTCCCTGGCCGTCGTGATCGTCACGCACAACCTCCAGCAGGCGCACCGCGTCGGCGACAACGTCGCGTTCATGTACCTCGGCGACCTCGTCGAGTACGGGCCGGCCGACCAGCTGTTCGGCAACCCGGTCGCCGAGCGCACGCGCGACTACGTGCGAGGCGCGTTCGGATGAGCGCCCGCCGTTTCGGCGCCGCGCTCTGCGCCGCGGCCGCGCCCGCGCTCTGCCTGACCGCCTGCGAGACGACGCAGGACACGAGCGCACGCCTGGCCAAGGAGGGCAGCCACTCGCTCTCCCAGGCCAAGGGCCTGTCGGTCAGCCGGGTCAACCCGGACATCTCGGTGGCCGGCAGCGCGGTTCTGCAGGACCAGAACGGCGTCGCGGCGGTCGTCCGCCTGCACAACCGTGGCGCGGCACAGGCCGACGTGCCGGTGCTCATCGCCGTCACGGGGGCGAAGGGCCGGCAGCTGTACGCGAACACGGTTCCCGGCCTGGACCCCTCACTCGTCAGTGTCGCCGCGGTTCCCGGAGGCACGGACGAGTACTGGGTGAACGACCAGGTGACCGCCGCCGCCAAGGTGCGCGCGGTGAGCGCGAAGGTCGGTGTCGCCAAGCAGCGGCCGCCGGCGAGCCTGCCGGCGATGCGGATCACGAAGCTCGCCTTCGGCAGCGACGTCTCGGGCGTGTACGCGCGCGGCGTCATCACGAACACCTCGAGGCTCCCCCAACGCCGCCTCGTCATCTCGTGCGTGAGCCTGTCCGGCTCGAAGGTCGTCGCAGCAGGACGCGCGATCGTCGATCGGCTGGCGCCCGCGCCGACGCCCAAGCCGGTCACGTTCCGCGTGTACTTCATCGGCAACCCCAAGCAGGGGAAGCTCACCTGCTCGGCACCCCCGACCACGCTCACCCCGGGGGCCTAGATGGTGAATTCGCGGAGAGCCTGTCACTGTTCACGGAAGGGCCCGTAGCCATGTCGACCCAGGACATCCACGCCCCGACCCTCGGCGCCGCCGGCGAGCCGTGCGCCACCTGCGGCGCGCTGCTGGCCGCCGACCAGCGCTACTGCCTGAACTGCGGAGCGCGGCGCACGGACGCCCGCCTGGCGTTCAAGGAGATCCTCGCCTCGAACGGCACCGCCGTGCTCTCCGCGGAGGGCACCGCCGGCGACTACGGCCTCGCGCCCGCAGGTGGCGCGACGCCCGCAAGCCCCCCGGCGGGCGAGCCGCGATCGTCCGGGAACCGCCCGGCGCTGGCCGCGCTCGCCGGGATCGGCTGCCTGCTCCTGGCGATGGGCGTGGGCGTGCTGATCGGCAACGCCGGCAGCTCGAAGACGACCACCGCCCCCGCCCCGCAGGTCATCAGCGTCGGCGGCGCGGCGGCGGGGACAGCCGCCGGCACGACGACCGGGACGACGGCGACGACGCCGTCGAGCTCATCCGGCTCGAGCTCGTCGGGCTCGAGCGGCGGGGGCTCGTCGTCGAAGTCGGGTGCGAGCACCTCGAGCGGCGCCACGAAGGCGACGAACAAGAACCTCCAGAACCTGCAGAAGCTCTCGCCCAAGGCCTACCAGAAGCAGTCGTCGAAGCTTCCGAAGGTCGTGGGAACCGGCGGCAAGCCGCCGCCCAAGGACAACAAGGCGCCCGCCGGCGGCGGCTCGTTCCAGACGATCGGCTGAGGGGTCACGATGCTCGACAAGTTCCGCAGGCACACCGGCCCACAGGGCGCGTCCGCGCAGGGCCCCGATCCGCACGCCGACCTGCGCGAGCGCCGCGACCGGCTCGCCGAGCAGGTCGCCGAGCTCACCTGGGACCTCGGCGGCCTGACGTACGAGATGGCGATCCGCGACCACTTCCGCGTCGACGTGCTGGTGCGCCGGGCGGCCGCGTTGCAGGAGGTCGACGCGGAGCTCGGCGAGGTCGAGCGGCTGCTCGCGGCGGCCGACGAGGGGATCGGCGGCACATGCCGCTCGTGCGGCGCGCCGCACAGCCGCGGCGCCGTCTACTGCTGGAAGTGCGGCCAGCCGCTGATGCCCGAGGCCGAGAGCACGGCGGTCACGGGCGTCGTCTCCCCATAGCCCCGGACGATCGATCGGCGCCTCGCGCCGCGCATTCACGCAGAATGCCGCGGATGCCCGACGACGCCGCACCCGCCGACCCGTCCACCATCTCCCGCCGCGGCCTGCTGGCCGCGGCGGCCGCCGCAGGCGCCGGCGCGGCGCTCGCGGGCGTGCGCCCCGAGCCGGCGCGCGCAGCCACGACGCGCCGTGTCGACGTCGTCATCGTCGGCGCCGGGCTCTCCGGCCTGCAGGCCGCGCGCGACCTCGTGAAGGCCGGGCACTCGGTCGCCGTGCTCGAGGCGCGTGACCGCGTCGGGGGGCGCACGCTCAACCACCCGATCGGCGGCGGCCACGTCGTCGAGGCCGGCGGCCAGTGGGTGGGCCCGACCCAGGACCGCCTGCTCGCGCTCGCGTCCCAGCTCGGCGTGAAGACGTTCCCGACCTACGACACCGGCGACTACGTCTACCACCGCAGCGGGGTGCGCAAGACCTTCACGCCCGACCCGAACGTGGGCGCGATCCCGCCGGACCCGGACATCACCGACGTCATCGGCATCCTCCTGAAGTTCGAGGGGCTGCTCGGCGAGATCCCCGTCGACCGGCCGTGGGCCGCGGCGCAGGCGCAGGCCTTCGACGGGCAGACCGTCGAGAGCTGGAAGCTCGCGAACTCGAGCACCGATGGCGCGCGCTTCCTGTTCGACCTCGCGATCGAGGCCGTCTGGGCGGCCGAGCCGCGCGATGTCTCCCTGCTGCACGCGCTCTTCTACGCCGCCGCCGCCGGGAACGAGCAGACGAAGGGCAGCTTCCTGCGCATGCTCAACACCCACAACGGGGCGCAGGAGCGGCGCTTCGTCGGCGGCTCGCAGCGCGTGTCGCTCGAGATGGCGCGGCGCCTGGGCTCGCGCGTCGTGCTGAACGCACCCGTGCGCCGCATCGTCCAGGGATCGGCCGGCGTCAGCGTCACCAGCGATCGCGGCGTCTGGAAGGCCAGGCGCGTGATCGTCACCGGCCCCCCGTCGCTCACCGCGCAGATCGACTACGAGCCGCAGCTCCCGGCCGACCGCGCGCAGCTGACCCAGCGCTTCCCCCAGGGCAGCGCGATCAAGTGCCACGCCGTCTACGACGAGCCGTTCTGGCGCAAGGACGGGCTGTCGGGGTACGCGAACGGCGACTTCGACAGCGTCCGCCTGACCTACGACAACTCGCCGCCCGACGGCGGCCCGGGGGTGCTGCTCGGGTTCCTCGAGGGCCACAACGCGCGCGTGTGGTCGCGGCGCAGCGCCGGCGCCCGGCGCGCCGCGGTGCTCGACAGCTTCGCCCGGTACTTCGGCGAGCGGGCGCGCAAGCCGAAGGCGTACTTCGAGATGAACTGGGCCCAGGAGCGCTGGACGCGCGGCTGCTACGTCGGCTTCACGGCGCCCGGCGTGCTGCTCGACTTCGGCGAGGCGATCCGCCGGCCGGTCGGACGCATCCACTGGGCCGGCGCCGAGACCGCGACCTGGTGGAACGGCTACATGGAGGGCGCGCTGCGCTCCGGCACGCGCGCCGCGCAGGAGGCCCTGCAGGGGCTCTGAGAGCCGTCCGCGCCGCGGCAGGCATCCGGCGCGCGACATCTAATCTCAGGGCGATGGGCAAAGCGACTCCCGTGGTGGGAGACCGGGACCCTGCGCCGCGCGGCGCCCCCGCCCCGGCGCATGCCGGGGCCGAGCCCCGCACCTCGGTAATCGTGTGCGCGTTCAGCGACGCGCGCTGGGACGCCCTCTGCGCGGCGGTCGCCTCGATCGACGCGCAGTCGCACCCCGCGCACCAGGCGATCGTCGTGATCGACCACAACCCGGGCCTGCTCGCGCGCGCCCGCGCGCGCTTCACCGGCGCCACGGTCATCGAGAACAGCGGGCGGCCGGGTCTGTCCGGGGCGCGCAACTCCGGGATCAAGGCCGCCACGGGCGAGGTGGTCGCGTTCCTCGACGACGACGCGGTCGCCGACCCCGGCTGGCTGGAGGCTCTGGCACGCGGCTTCGCCGACCCCCGCGTCCTCGGCGCCGGCGGCGCGGTCGACCCGCTGTGGGCGGCCGGGCGGCCGGCGTGGTTCCCGGCCGAGTTCGACTGGGTCGTGGGCTGCGCGCACAACGGCATGCCCACCGGCCGCGCCGCGGTGCGCAACGTCATCGGCGCGAACATGGCCTTCCGCGCGGAGGCGCTGCGCGCGCTCGACGGCTTCCGCGAGGGCATCGGCCGCGTCGGCGCCGTCCCGCTCGGCTGCGAGGAGACCGACCTGTGCATCCGCGCGCGCCAGCGCTGGCCATCCGCGGAGGTGCTCTACGACCCGGCGGCGCGTGTCGAGCACCTCGTCCCCCCGGATCGCGGATCGCTGCGCTACTTCCTCTCGCGCTGCCGAGCCGAGGGCCGCTCGAAGGCCCTGCTGGCCCGCTTCGTGGGCGCCGCC
>DATKLF010000090.1:0-12408 GCA_035542555.1 Solirubrobacteraceae bacterium | reverse complement strand
GCGTCGACTTGCCGGAGCCGTTGCGGCCCACAATCCCGAAGAATCCGCTGCGCTCGACGTCGAAGGTCACTTCGCGCAGGGCAGCGAACTCGTTGAACGTCGACCGGCGCATCGGGTGCAGCGCCCGTTCCTTGAGCGTGTGCACCTGCTCCTTCGGGATTCGGAAGGTCTTGGAGACCCGATCAACCGTGACGACCGACGGGCCGCTGTCGACAGTGGGCGTGGCTGTCATGCTGCACAGGGTATGACAGGGTATAGACTCACCGGTGGCCACAGGTTCGCTAGCGCCTCCCCGCCTCGCGCGTCGGCAGCGACGCCCTCGCGCTGAGCACCCGCACGCTGAACGAGCCGTTCGACGGCCGGAACGTCGGTGCGTCGCGGCCCAGCAGCTCGACCTTCACGATGTCGCCCTTGGCAAAGCGCCAGGCGTTGCCGTTCAGGCGAATCGTCGTGGCGGTCGAGGCCGTCAGGCGCGTCACCGAGCGGTCGACGAGACGCTGGGTCTTGCTCTTCGGGCTGACGTCCCACAGGCGCGCGACGATCTGCGCCTGCGGGTTCGCCTTCGACGAGCGCAGCGCGATCGTGCCCGAGCCCATCAGCGTGAAGCCCGGCGAGCGCTTGGCGTGCACGACGGTGCCCGGCGCGGGGCTCGCCGCGGGCAGCGGCTTGCAGGCGTCCAGGCCGAGCGGGTTGAGCTTCGCCGCGAGGATCGCGTCACCGCCGGCGGAGGTGACCGTGCGCTTCGGCGCGGCCGTGAGCGTCAGCGTGCCGCGCGCCAGGCCGGCGACCGTCGTGGCCGTCCAGGGGCCGATGCCTGCTGCCGCGGTCTTCGGGCACGAGGACCCGTAGGCGGTGATCGTCCCGGCCTTCAGCGCCGGCCCGGTGCCCTTCAGGTAGTGGTCGAACAGCGCCAGACCCTGCGCGTCGAAGGCGGCGTTGTCCTTGGGGTGGTTGGCGCCGCGATCGTGGCCGAGGTCGCCGAGCTGCAGGCCGATCGGGCTCGACGGCGAGGCCTTGCGGATCTGCTCGTAGGGCCGCACGCCCTGCCAGGCGGGGAACAGGTCGTCGGTCCAGCCGTTCTGGATGATCAGCGGCGACGGGCCGCCGCTGAGCGTGATCCCGGCGGCGCTGTGGAACGTGTGCAGCTCGGTGAGGTAGCCCTTGGCCTTGGCGTCGTAGGGCTCGCCCTGGTCGACGCGCGCCTTCCAGGTCTGGATGTCGGCGCCGGGGTCGACGCCGGCGGGCGCGAGGAAGTTCGCCGCGCCGAGCGCGTACAGGCTGTCCTGGTAGCTCTTGAGCTCGACGCCGATGGGGCTGGCGTACTGGTAGAGGTTGCCGCTCGTGAGCCATGTGCGGCCGTTGGGGACGAGCGCGTCGGCGAGGTCCGACCACGGCCAGCGCGGCCACGCCGCGGCGAGCTGCAGCGGCGTCCCGTTCGGGCTCGTCCACGGCGCGTAGGACCCGTCCTGCAGGCGCACGCGGTTCTTGAGGTAGGCCATCTGCATGCTCGTGCCGCCGCCGTAGGAGATGCCGGTGGCGGCGAGCGCGCCGGGCTTGGCGATGCCCTCGTCGACGAGCATGCCGAGCAGCGTCTGCTGGTCGTGCACCTCGTAGCGCTGGTCGGCGAGGTGGATCCAGCCCTTGTCGCAGCCGGGGCTCGTGCGCGAGGCGGCGGTGCCGCACGAGTTGCCGAAGCCGCGGGCGGTGCTGAGCACGACCGCGTAGCCGTGGCGGGCGAAGAACTGGGCGCTGTAGCCGTCGGCGTTGTTCTCGAAGTTCGTCTTGTTGCCGCCCCAGCCGTGGATCATGTCGATCGTCGGCAGCGGCGTGCCCGCGCTCGCGTCGGCGGGCAGCCAGACGTCGACGTCGAGCGGCACGCCGTCGAAGCTCGGGACGCGGCTCGCCAGGTCGGCCGTCGGGCAGGAGAGGGCGCCGTCCTGGGGGGTGCAGGCGTGGCCGAAGGGCGTGGGCGCCGCAGCGGAGGCGGCGGCGGGCGCAGCGCCGAGCGCCACCGCCAGCGCCGCGAGGGCGAGAAGGTGTCTGATGCGCATCCCCGGGACGCTACTGACGCGACGGTCAGCAGGCGCCGGGCGCCGTCAGCCGAGCCGCTCGATCACCGCGACGGCGAACGCCGCGAGCGACCCCCACATGACGAGCATCGCGAGCCGCGGGCCGAACCGCATGCTGCGGCGGCGCACGCGCCGCCAGCGAGCCTGCCGGCGCGTGACCGAGCTGGAATAGATGACCGGAAGACCCATCCGCCTCTCTCTCCTGATCAGACAGCGACGCTCCCCGGCGCGTCAACCGCGATGGCGTGACGATCCCGCTCCCTGCGGACAGAACGCGCCGAGCGTCCCGCAGTGCCGCCCAGGGGCGGCACGCAGGGACGTTCGGCGGTGGGGTCAGGCGCCGGCGGGCTTGGCGGTGCCTGCGGTCCTGGGCGCGGGCTCGAGCGCGAGGTCGAGCACCTCGCCGATCGTCATCACGGGATGGAACGCCATCTGCTCGCGCACGTCCTGCGGGACGTCGTCGAGGTCGCCGCGGTTGCGCTCGGGCAGGATCACGTCCGTGAGCCCGGCGGCGTGCGCGGCGAGGACCTTCTGCTTGAGCCCGCCGATCGGCAGCACGCGCCCCTGCAGCGTCACCTCGCCGGTCATGCCGACGGTGTGGCGGACGGGGCGCCCGCTGAGCAGCGAGGCCAGCGCGGTGGTCATCGTGACGCCGGCGCTCGGGCCGTCCTTGGGGATCGCGCCCGCGGGCACGTGCACGTGGAACTCGCGGTCCTCGAAGGCCTCGGGCGCGATGCCGAGCTCGCCCGCATGCGCGCGCACGTAGGTGAGCGCGATCCGCGCGGACTCCTTCATGACGTCGCCGAGCTGGCCGGTCAGGGTCAGTGCGCCGGTGCCCTTGCCGGGCATGACGTTCGCCTCGACGAACAGCACGTCGCCGCCGGTGCCGGTGACCGCCAGTCCGGTGGCCACGCCGGGCACCGCGGTGCGCGCCGCGGCCTCCTGGAAGACCTTCTGGCGCCCGAGCGCGTCGCGGATGAGCTCGAGGTCGACCGCGACGGGCGGCGTGGCCTGACCGGACGCGATGCGCGTCGCCGTCTTGCGCAGCAGCGTGCCCAGCTCGCGCTCGAGCTGGCGCACGCCCGCCTCGCGCGTGTACTCGCTCACGACGGTCGTCAGCAGCTCGTCGCTGATCGCGACCTCGTCCTCGAGCAGCCCGTTGCGCTCGCGCTGGCGCGGCCACAGGTAGTCGCGCGCGATCGCGGTCTTCTCGGCGACGGTGTAGCCGTCGAAGCGGATGACCTCCATGCGGTCGAGCAGCGGGCCGGGGATCGTCTCGGCCTGGTTGGCCGTCGCGATGAAGATCACCTGCGAGAGGTCGAGCTCGACGTCGAGGTAGTGGTCGCGGAAGGTCGAGTTCTGCGCGGGGTCCAGCACCTCGAGCAGCGCCGAGCTGGGGTCGCCGCGCCAGTCGGCGCCGACCTTGTCGACTTCGTCGAGCAGGATCACCGGGTTCATCGTGCCCGCGTCGCGCAGCGCGCGCACCAGGCGGCCCGGGAGCGCGCCGATGTACGTGCGCCGGTGCCCGCGGATCTCGGCCTCGTCGCGCACGCCGCCGAGCGACATGCGCACGAACTCGCGGCCCATCGACTTGGCGATCGACTCGCCGATCGAGGTCTTGCCGGTGCCGGGCGGACCGATGAGGGTCAGGATGGCGCCGGCCTTGCGGTCCTCCTTCAGGCCGCGCTCGGTGCGCAGCTTGCGCACCGCGACGTACTCGACGATGCGGTCCTTGACGTCCTCCAGGCCGTAATGGTCGGCGTCGAGCACCTCGCGCGTGTGCGCGGGGTCGAGCTGGTCCTCGGAGCGCTTGCCCCACGGCACCGCGACCATCCACTCCAGGTAGTTGCGGATCATCTGGGCCTCGCCGCCGGCCTCGCCCATGCGCTCGAGGCGGCCGAGCTCGCGCTCGGCCTGCTCGCGCACGTGCTCGGGCATGTCGGCCTCCTCGACCTTCGAGCGCAGCTCGTCGGCGACCGAGGCGTCGTCCTCGCCGAGCTCGCGGCGGATCGACTCCATCTGCTTGCGCAGCACGTACTCGCGCTGCTGCTTGGCGGCGCCCTCCTCGACGTCCTCGCGGATGCGCTTGCGCACCTGCAGCTCGGCGAGGCGCTCGCGCTGGAAGCGCAGGGCGAGCTCGAGGCGCTCGCTGACGTCGAGCGTCTCCAGCAGCTGCACCTTCTGCTCGAAGGTCAGGTCGGGGGCGTAGCCGGAGGTGTCGGCCAGCGCGCCCGGCTCGACGATCGTGCGCACCCAGGCGGCGATGCGGCCGTCGTCGCCGCGCAGCTCGAGAATCTCCTCGACCGTCGCGCGGTACTCGCGCACGAGCTCGCGCGTGCGGCCGTCCACGGGCGAGGCGTCGGGGGACTCGGTGACCTCGACGCGCAGGCGGCCCGCGGGGTCGGTGTGGGCGGCGCCGGCGACGCCGCGCATGACGCCCTCGAGCTGGACGCCGCGGCCGCCGCCGGGCAGGCGGACGCGGTCGGCGACGTCGGCGATGGTGCCGACCTTCGCGTACTCGCCGTCGTGGCGCGGCACGAGCAGCACGCGCTCCTCGTCGCCCGCGTCGACCGGGAGCGTGATGTCCATGGTCGGGAAGACGACGGTGTCGTCGAGGGGGATGATGAGGAGGCTCTTGGTGTCAGCCACGATGGGTCCTTGCGTCGGTGGAACGGTTGCGTGTGCAACTGTATCACAGAATCTCAGCCCTCTCGACTGAGATCTTCTGCCGGGCATGTTACGAGGGCAGGCGACATGCTCGTCCACTGTGACGGATGTCCGCTCCGACCGTGACGAACGCTCTGTTCGGCGCGGCGCCGCGGGCGTAGTGTTGGGTCGTCAACCCCGACCGGGAGGTCGTCTCTGATGGACACCTACGTGATCCTCCGCCGCGGCGGATGGGCGAACGCCGACGCGCTCCAGGAGGCGGCCGCGCGCTCGTCGGCCGTCGGCGACCAGGAGATGTCCGACGACATCCGCTGGATCCGCAGCTACGTGCTCGCCGAGCCGGACGGCCAGCTCGGGACCGTCTGCATCTACCAGGCCTCGAGCGCGGACAAGGTGCGCGAGCACGCCGAGCGCGCAGGGCTGCCGGTCGACGACGTCATCGCCGTCGCCGACACCGTGATCGTCCGGCCCGACCCCGAGCCCGCGGCCGCCTGAGCGACGACGTCACATCCGGCGCGGGGGAGCGGGCGGATGCCCTCCCGCGCCGGATCCCGCCCGCCTCGATCACCCGCGACGCGATCGCGATCGGCCTCGCGACCGGGGCCTACGCGGTCTCCTACGGCGTGCTCGCCGTCGCCGCCGGGCTGAGCGTCGCGCAGGCGTGCGCGATGTCGCTGCTCGTGTTCACGGGCGCCTCGCAGTTCGCCGTGGTCGGCGTGCTCGGCGCGGGCGGTGCGGTCGCCGCGGCGCTTGCGCCGGCGCTGCTGCTTGCGGCGCGCAACGCCCTCTACGGGCTGGCCCTCGTGCCGGTCCTGCGCGGCCGTCTGCCGGTGCGCGCGGCGCAGGCCCAGCTCATCATCGACGAGTCGACCGCGATGGCGCGGGCGCAGGACGACCCGGAGCTCGCGCGTCGCGCGTTCCTGGCGACCGGCTTGAGCGTGTTCGTGTGCTGGAACGTCGGGACGCTGGCCGGCGCGGCGCTGGGGGGCGCGCTGGGCGACCCGCGCTCGCTCGGCCTGGACGCGATGTTCCCGGCGGCGTTCCTGGCGCTGCTGGCGCCGCAGCTCGGCCGCCCGGGCGCGCGCACCGCGGCGATCTGGGGCGCCGCGATCGCGCTCGCCCTGGTCCCGGTCGCCCGGATCGGGGTGCCGGTGCTGGCGGCGGTCGTCGGGGTGCTGCCGGCGACGGTCGAGCTGCGCCGCCGCGCCCGGCGGGCGGCGCCATGACGTGGGGCGCGCTCATCGGCCTGGGGCTGGCCGCCTACGCGCTCAAGGCCGTGGGCCCGCTGCTCGCCGGCCACCGGCCGGTGCGTCCCGGCGCCGCGCAGGTGCTCGAGCTCGTCGCGCCTGCGCTCCTGGCCGGGCTCATCATGGTGCAGACCTTCGGCGGCGACCATCGCATCGTGCTCGACGCGCGTGCTCCCGCCCTCGGCGTTGCGGCGCTGCTGGTCTGGCGCCGGGCGCCGTTCCTGGTCGTCGTGTTGTGCGCGGCGGCGACGGCGGCGCTCCTGCGGTCGCTCGGCTGATCAGATCCGCCCGCGCAGCACGCGGTCCGGCACGCCGCTCAGGAGATCGAGCACCCGGGGAGCGCCGCCGCCTGCGAGCTCGACCGCCCCGCCCGGGCGGTAGGGGCGCGGCCGGCCCGGCGCGCCGACGAGCGCTGAGTCCCAGACCCACGAGCCGCTGTTCCACAGGGCCGGGCCCGCGTCGCCGCGCGGGCGCCAGAGGTCGGCCGGGTCCTCCGGCAGCGGGCCGCGGCGGTGGATGTGGCCGAAGACGACGTCGCGTGCGGGCAGCCGCAGGCGGCGGATGACCTCGGCCATCGCCGGGATCGCGCCGCGGCGATGCACGCCCTGCTCGAGAACGAGCGCGCCGGCCGCGGCCACGCCGCGCGCCCCCGGCAGCGTCGCCAGCAGCGGCAGGCCGCCGAGCAGCGAGCGCCGCGCCTGCCCGAGCGCCTCCCCGGCCCCCTCGCCCATGCCGTCCGGCAGGATCGCGGCGAGCACGTCCTCCAGCGCCCCGGCGTCGGCGCCGGGCGTGCGCTCGAAGTCCTCGGCGCGCGCGCGGCCCACGGCCGCCGGGTCCTGCAGGCGCCCGCGCAGCGCGGCGCCGAGCAGCCGATCGAGGTAGTGGCCGTGTGTCGCGTAGACGCCCTCGGCGAGCCACACGCCCGGATAGCGCACGTCCACGCGCGCGGGCGCCAGCCAGCCGGCGAGCTCGGCCAGCGCGGGGCTCGCGCTGCGCGGCAGCTGCGTGGCCGGGCGCAGCGCGCCGCCGCCGGCCAGGCGTCGCGCGAGCCACGGCCGCACGAGCGCATGGTCGTGATTGCCCGCGACGACGACGGCCTCGCCCCCGCGCCCGAGCGCGGCGCCCAGGCGCTGCAGCACGGGGCGGGCCGCGGCCATCGCGCGCTGCGGGCGCCCTTCGAGCAGCTCGAGCGTGTCGCCGAGCAGCACGAGCCGGTCTGCCTCGGCCACCGCGTCCTCGAGGATCGCCAGCGCAGCCGGCCGGCGCGCGACGTCGCGCTCGAGCAGCGATCCGAGGTGCAGGTCGGAGATGACGAGCGTTCGCACGACCGTCCGTCAACATAGGGGCATGCAGTCACTGCGCGGCAAGCTGCTGATCGCCTCGCCGGCGATCATCGACCCGAACTTCCGCCGGGCCGTCGTGCTGCTCGCCGAGCACACCGAGGAGGGCGCGATGGGCGTCGTGCTCAACCGCGTCTCGCAGTTCGCCGTCGGAGACGCGGTGCCCGGGCTGGCGTATCTGGGGGCCGACGAGGCGCCGGTGCACGTCGGCGGGCCGGTCGCCGACTCCGCGGTGACCGTGCTCGCCGAGTTCGACGACCCCTCGCAGGCGGCGCTGCTGATCGAGCCCGATCTCGGCTTCGTGCCGGCCGAGCCCGAAGACCAGGATGCCGCCGCGCAGGCCGTGCGCCGCCTGCGCGTCTTCGCCGGCCACGCCGGCTGGGGCCCCGGGCAGCTCGAAGCCGAGATGGACGAGGAGTCGTGGATCGTCGAGGAGCCGCGCCGCGACGACGTCTTCACCGACGAACCCGAGGGCCTGTGGGCCGCGCTCCTGCGCCGCAAGGGCGGCGAGTTCGCCCTGATCGCGACCATGCCCGCCGACCCGTCGCTGAACTGACGGCAGGCGCGCTGCCGACGCGGCGCTCGTGCGGGTAGGCTGCGGGGCCCATGTCGAGCGTTTCGTCGCAGCCCGCGGCAGCGCCCCCCGCCGGCCCGGCCGGCGCGCCCAAGTGGGTCTACGACTTCGCCGAGGGCTCGCGCGAGATGCGCGACCTGCTCGGCGGCAAGGGCGCGAACGTCGCCGAGATGACGCGGGTGCTGGGGGCCGACCGCGTCCCGGCCGGCTTCACGATCACCACCGCGGCCTGCATGGCCTACCTGCGCGCCGACCCGCGCGGCTTCCCCGCGGGGCTCGCCGAGCAGGTCGACGCCGCGCTCGCGAGGCTCGAGGCGACCGCCGGCAGGACCCTGGGCGACGCGCGCGATCCGCTGCTCGTCTCCGTGCGCTCGGGCGCGCCCGCATCGATGCCGGGGATGATGGACACGGTCCTGAACCTCGGGCTGACCGACGTCTCGGTCCACGGCCTGGCCGAGCGGACCGGCAACGAGCGCTTCGCCTGGGACTCCTACCGGCGGCTCGTGCAGATGTTCGGGGACGTCGTGCGCGGCGTGCCCGGGATCGAGTTCGAGGACGAGCTCGCGCGGCTCAAGGGCGAACGCGGGGCGGCGCTCGACACCGACCTCGACGCCGCCGCGCTGCGCGAGCTGACCGCGAGCTTCCAGCAGATCTACCGCCGGCACACCGGGGAGCCCTTCCCGCAGGACCCACGCGCGCAGCTGACGGACTCGATCCGCGCCGTCTTCACCTCCTGGGAGGGCGACCGCGCCGTGCACTACCGCCGCATCCACGGCATGAGCGACGACATCGGGACCGCGGTCAACGTCCAGCAGATGGTCTTCGGCAACAAGGGGCAGACGTCCGGGTCGGGCGTGGCCTTCAGCCGCGACGCGGTCACCGGCGCCCCCGAGCCATCCGGCGACTTCCTCATCGACGCCCAGGGCGAGGACGTCGTCAGCGGCGTGCGCAACACGACCTCGCTCTCCGAGCTGGGGACGGTGCTGCCGCAGGCGCACGACCAGCTGCTGGAGATCCTGCGCACGCTCGAGCGCCATTACCGCGACATGCAGGACGTCGAGTTCACGATCGAGGAGGGCCGCCTGTTCCTGCTGCAGACGCGCAGCGCCAAGCGCCACGCGCAGGCGGCGGTGCGCTTCGCGGTCGACGCCGTCGCCGAGGGGCTGCTGACGCGCGAGCAGGCGCTGCTGACGATCGACGCGGCCACGCTGGACGCGCTGCTGCACAAGACGATCGACCCCGCCTTCGACTACGAGCCGCTCGCGCGCGGCGTCCCGGCCTCGCCCGGAGCGGCCAAGGGGGCCGTCGTCTTCACCGCGCACGACGCCGTCGAGGCCGCCGCGCGCGGTGAGGACTGCGTCCTCGTGCGCCCGTTCACCGAGGCCGACGACGTCGCCGGGTTCCACGCGGCGCGCGGGATCATCACCAGCGAGGGCGGCAAGGCCTCGCACGCCGCGCTCGTCGCGCGCGGGATGGGCCGTCCCTGCGTCGCGGGCGCGAGCGCGCTGGACATCGACGTGCGCGCCGGCGAGGTGCGCGTGCAGGCGACCGGCCAGGTCGTCGCGCGCGCCGGCGACCTGATCGCGCTCGACGGCACGACCGGCGCGGTCACGACGCAGGACGTGCCGCTCGTCGACCCGCCGGAGGATCGGAACTTCGTGCAGGTGCTCCAGTGGGCGGACGGGCTGCGGCGGCTCGGGGTTCGCGCGAACGCGGACACGCCGAGCGACGCGCAGCGCGCGCGCGGCTTCGGCGCGCAGGGCATCGGCCTGTGCCGCACCGAGCACATGTTCATGGCGGCCGACCGCCAGCCGAAGATGCAGGCGATGATCCTCGCCACCAGCGTCGCGGACCGCCGCGCGGCGCTCGACGAGCTGCTGCCGCTGCAGCAGCGCGACTTCGAGGGCCTGTTCGAGGCGATGGCGGGGCTGCCCGTCACCATCCGCCTGCTCGACCCGCCGCTGCACGAGTTCCTCCCCGACCGCATGGAGCTCGAGCGCGAAGCCGCGCGCGGGGAGGGCGACCCGGAGCTGCTCGAGCGCGTGATCTCGCTCTCGGAGACGAACCCGATGCTGGGCACGCGCGGCTCGCGGCTGGGGATCCTGCACCCCGAGATCTACGAGATGCAGTGCCAGGCGATCTTCCGGGCGGCGCGCGCGGTGCGCGAGCGCGACGGCGAGGCCCCGCACGTCGAGGTGATGCTGCCGCTGATCGCCTACGAGCGCGAGCTGGAGCTGATGCGCGCGCTCGTGCTCCGCGTCGCCGCGCGCGAGAGCTTCACGGCCGGCGAGGACTTCACGGTCGGGACGATGATCGAGCTGCCGCGCGCCTGCCTGGTGGCCGACCACATCGCAGCGCTGGCCGACTTCTTCAGCTTCGGCACGAACGACCTCACGCAGACGACGCTCGGCTTCAGCCGCGACGACATCGAGGCCTCGCTGCTCGAGCCCTACCTTGACGGCGAGGTGTTCGACCGCTCGCCGTTCGAGACGATCGACACCCCCGGGGTCGGCGCGCTCGTGAAGATGGGCGCCCGTCTCGGGCGCACGCGCAAGCCCGGCCTGCAGCTCGGCGTCTGCGGCGAGCACGGCGGCGACCCGGACTCGATCGCCTTCTTCCACGTCACCGGGCTGGACTACGTCAGCTGCAGCCCGTTCCGCGTGCCGGTCGCGCGCGTGGCCGCCGGGCAGGCGGCCGCACGCGAGCACGCCGCCGCCCCCGACGACTGAGGCTCCGGCCGTGTTCGCACGGCGTTCGCGGCATTGAAACGCGCCGCCAATACTCGCGAGCGGGGGTGGGGCCGATACCTGCGGTATGGTGCCCCCGCCCGCGCACGGGGAGGACGGCTTCACGCTCATCGAGCTGCTCGTCGTGATCCTGATCACCGGCATCCTCGCCGGGATCGCGCTGCCGACCTTCCTGGGCCAGCAGCAGCGGGCGCAGGATGCCGAGGCCAAGTCCAACGCGCGCAACCTCGTCTCGCAGGTCGAGTCGTGCTACTCCGACAACGAGGACTACACCCAGTGCAACAGCGCCTCGCTGCTGGGCTTCACCGGCGTGCCGTACGGGGCGGGGCAGGGCCAGGCGTCGGTGAGCGCGTCCGCGACGGCGACGTTCACGGTGACGGCGATCTCGACCAGCGGCCACACGTTCACGATCAGCCGCACCGCGGCGGGCGGCTACGCACGCGACTGCACCCCGCACGGCGCCGGCGGCTGCGGGAGCACGCCGGACGCGCAGGGGAACTACTGGTAGTGCTCAGCCGCGCAGCACGCGCAACGCGTTGAGAATCACGGCGACGTCGATCACCTCCTGCAGCAGCGCGCCGGCGACCGGTGGCAGGTAGCCGAGTGCGGCGACGATCATCGCGGTGACGCTCAGCCCGATGCCCCAGAGCACGCTCTCCTTGGCGATGCGCAGCGTGCGGCGGCCGATCTGGATGGCGCTCGCCACGCGGTCGACGCGGTCGACGGTGATCACGCAGTCGGCGGTCTCTGCGGAGATCGTCGAGCCCGCCGCGCCCATCGCGATCCCGACGTCGGCGAGCGCGAGCGCCGGGGCGTCGTTGACGCCGTCGCCGACCATGACGATGGGGCGCAGCTGGGGGTTCTGACGCAGCGTGCGGACGACCTCGAGCTTGCCCTCCGGTGAGCACTCCGCGTAGACCTGGTCCAGCCCGGTGCGGCGCGCGATCTCCCGCGCCACCGGCTCGCGGTCGCCGGTCACCATCGCGATGTGGCCGACGCCGGCCTCGCGCAGCGCGCCGACCATCCGCGGGGCGTCCGGGCGCAGGTGATCGGCCATGAGGATCACGCCCGCCAGGCGCCCGTCGGCCGCGACGAGCACCTGGGCGCTGCCCTGGGCGCCGAGCGCGTCCAGCCGGTCGCCGAGCCCGTCGACGCGGCAGCCCTCGGCGGTCAGGAACGCGGCGCTCCCGACGAGCACGCGGTGGCCGCCGACGGTCCCGGCGATGCCCTGGCCGGCCTGCTCGCGCACCTCGCTCGGCGGCTCGAGGCGCAGCCCGCGGCTGCGCGCGTCGGCAACCAGCCCGGCGGCCAGCACGTGCGCGGACAGCTGGTCGACGGAGGCTGCGAGCCGCAGCACCTCGTCGGCGTCCAGGCCGTCGATGGCGACCACCTCGCTGACGCTCGGCGCGCCTTCCGTCAGCGTGCCCGTCTTGTCGAGCAGCACGGTCCGCGCCTCGCCCAGGCGCTCGATCGACGTGCCGCCCTTGATGATCACGCCGGCCCGCGCCGCGCGCGAGAGCCCGGCGACGAGCGCGATCGGGGCGGCGAGGATCAACGGGCAGGGCGTCGCGACGACGAGCACCGCGACCGCGCGCACGGGGTTGCCGCTGAGCGCCCATGCAAGCCCGGCGAGCGCGAGCGTGACGAGCAGGAACACGACCGCGTATCGGTCGGCGAGGCGCACGAACGGCGCGCGCTCGTTCTCGGCGTCGCGCACGAGCCGCACGAGCGCCGCGTACGAGCTCTCGGCGGCGCTGCGGGTGG
>DATKLF010000089.1:0-5607 GCA_035542555.1 Solirubrobacteraceae bacterium | reverse complement strand
CGTGCTCGGCGGGGCGAGCGTCGGCGCGCTCAACGGCACGGGCCTGCTGCTCGCCGGCGCCGCCGTGTTCGCATACGCGACCTACGTGATCCTCGCGGACGGGTTCGCGCGGCGGATCGACGGGCTGCTGCTCGCCACGCTGGTGATCACCGGCGCCGCGCTGGCGACGAGCGCCACGGGCATCGCCGGCGGCACCGACTACGCCATGCGGCCGGGCGCCTGGCTGTCGATCGGCGCCCTGGCGGTGCTCTGCACCGTCATCCCGATCTCCGCCTTCCTGCTCGCGCTCCCGCGCGTCGGCCCAGGCACGGCGAGCATCCTCTCCACGCTGGAGACGGTCGTCTCCGTCGGGTTGGCGGCGCTGCTGCTGCACGACGCGCTCGGGCCGCTGCAGCTGCTGGGCGCCGCGCTCGTCCTCGGCGCCGTCGTGATCCTGCAGCTGCGGGGTAGGGTCATCGCCGATGACGCTGCCGCTGAATCCGCCGCTGGCGCCCCAGCTCGCGCGCTCGCGCTCGTCCCTGCCGACGGAGCCGGGATGGGCCTTCGAGCCGAAGTGGGACGGCTTCCGGGCACTGGCGTTCGTCGACGGCTCGAGCACCGAGCTCCGGTCACGCAACGACCGGCCGCTGTCACGCTATTTCCCTGAGGTCGCCTTCCCGCAGGGCCGCTACGTGCTCGACGGCGAGCTCGTCGTACGCGACCCCGACGGCCGCGAGGACTTCGACGCGCTCGGCCAGCGCGTGCACCCGGCGGCCTCGCGCGTGGAGCGCCTGAGCCGCGAGACGCCGGCCGTCT
Organism: Solirubrobacteraceae bacterium; assembly: GCA_035542555.1. Classification (GTDB taxonomy): domain Bacteria; phylum Actinomycetota; class Thermoleophilia; order Solirubrobacterales; family Solirubrobacteraceae; genus F1-60-MAGs163. Next base: position 4,812 of record DATKLF010000089.1, on the reverse strand, counting down.
ACGTCGCCTTCGACCTGCTCGCGCGCGACGACGAGGTGCTGCTCGAGCGCCCCTACGCCGAGCGGCGCGCCGCGCTGGAGGCGCTCGTCAGCGCGCCGGTCGAGCTGACGCCGATGGTCACGAGCGCTGCCGAGGCGGCCGGCTGGCTGCACAGCGCCGAGGGCGTCATGGCCAAGCAGCTCGACGCGCCCTACCGCCCGGGCGAGCGCACCGGAATGCTGAAGATCAAGCGCGTGCGCACGATCGATGCGGTCGTGATGGGCTGGCGCCCGGGCAAGGAGCCCGGCACCGCCGGCGCGCTGATCCTCGGCCTGTACGGCGACGACGACCGCCTGCGCGAGGTCGGCCACTCGTCGGGCTTCGGCGCCAAGGAGAAGCGCGAGCTGCCGGCGCGCCTGGCGCCATACGAGACCGGCGAGCGCGGCAGCGGCGCGCCGAGCCGCTGGACGGCCGGCCGCGACCTGGAGTGGGTCGCGCTGCGCCCGGAGCTCGTCGTCGAGGTGACCTTCGACCACGTCTCCGGCGGGCGCATCCGCCACGGCGCGAAGGTCGCGCGCTGGCGCGAGGACAAGGATCCGCGGGACTGCCGGCTCGCGCAGCTGGGGTAGGCGCTACCCTCGCCGGGTGCCCGTGCGACTTCGCAGGACCCTCCCCCTCGCCCTCGCCGCCGCCCTCACCGCCACCGCCCTCGCCGCGCCCGCCGCGCGCGCGCTGGAGCTCGGCGTCCAGGACGACGGCGCGTTCCTCTACCAGCAGATCGGCTCGCGCCAGCAGGCGCTGGGCCTGGCGACGCAGCTGCACGCCGACCGCGTGCGCGTGATCGTCTTCTGGAACCGCATCGCCGGCAGCCAGGCGAAGCTCAAGCGCGCGCCCAAGCACTACCGCTACGACTTCAGCCAGCTGGACTCGCTCGCGTCGGCCGCCGCCGCGCGCGGCCTCAAGCTGCAGCTCGTGCTCACCGGCAAGAGCCCCGCCTACGCCACGGCCGACCACCGCGTCGGCAACTACAAGCCGAACCCCAAGCTCTACGCCGCATGGGTCAAGGCCGTCGCCAAGCGCTACAAGGGCCGCGGCTTCCGCTACAGCCTGTGGAACGAGCCGAACTTCATCGGCTGGCTCTCGCCGATGCAGCAGGCCCCGCAGCTCTACCGCCCGCTCGTCGTCGCCGGCTACCGCGCGATCAAGAGCGTCGACCCCAGCGCGCAGGTGCTCGTCGGCGAGCTGGCGTCATTCAGCAAGGCGAGCCGCTCGATCGCGCCGCTGGACTTCCTGCGCCGGATGCGCTGCGCGGGCTGCGGCAAGCTCCCCGCCGACGGCTTCGCCTACCATCCCTACGACCTCACGCACGCGCCGTCGGCGACGCCGTCGAACAGCGCGCAGGTGACGCTCGGGACGCTGCCACGCCTGTACCGCGCGCTCGACGGCGGCGGCGTCTTCCGGCGCGGGCTCCCGGTGTACCTGACCGAGTGGGGGTATGCCACGAGCGGCACGCGCGCGATCAGCCCGGCGCTGCAGGCCGACTACACGAGGCAGGCCGTGCAGCTCGCGTCCTCCTCCCCGCGCGTGCGCGAGCTCGTCCAGTACGGTCTCTACACCCGGCCGGGGACGACGTTCGACACCGGCATCGTGACGCCCACCGGCTCCCCGCTGCCGGCCTACATGGCGCTGCAGAACCGCTGAGCGGCCAGCCCCGGCCCGCCGGGTAGGCTCCCGCGCCATGGCGAGGGACCTGCGGCTCGGGCTGAACACCGGCTACTGGGGCGCGGGGCCGCCGTACGGAGCCGTCGAGGCGATCGCCGCGGCCGACGAGCTCGGCTTCGACTCGATCTGGACCGCCGAGGCCTACGGCTCGGACGCGCTCGCCCCGCTGGCCTGGTGGGGATCGGCGACCAGCAACGTGCGCCTGGGCACCGCGATCATGCAGATGGCGGCGCGCCGCCCGACCGCGACGGCGATGGCCGCGCTGACGATGGACCATCTCTCCGGCGGGCGCTTCGTCCTCGGCCTCGGGGTCTCCGGGCCGCAGGTCGTCGAAGGCTGGTACGGCGAGCCGTTCGCCAAGCCGCTTGCACGCACGCGCGAGTACGTGCGGATCTGCCGCGAGGTCTTCGCCCGCCGCGGACCGGTCACCAGCGACGGCCCGTTCTACCCGCTGCCGCTGCGCGAGGGCGAGGGCGTCGTCGGCCTGGGCAAGGCGCTCAAGCCGACGATCCACCCGGTGCGCGAGGACATCCCGATCTACCTCGCCGCCGAGGGCCCGAAGAACATCGCGCTGAGCGCGGAGATCGCCGACGGCTGGATGGCGCTCTTCTACTCGCCCCACCACGAGGACCTGTACCGCCCGCAGCTGGAGGAGGGCTTCGCGCGTCCGGGCGCGCGGCGCTCCTTCGAGGACTTCGAGATCACCGCGACCGTGCCGCTGATCGTCCACGACGACGTCGAGGCCGCGGCCGACATGATCCGCCCGATGTACGCCCTCTACTTCGGCGGGATGGGCGCCCAGAGCGCGAACTTCCATGCCGACGTGCCGGTGCGCATGGGCTACGCGGACGAGATCCGGCGCGTGCAGGAGCTCTACCTCGAGGGTCGCAAGGATGAGGCCGCGGCCGCGGTGCCGACCGGGCTTGTCGAGCAGCTCGCCCTGATCGGTCCCGAGGCGAAGATCCGCCACGACCTCGAGACCTGGCGCGACAGCGTCGTCACGACGCTCCTGATCGGTGGGGACGCGGCGATGGTGCGGCGCGCGGCGGAGATCGTGCTGGGTTAGGCACCAGCCGTCGACGAGCCGGCGCCGCGGAATAGCACCGCCAGGCTTGCCTCTCACGGTGTAGTCATCGCTCTCCTGGCAGGCGAACCGGCTGGTGATCTGGCATCAGGCCTGGATGCGGGCGAGCGCTCCTCCGCCGTGGCCTGCAGCGGCGTTCCAACGAGCGTCCCGACCCCGCACAGCACGCCCGGCGCCACGGTCCCGGGCAGCACTTGACCACCACGCGTCGTAATTCTCATCGTGCCGCGCACGAGCTTGCGGTGGTTGACGCACTGCGAGGTGATCCGCGAGGCGGCCGTCCCGGCGCCGGAGGTGTCGAACTCGAGCTTCGTCGCCCCGGGCGGGAAGCCGGTGATCACCATCGCCGGCCGCACACCGAGCGTAATGACCGCCTGCAGCGTCGCGGTCGACTGCGTCTGTAGCTTTGTGTTGCGCAGCGGGGCGAGCTTGACATGCCTGCCGAGCGAGCCCCTGGGTACGAGGAACCATCCGAACAGCTCCCCTTGGTCGCTGTTGACGGAGTAGTACCCGAACGTTCGCCGCGCGCTCGACGGGCGCAGCGTTATCGCGAAGCCGGAGGCGAACCGCACACCTACGCGCGCGAGCGTTCCCGCGCGCGGGTAGGTGTTGAGGCTGAAGCCGCGGGGGTTGACGAGCGCGACGCCCGAGATGCGGTCGGAGGCCCCCGTGGCGTGGGCAACGACGGCAAGGCACAGCGTGACCACGGCGGCTGCGCCTAGCAGAGCGCGCGTGATGAGGCGGTGGTAGCCGAGACCCATGCGACCATCAACGGCCATGCGGCGTGATAGTTCCGGCATCACGACACTACGGCGCCGGCACGGTCGACGTAGGTCCGCGAGTCGCAGCCGGCGTGCTCACGCAGTCCGACTTGACGAAGCCCCAGTTGTAGGTCGTATCCTGGCCGTTGCGCAGCCAGTGCCCGAGCACCCAGTACCCATACTTTGAGCTATACCGCCAACGGAACTCATCCGTCGCTGGGCTGAGGGTGTTGTACGTCGTATAGCCGGTAGTGTTGTTGCTCCACGGGCGAACATTGAGCCAGATGTGGCAATCGCTTCGAAGGATGGATACCGTCGTCCCATCGCCAGTTGAGTCACCGTCGGAGTTGATCGCACTCGCGAAATAAGACTCAGCAAACGTTGTATTGCCACAGTTGTGGTCAAATGTTCCGCCTTGGTTCAGGCCATTTGCGAGCAAGAACCAGCCGCAGTTCTGGTAGTCGCCTTCGCCGTATCCCCCTTGCCACCCCTGGGTAATCACCGTCGAGCTGATATCGATGTGCATGCCGGCGGTACACCAGCCCAGTACGTAAGAGTTCGCGCGTCGACGGAGCGTACCGGCGTTCGCACAGGCGTAGCTGGCGCCTGGCGTCGCCATGGGCGTGACGGCCCCTGTGAGTGAGCCACCCGAACCGGTCGTCGGCACCAACGTGATAGGCCTTTCCCCGCCTGGCGGAGATGACTCGGCGAATGCGCTCGGTGGCCCAGCGGTCAAACCAAGGACGAGGAACAGCACAGCCACACGACGCACGTGGGCATCCTCCTGTGAGAGATCGATCTCGACGGGCAGTCCCACCTCGCCGCCGCTTCACCATACCGAAAAGAACGCTCCTCCCGACGATGCCGCCATCGATGCGGTGGATGACGTGCTCGATGCACCGCCGCTGTGCCTCAGCGGCGCCAAGCTGCACGGCCTCCGTCCGCGTGCCGTGCACGCTCAGCCCGCCGTGGCCCTCAAGGTCACCAGCGTCCGTCGCGAAACGCGGTGTGGACCCGTCCTGTCACCCGCACCAGCCGCGAGGCCGGCTCTGTGCGACCGGCGTGGTTGCGCTGAACCCTCAGTCCCGCCGCGCCCGGCTGGGCTGCACGCGCTTGGGCTCGCCGGGCTGCTTGGCGAAGTTCGGCGGCCACGGCGCGTCGCCCAGGCCCTCCTCCTCGTCGCGGCGGGCGAGGTCCAGCAGCGGCGTGAGGTCGTGGTGGACGTCGTCGATCGCGGCCAGCGGGTCGCCGACCTCGGCGAGGCGG
>DATKLF010000088.1:0-5295 GCA_035542555.1 Solirubrobacteraceae bacterium | reverse complement strand
GCCGTCGACGGACCCCACCCGGGCTTCATCCGCATCGGATGACGCGCTGGGGGGCGGTTCCGGGCACCATCCAGCGCGCAGCCCACGTTCACCCACGCGGATGAGCCGGAGAAGACTTCATCTCACACCCTGGAAGGCCATCGCGGTGCACCTCGGGATGAACGCGATCGCCGTCGCGTTCACCATGCTCGCGCTCCCCGCGGGGCAGTTCCTGGCGTCGGCAGGCGCAGCGGCGCCCGCGCGGGCCGACGAGCGCAGAGCAGCGCTGCCGGCGGTGACCCCGTGATCGAGGTCAAGGTCGCGGGGGACATGGCGACGATGGCGCGGGTGGCCGAGGACCTCGACGGTCTGCGGGGCGTCCAGCACGTCGTCCTCTCGAGCGCGGTGCACGAGGGTCAGGCGGTGGTGCGGGCCGACGCGGGGCACGGCGCTGTCGACGCGCTCCTCGAGCGGCTCGCACAGCTGGGCGTGCCCGCCGCGGACGTCGTGCTCACCCGCGTCGAGGAGATCGGCCTCGGTGTCACGCGCGAGGCGGACTCGAGCCTGGTGTGGGCGGACGTCGTCGGCATCGCGGGGTCGAACGCCCGCATCATCGCCCGCTATCTCGTCTTCATGGCCGTCGCGGGGGTCATCGCCGCGTACGGCATCGTGGATGCGAGCCCGATCCTGGTCGTCGGCGCGATGGCGGTGAGCCCCGACCTGCTGCCGATCACCTCGACGGCGGTCGCGCTCGTCGGTGGCGACCTGCGCCTTGCGCTGCGCGCGCTGCTCACGCTCGTTGCCGGCCTCGCGATGGCGACCCTGCTCGCGGCGATCGTCACCGCGCTGCAGAACGCCGCCGGCGTCCTCCCGCCGCACTTCAACATCGACGCGACGATCCTGCACAGCCTGACCACCGTCAACGACGAGACCGTCGTCGTCGCGTTTGCCGCGGGCATCGCGGGGATGCTCGCCCTCGAGACGCGTGCGAGCTCGGGCGTCGGCGTGGCGATCTCAGTGACCACGATCCCGGCCGCGGCCTACCTGGGCGTGGCGCTCGGCCTCGGCGAGCTCTCCGAGGCGCTCAGCGGGCTCGAGGTGCTCGGCGTGAACGTCCTCATGCTCGTGGTCGGCGCGAGCCTGACGCTGGCGCTTCAGCGGCGCATCCGGCGGGCGTCGGCGGAGGCGTGAGCGGTGCCCGGTGCCGCGGACGCAGGCCCGCGCCGACGGCTTCCGGCGCTCGGGGCCCTGCGCCAGGACGCGGTCGCCGGCGTTCCGGGGGCGATCGCGAGCGTCCCCGACGGGATGGCCTCGGCGGTGCTCGTCGGCGTCAACCCGGTGTACGGCCTGTACGCGAGCATCGCCGGGCCGATCGCCGGCGGGCTCGTCGCGTCCACGCGGCTCATGGTCGTGACGACGACGACCGCCGCCGCACTGGCGGCCGGGTCGTCCCTGTCGGGCTACAGCGGCGACAAGCGCGCCGAGGCGCTGTTCGCGCTCACGCTGCTGGCCGGCGTGCTCATGGTCGCCGCGGGCCTCCTGCGCTTCGGGCGCTACGCGCGCTTCGTCGCGGTGTCGGTGCTGACCGGCTTCCTCACGGGCGTCGCGATCAACATCATCTGCGGCCAGCTCGGCGACCTGCTCGGCGCACCGGCCTCCGGCCCGTTCGCGCTGGCGAAGGCGTGGGACGTCATCACGCACCCCTCGTCGATCACCTGGAGCGCTGCGGCCGTCGGGCTCGGCGCCCTGGCGATCCTCGTCGTCCTCGGGCGCACGCGGTTCTCGAGCTACTCGTCGATCGTGGCGCTCGTCGTGCCGACGCTCCTGTCGCTCGGCGCCAGCGACGTCGAGCGTGTCGACGACATCAGCCCGATCCCGAGCGGCCTGCCGGTGCCGCACCTTCCCGAGCTCTCGCTGCTGACCTCGCCGCAGCTCCTGGCGGGCGCCGCCGCTATCGCCGTGATCGTCCTCGTCCAGGGGACCGGCGTCGCGGAGTCGGCGCCGAACCCGGACGGGTCGCTGTCGCGGCCCAACCGCGACTTCCTCGCGCAGGGCGCGGGGAACATCGCGGCCGGCCTGATCAAGGGGCAGCCGGTCGGCGGATCGGTGGGGCAGACCGCGCTGAACGTCGCTGCGGGCGCCCGCGATCGCTGGGCCGCGGTCCTCTCCGGCGTGTGGATGCTGCTGATCGTCGCGCTCTTCTCCGGCATCGTCGGCAAGGTCGCGATCCCCACGCTCGCCGCGGTGTTGATCTATGCCGCCGCCAGCTCGCTGCGCGTCGGGCGCATCGACACGGTGCTGCGCACCGGCGCCGCCGCCCGGGTCGTGTTCGTGACCACGCTGGTCGCGACGCTCGTGCTCCCCGTCGCACAGGCCGTCGCGATCGGCGTCGTGCTCTCGCTCCTGCTGCAGTTGAACCGCGAGGCCGCGGACCTGCGGATCGTGCGCCTGCGGCCGACGGCCGACGGCCGGCTCGCCGAGGAACCGGCGCCCGAGGCACTCGCCGGAGGGGAGGTCACGATGCTCGACGTCTACGGGAGCCTGCAGTTCGCCGGCGCGCGCACGCTGCAGGCGCATCTGCCGCAGGTGGGCGACGCACGCCGGCCCGCCGTCGTGCTGCGCCTGCGCGGCCGGACCACCCTGGGCGCGACCTCGATGATCGTGCTCGCCGACTACGCCGAGCGCCTGCACGCGGCCGGCGGCCGGCTGTTCCTCGCCGGCGTGGACCCGGGGCTGCTCGAGCGCCTGCGCCGCGCCGGGCGCGTCGACGTCGACGAGCAGGTGACCGTCCTGCCCGCCGAGGCCGAGCTCGGCGCGTCGACGCTGGCGGCCTACGCGACGGCGCAGGCGTGGGTGCGCGAGGATGTGGACATGACCGCCGAGCCGCAGGTGCCCTCGTGAGCCGGTGGGTCGCCGAGCCGGACGTCCCCGGCGCCCCGGCGCCCGCCGGCACGCCCTTCCACCTGCTCGCCAAGCCCACCGGCGCCGTCTGCAACCTCGACTGCGAGTACTGCTTCTTCCTCTCGAAGGAGATGCTGTACCCCGGCAGCCGCTTCCGGATGACCGACGAGACGCTTGAGGCCTACCTGCGCCAGCTCATCGAGGCGCACGCCGGCCAGCCCGACGTGACGGTCGCCTGGCAGGGCGGCGAGCCGACGCTCATGGGCCTGGAGTTCTTCCGCCGCTCGGTGCAGCTCGCGCACGAGCTGGCCGAGCCCGGCCAGCGCGTCGAGCACACGATCCAGACGAACGGCACGCTGCTCGACGCCGAATGGGCGGCATTCCTCGCTGAGCACGAGTTCCTCGTCGGGATCTCGATCGACGGCCCGCGCGAGATCCACGACACCTACCGCGTGACGAAGGGGCACCGTGGCAGCTTCGACAAGGTGATGGCCGGCCTCACGCACCTGCGCGAGGCCGGCGTCGAGTGGAACGCGCTCACGACGATCCACGCCGCGAACGCCGGCCGCGGCCTCGAGGTCTACCGCTTCCTGCGCGACGAGTGCGGCGCGCGCTTCATGCAGTTCATCCCGATCATCGAGCGCGTCGCGGAGGCGGGCGAGGATGGCACGGTGCCGTGGTCCTCGTGGCGCGACCGCCCGCTGTACGTGCAGCAGGGCGATGTCGTGACCGGTCGCTCGGTGACCGGCGAGCAGTACGGGCGCTTCCTCATCGACATCTTCGAGGACTGGGTGAGGCGCGACGTCGGCGACGTCTTCGTCCAGATGTTCGATGTCGCGCTCGCCAACTGGCACGGCGAGCCCCCGTCGCTGTGCATCCACTCGGAGACCTGCGGGCGCGCGCTGGCGCTCGAGCACACGGGCGACCTGTACTCGTGTGACCACTTCGTCGAGCCTGCCTACGTGCTCGGCAACATCGCGGATCACACGCTCGCCGAGATGGTCGCCTCCCCCGAGCAGCAGGCCTTCGGGGAGGCCAAGCGCGAGACGCTCCCGCAGTACTGCCTGGGCTGCGACGTGCGCTTCGCCTGCCACGGGGGCTGCCCGAAGGACCGGTTCATCGCGACCCCCGACGGCGAGCCGGGACTGAACTGGCTGTGCGCCGGCTACAAGGGCTTCTTCCACCACGTCGATGCGCCGATGCGGCGGATGAGCGCACTCCTGCAGGCCGGTCGCGCCCCCTCCGAGATCAGGGACGAGTACGCCGCGCAGGACGCCCGTCGCGGGCGCAACGACGCATGCCCGTGCGGGAGCGGGCGCAAGTGGAAGAGCTGCCACGGGCGCTGACGGCCCGCACCGCCGCCTCCGCGAGGTTCAGCCGATGCGGTTGATGTCGAGCGCGGGGTCGCGCAACATACTGCCCAGTGAACGCCTCGTCTTCCCCGCACCGGCGGCGACGACCCGGGAGGACCGTCCGACATGAGCGCTGATCTGACACGGGAAGGCGATGACAGCGTCAACCGCTGACGGGAGGGCTGCCGACGCGCCCGAGCGCGCCGGCAAGGTGCTCATCTCGCTGATCCTGGTCGCGGCGGTCGCGAACCTGAACCTGTCGGTGGCGAACGTCGCGCTGCCGGACATCGGCAAGTCGTTCGACGCGTCGCAGACGGCGCTCGACCTCATCGCGGTGGGCTACTCGCTCGGGCTCGCCGCTTCCGTCCTGTGGTTCGGGGCGCTCGGCGACCGCTACGGACGCAAGATGATGATCGTCGCCGGCATGACACTGACGATTCCGGCGTGCCTGCTCGCTGGCTTCGCGCCGTCGTCCGGGGTGCTCTTCGCGGCCCGCCTGCTCGGCGGGCTCGCAGCCGGCATGGCCTATCCGACCACCCTGGCGCTGATCACCGCGCTGTGGTCGGGGCCGGGGCGGACGAAGGCGATCGCGCTCTGGTCGGCGCTCGGCGGCGGCATCGCGTTGCTCGGGCCGCTCATCTCCGGGGCGCTGCTCGAGCACTTCAAGTGGGGCTCGGTGTTCCTCGTCACGCTGCCGCTCGTCGCGGTCGCGTTGCCGATGGCGATCGTCTTCGTCCCTGCGCACGTGAACGAAGCCAGCGATCCCGTCGACAACCTCGGCGGCGTGCTCTCCGCGGTGCTCGTCGGCGCGCTGATCGTCGCGATCAACTTCCTGCCGGTCCCGAACGAGCAGACGGTGGCGATCGTGCTGCTCGCCGTGGCCGCCGTCGCCGGGGTGCTGTTCGTCGTGCGCCAGCGCCGTGCGCGCAACCCGCTCTACGATCTGCGCGTGGCCGCCCGCCCGACCTTCTGGGTCGCTGCGATCGCGGGGATCATCGTCTTCGGCTCGCTGATGGGCGCCGCGTACATCAGCCAGCAGTTCCTGCAGAACGTGCTCGGCTAC
>DATKLF010000087.1:0-10358 GCA_035542555.1 Solirubrobacteraceae bacterium | reverse complement strand
GGCTCGGCGTGCTCTCGTGACGGGGCAGAGCGTCGCGGCGGGAGCGGTGGAGCTCGCCGGCGTGGCGCTGGCGCCGCTGGCCGTGGGTGGGGTGCAATGGCTCAAGGCGCGCGCGCAGGGACGCCGTGGGGCGTCCGCGCTGCAGCCCTACCGTGAGCTGCGCCGGCTCTGGAGCCGCGCCGGCGTGCGCCCGCAGCCCACCACCGCCGTCTACGACGTGGCCGTCCCGCTGGCGGTGGCATCGACGTTCCTCGCGCTGCTGCTGCTGCCCGTGGGTTCGGTCGCACCCGGCTGGGGCTTCGGCCACGACGCGCTCGTGCTGTTCGGGCTGCTCGCGGTCGGCCGCTTCGCGCTGGCCGCCGCGGCATGGGACACCGGCAGCGGCTTCGAGCTGATGGGCGCGGCCCGGGACCTGACGATCGCCGTGTTCGTCGAAGCGCTGTTCCTCGTGGTGCTCGCGCTGCTGGCGTTCCCGGCGCACAGCACCGACCTGGTCGCCATGAGCACCGCGGCCGCGAGCGGGGACGCCTGGCGCGAGCCGGCACAGTGGGCTGCCGCGGTCGGTCTCGGCCTCGTGATCCTCGCCGAGTCCGGGCGACGCCCGGTCGACAACCCGGACACCCATCTCGAGCTCACCATGGTGCACGAGGGCCCGACGCTCGAGTACGCGGGCCGCGACCTCGCGCTGCTGCACTGGACGGCCGCCGCCCGCACCTGGGCGGTGCTCGTCCTCGCCGCCGAGGTCCTCGTCCCGCACCCGGGCTCGTTCGCCGTCCAGCTGCTGTGGCTGCTCGGGTGGATGGCACTCTTCGTGGTCCTGCTCGCCGTCGCCGAGACGACGCAGCCGAAGATGCGACTGCTCCGCGTCCCGGTCCTGCTGTACGGCGGCGCGGTCATCGCGATGCTCGGACTCGCCAGCCGCCTGCTCGGGATCGCGGCATGAGCACCCTGTTCGTCATCGCCGTGACCGCGCTCGCGCTGGCGATCGTCGTCGCGCGACGGCGCACCGTCGCGGTTGTGCTCGTCGCCGTGCAGTCGATGGCGCTCGGCGTCTACGCGCTCGTCCACGGGTTCGGCGAGTCCTCCGCGTTCATCGTCGGCGGCGTGCTCCTCGTGGGCAAGGGTGTGCTGCTGCCGCTGGGCCTGTTCTGGCTCGTGCGGCGCACCCGCGAGCGACGCCTGATCGCAGGTGAGTTGCCGCCGTTCACGCGGGGGACCGTCGCAGCCGCGATCGCGCTCGCGGCCGTCGCGCTGACCCCGTCGCTCGGCCTGGACAGCCGCGCCGCCGATCAGGGCGCGGCGGCGCTCGTCGTGCTCGGCGTGGTCATCGCCGTCCTGCGGCGATCCGCCGTGTTCCAGGCCGTCGGGTTCCTCGTCGCCGAGAACGGCGTCTACCTGGCCGCCCTCGCCGCGCCCGGCGGTCTGCCGGCGATCGTCGAGATCGGCGTGCTCTTCGATCTGATCATCGTCGTCGCCGTCGCGGCCGCCTTCACCACGCGCATCCATGACGAGTTCGGCACGGGGGACACCACGGTGCTCGGGAGCCTGCGTGATTGAGGTGCTCATCATCGCCGCGCCCGCGTGCGCCCTGCTGACCGGCGCCGCGACATGGCTCGCGCGGACCGCGCGCCAGGCCGACCTGCTCAACAGCGCAGGGGCGGTGCTCACCGCACTGCTCACGCTCGTCCTGGCGGGGATCGCCATCGCGGATGCCGCGCACCCGCGTCACGGCGCCTGGTGGATGCTCGACGCCGCCGGCGGCGTCTTCCTCGCGGTGATCGCCGCCGTCGGCCTGCTCAGCGCGCTGGTGGCGCCGTCGCAGCTCGCCTCGTCGAGCCGCGGCCTCGTGCGCGCTGCGCGCGGGCGCGCCATGTACTACGCGGCCTACCACGCCTTCTGGGCGGCGCTGATCGCCGTGCCGCTCGTCGACAACCTCGGGCTCGCCTGGCTGCTCGTCGAGGCGACCACCGGCGCATCGGCGCTCCTCGTCGCGTACAGCGGAACGCGCGGTGCGCTCGAAGCCGGTTGGAAGTACCTCGTCCTGACCACCTTCGGCCTGGCGATCGCGATGCTCGGCATCATCATCCTGTACGTGGCGATCGCGGCCGGCGACGGGACGCTCTCGACGCTGGACTGGCAGTCGATCGCGCGCGCCGCACCACGTCTTCGCGGTGGTCCGGCCGTCGTCGCGTTCGTGGTGATCATCGCCGGGCTGGCGACGAAGGTGGGATGGGCGCCGGTCCACAACTGGCTGCCCGACGCCCACAGCGAGGCGCCCCCGCCGGTGAGCGCGCTGCTCTCGGCGGCGCTGCTGCCGACCGTCGTCCTGGTCACCTGGCGGCTCGTCATCGCGCTCGGCCCCGCGCTGACCCCCGGGACCGCGAGTGCGCTCGTGCTCGCATTCGGGCTGGTCTCGCTCGCGGTCGCCGTCCCCTTCCTCTGGCGCTCGATGGCATGGAAGCGCCTGCTCGCCTACTCCAGCCTCGAGCACATGGGCGTCCTGGCCGTGGGCATCGGGTTCGCCACCCCACTGGCGACGGCCGGCGTCGTCGTGCACGTCGCCGGCCACGCCCTGGCCAAGTCGCTGGGCTTCTACGCGGCCGGGCCGCTCCTGCGGCACGCCCCCCGCGCGGGCGAGCGTGCCGTGCGCGGGCTCGCATTCGCCAACCCCACGACGGCGAGCGCGGTCGGCGTGAGCCTCGGGGCGCTGGCCGCGATGCCGCCCTCGCCGCTGTTCGTCAGCGAGCTGCTCATCCTCTTGGGCGGGATCGCGGCCCACGAGATCGCCGTCACCGTCATCGCAGCGACACTCCTCGCACTCGGGTTCCTCGGGCTCGCGCAGGCGCTCGTCGACGGCCTCGTCGGCGAGCCCCGCGTCAGGCGCTGGCGCTCGGGCCGTTCTGGTCTGCGGCTGCGACGCCTGACGGTGATCTGCGGCGTGTTGATGCTCGCGCTGACCGCCGCCGCCTGTCTGCTCCCCGGCTCGGGCGTCGTGAACCACCTCATGGCGGGGATCGCATGACCCGCGCCCCCGCCGTCGAGCACGTGGAAGCCGACCGCTGGCGCTCGGCGGTCAGCGCCGCGATCGCCGGCGGCGCCGAGTTCGACTGCCTGTACGCCGCGCAGACCGAGCAGGACCCCGTGGTCCGGCTGGCGCTCCGTCACGGTGCGCAGCGCGCCGTGCTCACCGCGCGCGCCGCGGGCTCGCACCTCGCGACGGTCGTCGATCTCCTGCCCGCAGCGGAGTGGGACGAACGCGAGGCGCATGACATCCACGGGGTGGTCTTCGACGGGCACGAGCCGCTCCGCGCGCTCGTCGCCCACCCGGCGGACCGTGACGCCTGGATCACGTCGGTCGAGGGGCCTGACGTCCACGAGGTCGCCGTCGGTCCGATCCATGCCGGAGTGATCGAGTCCGGCCACTTCCGCTTCCACGTCGTCGGCGAGCGCGTGCTGCACCTCGACCTGCGCCTCTTCTACAAGCACCGCGGGCTCGAGCGCGCGGCCGAGGGGCTCACGCTCGCGGGGGGCCTCCCGGTCGCCCAGCGCGCCTGCGCCGCCTGCGCCGCCGCCAACGCCGTCGCCTACGTCCAGGCCGCCGAGTCCCTGCTGGGCCTGCAACCTGACGAGGACCTGCGCCGCAACCGCACCTTCGTGTTGGAGCTCGAGCGGCTGTACAACCACCTCCACGACCTCTCAGCGCTCTGCGCAGGCGTCGGCTTCGACCCCGGGGCGATGACCTTCGCGGCACTCAAGGAGCGCGCCCAGCGCGTCAACGAGCGCGCGACCGGACACCGGTTCCTCTTCGGCTCGGTCAGCCTCGGCAGCGGGGTCGGGGGTATCTCCATCGCGACAGCGGCGCAGCTCAGCGACGAGGTCGAGGCAATCGGATCCGAAGCCGCCGCCGCCTGGCGGACGCTGACGTTCATGGACGCCATCCAGGACCGGCTGCGCGACGTCGGGCAACTCGCCATGCGCGACGCCGAACACTGGGGCGCGGTCGGCCCCGCAGCACGCGCGAGCGGCATCCACCGCGACGTCCGCACCGACTCTGACGGGGGCCTCTGGTACCCGGGCCTGGAGCCCGCACGGCCGGAGCAGCCGACCGGCGACGTCGCCGCACGCGCAGAGGTCCGCGCCGCCGAGCTCGAGCAGACCTGCGCGATGCTGACCGCCCTGCTCGCAGCACCGCCCGGACCCGGTCGGGTGACGGCCGTTCACGAGCCGGCGGCGCTCGGCGCCGGGCGCGTCGAGAGCCCGCGCGGCGCGAGCTTCTGCTGTGTCGAAGCCCGCGACGGCAGGATCACCCGCCTGCATCTGCGGACCGCGTCGTACGCCAACTGGCCGGTGCTCGCCCGCGTGGTCCCCGGCGCGATCCTCCCCGACTTCCCGCTCATCAACAAGAGCTTCGAGCTCTGCTACGCCTGCGCGGACCGCTGAGCAATGTTCATCCTGCTCAAGCGCCTCCAGCAGCTGCGCCGCACGGTCGCGCTGCCGGCACCGGCGAAGCCGAGCTCAATGGCGCTCCGGCACGTCGACTGCGGATCATGCAACGGCTGCGAACACGAACTCACGAACACCGCCGGGCCGCACTACGACCTCGCCCGCCACGGCTTGTCGGTCGTCGCCTCGCCGCGTCACGCCGACGTCCTGCTGATCACCGGCACCGTGACGACCCGCATGGCCGGACCGCTGCGTGCCGCCTACGCGGCGATGCCCGAGCCCCGGCTGGTAGCCGCCCTGGGCGACTGCGCACTCGGCGCCGGCGTGATCGGCGACCCGGTAGAGCTCCTCGGACCCGCCGCGGAACTTCTTCCCATCGACATCCGCGTCCCAGGATGTCCCCCCACACCTGCCGCGATCGCCGAAGCACTGCTCGGCGCACTGGACCTCGTTCGCCGACCCTTGCGAGAGGATCAACGCTGATGCCAAGCCGCACGACCGCCGGACAGCCACGCGTCTCGCAGGTCAAGGCCGAGCTGTTCCGCGTCCTCGGCCACCCCGTGCGCGTGCGCATCCTCGAACTGCTGCGAGATGGCGAGCGCACCGTCGGTGACCTGCAGCAGGCGCTCGGCCTGGATGCGAGCAGCACCTCGCAGCACCTCGGCGCCCTTCGCAACCGCGACGTGGTCGTGGCGCGCCGCGACGGCAAGAACGTCTACTACGCGATCAAGGACCCCCGCACGACCGAACTCCTCGAGGTCGCCAGAAAGCTCATCACCACCAGCATCGAGGACTCCCAGAGTCTCCTCGCGCAGCTGGCCGACTCAGAGGCGGAGCAGGAATAGACGAAGCCCACTCGACGCGCAACTGTCCCAAACGTTGTCCCAGGGCCCTCTCCAGCGACTGTACGCTCCAGTGTTCATGGGGCATCCAGCGCATCCTGCGCCGTGCTCGAAGACCGTTGTAGGGGGAACCCCTCTACCGAGGGTTGGAATCCCTCCCCGTCCGCTGTACCTGCGTAGCGCTGGGTTCGTCGCCTTGCAGACGCGATCGCCGACTTCACCACAAGTCGGTGATCGTGCGTGCCGCAGCTCCTCACCGCACCGGTGCGCGAGAACGGGCCGGGCCGCGGGATCGAACCGGACGCTGTGGGCGGCCCCGCGGGTACGGACCTCAGCGCGCTCGGCCGCGAGGCCACGAACGTAGCCGCACGACGGATCCACGCCAGGACTTCGTCCTCAGAGCGCCGGACGAGGTTGAACCCGACCGCGTCTTGGAAGCTACTCCGCCGAAGTCGTAGGATCGGCGGCGGCCCTGGCTGAGCTCCGTGTGGACATCAACGCATCAGCGCGGAGGAAGAGCATGAGACACCGTTGGGCACTCTTGATCACCCTCGCTGCAGGCGTGCTGACCGTGCCCGCCGCATCGGCGAGCGCGTGCGCGTCGCTCGCCCACGTGACGGCGTTCCACGGGCACGTCGCCCTCACGTACACCGCGAGCGCGTCAGGCAGCGAGCCGTCCGACGGCGCGCTCGAGAACATCACGCTGAGTCGCAAGGCGACGAGCCTCGACGTCGCCCTGACGGACAAGCAGGTGAGCAAGGTCTCGTCCCACCTCGTCCTGTTCACGGGCAAGGTGCGCGGCGGCACCGTCGCGGTCGACGACAGCTACTCCCAGTCGCTCGGCACCGACTCGGCGTCCGGCACGTTCACCCACACCGGCCCCGCCGATGCGGGCGACGCGCTGGTCGCGATCAACACGAGTAGCTGCAAGTACCAGTTCGGGGCCGATTACCTCGTCTACCACGGCACGTACGCGGGAGACGAGAGCCTGAGCACCTCTGGCGGTGCCAGCGGCGGAGCGGTCGGAGAGCGCGAGCAGCTGCCGGCGAATCTGCATCTGGTGGGTGGCGCGGGACCCGACGCCGACAGCGACTGCTCGACCGGGCCACTGCTGGTCTCCTTGGGCCTCAAGCCCTGTTTCGAGCCCGGCGGCGGCTGGTGGACCGACTTCCAAGAGCTGTACCTGTGCCGTTCGCTCCCGCCGACATCCGGCTGCGACGCGAGCAAGCCTGGCCCGTTTGGCTCGGCGAGCCTCGTCTGGGTCCTGATGCCGACGTACGCGAAGACGCTGAAGCCCAAGAAGCAGAAGACCTAGATTCGGTTTCCGCGCAGCGGTCGGCCCAGACCTACGCGGGCCGCTCGTCCATCGCGATCACCCTGCAGGCACGAATTGGTCCTCAATTCCCGGGCACCGTGGCCTGTCCCTGTCGGTCACGACCCCAGCAGACGACCCCACCCGCCGTGGTCAGCGCGCACGCGTGGCCATCGCCAACGGCGACTTGCGCGTACACGCCCGCCGGACCTGTGCTCCGCCCTTCCCAGTCCCAGATCCCGCCCCAGCACACCGCTTTCCCGGCGGTGGTCAGCGCACACGACGTGCCCGTGCCGACCGCCATCTGCCGGTACATGCCCGTCGGGACGCTCGTCTGCCCCCACTGGTCATCGCCCCAGCAGACGCCACGCCCGTCAATCGTCACGGCGCACGAGTCCCAGTTCCCGGCGGAGATCTGCTTGTACGTGCCCGCCGGTACCGTGGTCTGCCCTTCGGCGTTGTTGCCCCAGCAGACCACCGTCCCGGCCGTGGTCAGCGCGCATGTGTGGAAGTACCCGGCGGAGATCTGCGTGTACCTGCCCGCCGGAGGGCTGGACTGCCCGGCGTCGTTGTTGCCCCAGCACACCACCGTCCCGGCCGTGGTCAGCGCGCACGTGTGGCCGCCCCCGGCGGAGATCTGCTTGTAGCTGCCCGCTGGAATGCGGGAGACCTGCCCGCTGTCGTCCCTGCCCCAGCAGACGGCCCGCCCCGTGCGCGTCAGGGCGCACGTGTGGTACCACCCGGCGGAGATCTGCGCGTACCTGCCATCCGGAACCCGGGTCTGGCCGAAATCGTGGTTGCCCCAGCAGACGGCCCTTCCCGCCCGCGTCAGCGCGCACGAGTGGTGGTGCCGGGCGGAGACCTGCGTGTAGCGCACCACCGCGCCGCTCGCGGCTCCGGTCGGTGCTGTCTGCCGGCCGAGAGCGAGCGCGTTGGGAAACGGGACGTCAGAAGGCGATCCATGGGAGGGCGCGTGGTTCACGCCCCCGTACGACGCACTCGCACTCCCGACGCCCGCAAGAACACACGCGCCGGCCAGCACGAACATGACATTGGCGAGACACCAGCGCGGACGGAGCTGTGTGAGCATGGCGACCTCCTGGACCACCAGTCAATTCCCCCGCCCATCCAGCAAGAGCTGAGAGCTGTCGGTCGACCATACGCCGACGCTGACGCCTCGGCAACCGAGACTCTGAGACGCTCCACCGCCGGCCCAGCGGGTCGTGCGCCGATGGCACCGGCGCGGCTCGCGCGATCACCGGCCGCGGGCACGGGACCGAGACGGCCCAGACGCATGATCACCCGGTCGGCAGCGCTCGCGCCGCGATCGCGGCCGCCTCGCCCGGCGCGAGGCCCAGCATCCGCAGGACACCGGCGGCGTGCATCCGCTCGGCCTCGGCTCCCCCTCCACCGGTGAGCATCAGGGCCATCGTGCCCAGCAGCGCGCCGCCGCTTGCGTGCAGCGCGACGGCGATGTCTTCGACATCGAAGCGCCCGGCGGCGATCCCATCGCGCAGATCCGCCTCGGCATCGTCGCCGAGAACCGCCGCGAGGATCGCGTGCGGAAGGGGCAGGCGGACGAGGAGCCAGCCCCACTCGGGGTCGGCGCGCACCGCGGCGAGCAGCAGGCGGTGCGCGACGGCAACGCGCTCGGCCGGGTCGGTGACGCCGGCCCGGCGCTCCTCGAGCAGGCGCAGCTGCTCGGCGAGGGTGTCCTCGAAGACGGCCGAGAGGATCTCCTCCTTCGAGGAGAAATGGTTGTAGAAGGACCCATGGGCGGTGTCTGCCCGCGCGGCGATCTCGGCGATCGTCGTCGCGTCGACCCCCCGGGCGGCGAACAACTCGCGGGCGGCCGCGACAAGCTTCGCGCGCGTCTGCGCGCGGCGTCGCGCGTGCCGGTCGGGGGTGGGAGTCGCCGCAGCCTGGGCCATCGGGGCTGATGATCGCGCACGCGGACGACAATGACAAGTGTGTCAACCTTGACAATCTCTTCAGTAACCCCTACGGTGCTGCGCCATGAACGCCTCGGGTCACGGCTTCTCGGACGTCGCGGACGTCGCAATCGTGGGCTACGGCCCGGTGGGACAGGCGCTCGCGGTGGCGCTCGGCGAGGCCGGCTACCGCGTCGCCTGCTTCGAGCGCTTCGGCGAGATCTACCGCCTTCCGCGCGCCGTGCACCTGGACCACGAGATCATGCGGCTCCTCGACCGCCTGGGAGTGGCAGGCACGCTGGAGCCGGAGATGGTCCCGATCCACGAGTACCACTGGTACGGCGCCGACGGGGACGAGCTGATGACGCTGCGCCCGGCGAACCCGGCGCTCTCCGGCTGGGAGCCCGACTACCTCTTCTTCCAGCCGCTGCTCGAGGAGGCGCTCGACGCCCGCGCGCGCTCGTTCCCCGGCGTCACCGTCGAGCGCGGCTGGGTGGCCGAGGGACTCGAGCAGGACGGCGACGGCGCGACGCTGACGCTGCGGCGCGTGGAGGAGCCGGCGGACGGCGCCGTCGTGCCGACCGACGAGCTGCGCAGGGTGCGCGCCCGCTGGGTGGTCGGCGCCGATGGCGCGAACTCCTTCGTCCGCGAGGCGCTCGCAATCCCGCGCAACGACCTCGGCTTTCAGGAGCAGTGGCTCGTGGTCGACGTCGCGCCGTACGACGCCGAGGCCTTCGACCTTCCCGACGCCTGCCAGTGGTGCGACCCGCGCCGGCCGACGACCCAGGTCCACAGCGGCGTGGGGCACCGGCGGTGGGAGTTCATGCTCCTCGACGGCGAGCGCGCGGAGGACTTCGACGCCGACCGCGCGTGGGAGCTGCTCGCCCCCTGGGTCACCCCCGACGAGGCGACGCTGTTGCGCCACGCCGTCTACGAGTTCCGCTCGATGGTCGCCGAGCGCGTGCGCGAGGGGCGCTGCCTGATCGTCGGCGACGCCGCGCACCTCACGCCCCCGTTCCTCGGCCAGGGCCTGTGCTCCGGCCTGCGCGACGCGGCCAACGCCGCCTGGAAGCTCGACCTCGTGCTGCGCGGCCTGGCCGCCGATGCGCTGCTCGACACGGTCACAGAGGAGCGCCAGCCCCAGAACGACTGGATCATCAGCTTCGCGGTGCAGCTCGGGAAGGTCCTGTGCGAGCTGGACCCCGACGCGGCGGCCGAACGCGACCGCACCCTGCGGGCCGCCGGCCCGGCGCCGGAGATCGGGCTCCCGCCGCTCGAGGGTTCGCTGCGCCGCGACGGCGACGCGCTCTCCGGCGCGCTCGCGCTCCAGGGGCGCGTCGAGCTCGACGGCCGCGCAGGCCGCCTCGACGACCACACCGGGAACGGGTTCGCGCTGATCGTCCGCGACGGCACGGGGCTCGCCGCGCTCAGCGACGCCCAGCGTGCCGTCCTCGATGCGCTCGGTGTCGCGAGCCTGCGCCTCGACGCCGCGCGCGAGCTCGACGGCCGCACCACCGCGTGGCTCGACGAGCACGGCGCGTACGCCGTCCTCGTGCGCCCCGACCTCTACGTGTTCGGCAGCGCGCCCTCCGCGGCGGAGCTGCCGGCACTCATCGATGACCTGCGCGACCGGCTCGACCTGCGGGCCGGCGCAACGGCCTGAACCGACGACCCAGGAGCCGATCCCCGTGTCCGACGCTGTGATTCATCCGAAGTTCCATCATTTCAATCTCAAGACCACGCGCCTGCAGGAGCTGATCGACTGGTACGCGGTCGTGGTCGGCGCCGAGGTCCTCTTCCAGGACGAGGTCGGCGCCTGGATGTCCAACG
>DATKLF010000086.1:0-4810 GCA_035542555.1 Solirubrobacteraceae bacterium | reverse complement strand
CTGCGAGCTGAGCGACCGCGTCGCCGCGATCGCGCCCGTCAGCGGCGGCTACGGCGCACAGCCCGCGTGCACGCCGCACCGGCCCGTCTCCGTCCTGGAGATCCACGGCCTGCTCGACCCGATCGTCCCCTACGGCGGCCGCACCCCGGCTGCGGCAGGCGCGGTCCGCCCCTACCTCGGGCGCTGGCTTGCCTGGGACGGCTGCGCCGGCAACCCCGCCGGGCGCGTGATCGCCCCGCGCGTGCTGCGCCTGGAGTGGAACGGCTGCCGCGCCGGAACCGCGGTGTGGCACCTGCGCATCAGCGGGGGCGGCCATCAGCTGCCGGGCGGCGACCCGCCCGACTCCGGTCCGGCGGCGACGTTCTCGGCGCCCTGGCTGATCTGGGACTTCTTCCGGTCCCACGGGCGGGCCTGAGGCGCGGGGCCGTCGGCTGCGCCCCGTCAGCTGCGCCCGTCGGCTGCGACGGCCTTGAGGCACCGAAGGCGACCCGCGACCCCGCTGGGCTGGGTTGCGGACGTCATGCGTCCGTGATCCGGCCCACCGATGCGAGCCATGGTGGATGGTCGTCAGGTGGGCTGGAATGCGGACGTCACGCGTCCGGAATGCGACCCACCCTGTGGCGACCTGCCCCCGCGCGGCGCACCGGCCTCACTTCGCCATCGCCTCGAGCCGCTCGGCCAGCCGCCGCATCCCGCGTTCGCGCGCCGCTGCGGCCGCGGCGCGCGGGTCGAGCGGAGCGTCGGGCGGGCGCCGCACCGCAATCGGGCGCAGCGTCGCGATCTCCAGGAACGCGCGAAGGAGGTCGGGGTCGGCGGTCAGCGCCGCCCGCACGCGCGGGGTCATCGGGCTCGACGCCTGCTCGGCCGCCTCGAGCACGTCCTCGAGCGTCCCGAAGCGCGCGAGCAGGTCGGCGGCGCCCTTCGCGCCGATGCCCTTCGCGCCGGGGAGGCCGTCGGAGGGGTCGCCGCGCAGCGCGATGAGGTCCGGCACCTGCTCGGGCTCGACCCCGTAGCGCCCGCGCACCTCCGCTGGCCCGATCTCCTCGGCGCCGCCGCGCGCTGGGAACAGCACCGCCACGTCCTCGCGCACGCACTGGAACATGTCGCGGTCGCCGGTGAACAGCAGCGCGGAGCCGCCCGCGGCGCGCTCGGCGGCCGCCAGCGAGCCGAGCAGGTCGTCGGCCTCCAGATCGCCGGCGTCCAGACTCGCCCAGCCGAACGCGCCGAAGAAGCCGGGCGCCAGATCCCACTGCTCGCGCAGCTCGGGCGGCATCGGCTCGCGGTCCGCGTGGTAGCCCGGGTAGAGCGCAACGCGGTACGCGGCGGCCTCGGCCCCGAAGCACAGCACCACCGCACGCGGCGAATGGAGCTCGGCGGCCTGCAGCACGAGGTTCGCCGTCCCCAGCAGCGCGTTCACGGGGCGCCCGCCGGTCCCGGTGATCGATCGCGGCAGCGCGAAGAACGCCCGGTACAGGAGCGAGGGGGCGTCGACGGCGAGCAGCGGGCCGGGCACGGGCCGCCAGCCTAACCCGCGGCCCGCCCGGGGCCGATACCGTGATACGCGCCCCAGCGCCCCCCGTATTCCCTGCGCCCATGGCCGACGAGAAGAAGACCACGAAGGTTCCGACGAGCCGCCTCGCGCGGACCGCCCGCTTCGGCGGGCTCGTCGGCGGGCAGAGCGCGCGCTGGGCGGCGACCAACGCCGCCAACCGCCTGCGCAGCGAGGAGAAGGCCGAGGCCGCCACCGGAGCGCGCGCGATGGACCTCGCCGACCAGCTCGTCAAGCAGCTCGGGCAGATGAAGGGCGCCGCGATGAAGATCGGCCAGGTCCTCTCGACGGTCGACTTCGACCTGATCCCCGAGGGAGAGCGCGAGCAGTTCAAGGAGCGGCTCGCCGCGCTGCGCGACAGCGCCCCGCAGGTCGCCTTCAAGGACATGCGCAAGGTGCTCGAGAAGGACCTCGGCGAGCGGCTCGGCGAGGCGTTCGCCGAGTTCGACGAGCAGCCGATCGCCGCCGCGTCGATCGGGCAGGTCTACCGCGCGCGCACCCACGACGGCGACGACGTGGCGGTGAAGGTGCAGTACCCCGGCGTGGCCGAGGCCGTGGAGACCGACATGCGCAACGTGCAGCTGCTGGTGCCGCTGCTGAAGCGCATGGCGCCCGGCATGGACGTCAAAGCCCTCCTGCAGGAGCTGCGCGAGCGCATCGGCGACGAGCTCGACTACGAGATCGAGGCCGCCAACCAGCGCCAGATCCACCGCGCCTACCGCGACCACCCGCTCGTGCGGATCCCGGCCGTGCACAGCGACCTGTCCGCCAGGCGCGTGCTCGTCACCGAGTACGTCGAGGGCATGGACTTCGCCCAGGTCAAGGCGCTCGGGGAGGCCGAGCGCGACCGCTTCGCCGAGATCGCCTTCCGCTTCTTCTACGGCCTGCTCGAGCGCGAGCACATCGCCGCCGGCGACCCCCACCCCGGGAACTACATGCTCTGCCCGGACGGCCGCGTCTGCTTCCTGGACTTCGGGCTCATCCGGCGCGTCGACCCGCACTACCTCGAGGGCGAGCAGGCGCTCGCGCGTGCGGTCGTCGCCGGCGACGCCGAGCAGGCGCACCGCTGGATGGCCGAGCTCGGGTATCTGCCGGACCCCGACGACTTCCATCCCGAGCGCATCCTCGGCCAGCTACAGACCGCGGGCGAGTGGTACTTCACCGTCGGGTACCGCCGCCTGGACCCCGAGTACGTGCGCGGGCTGATCGAGGTCGGCAGCTCGCCGCGGTCGGAGTACTTCGACTACATGCGCAAGCAGACGCTGCCGCCGCAGGCGCTGCTGATCCGCCGCATGGAGGGACTGCTGTTCGCCGTGCTCGGTGAGCTGCGCGCCGGGGGAGACTGGGGCAGCCTGGCGCTCGAGTACATCGCCGGCAACCCGCCATCCACCCCCCTCGGCGAGCTGGACGCCGCCTACTTCGCCGCTCGCGCGTGACCCCGAGAGGGCTTAGGGTTCCGACATGGCAACCACCACCACCATCACCGGGATCGACGAGCTGCGCGCGCACGTCGGCAACGAGCTGGGCGTCAGCGACTGGTACGAGGTCACGCAGGAGGCGATCGACCGCTTCGCCGAGGTCACGCAGGACTTCCAGTGGATCCACGTCGACGTCGAGCGCGCCAAGGAGACGCCGTTCGGGGGCACGATCGCCCACGGCCTGTTCACGCTCTCGCTCGGCCCGAAGTTCTCCTACGAGATCCTCGACGTGAAGGGCTTCGCCTTCGGCGTGAACTACGGCTACGACAGGGTTCGCTTCCCGGCGCCGCTGCCGGTCGGCTCCAAGGTCCGCATGCGCGCGACGCTCACGAAGGTCGACGAGGTCCCCGGCGGCGTGCAGTTCACGGTGACCCAGACGTTCGAGCGCGAGGGGGCCGAGAAGCCGGTCTGCGTGGCCGAGTCGCTGGCCCGCGCGTTCACCGGCTGATCAGGCTGCGCGGACCACGGGGCCGGCGGCGCCCGCGTACGTCAAGCGGTAGGCGCCCGGACCGGGCACCTCGACCCGGTAGGCCCCGCCCGCGCCCAGCAGGACGTCGGCGACCTTCGTCCAGCGCCCCGCGCGCAGTGTCTGCACCGCGGCCCACGTGCCGGGCCTGGCCGGGCGGACGTGCCCCTGCAGCGCGGGCCGCCGCACGCCCGCTGCGACCGCGCCGCCGCCAGCCTGGGCCAGCGGCTTGACGGGAGTCGCGGGCGTCGTCGTCGTCAGGTCGCTGCTGAAGGTGCGAAAGCGCATCCAGGCGTCTCGCAGGCCGAGCGCGCGGCGCAGCTGCGGTCCGGTCACGGTCGTCGTGCCGCCGGTCCCCGTCAGGCGCGCCTGCACGACGCGCGGCGAGACGCCCCGCCGCGTCACCGTGATCCACTTCAGCGTCCCGTCGACGAGGCTCCCGAGCTTCGCGGAGGCCGCCGCGAGCGACAGGCTGATCGGACCCCAGCGATGGCTCGGAGAGACCCCGTCGTAGGGGTCCGTGACGCTCTTCAGCCACGGCTGCGGCCGGCTGCCGACGAACGAGTTCTCGACGTTCTCGGTGCGCCCGCCGGAGCTCGAGAAGAAGTACGTCGTGACGGGCCGCCCCTGGTAGGTGACGACGAGCCCACTGGTGGCGGCCGCCGCGGCGTTCGTCGCCGGCGTCTCGGCGCTCACGCCCTTGTACATCTGCGAGCGCGTGTCGGTGTACTGGGTGAAGCCCTGCGCGCCGCCGGCGTTGGTCGTGATCGCGTAGGTGCGCGCGGCGATCGCCTGTGTCTTGAGTGCCTCGGCAGGCCAGGAGGCCGGGACCTCGGCCGAGATGACGCCGGCGACGTAGTCCTCGAGCCCGAGCGCGTTGATCGCCATCAGCCCGTCAACGCCATTCCCGCCCACCCGGAATTCGAGCGCACCGCGGTAGCTGCCGCCGCTCACCCCGTTGGCGGCGGGGCCGGCGAGCGTGATCGCGCCGCCCGCGGGCGGCGAGACGCTGAGAGGCGGGGCGGACGTCAGCGCCGCGTGCGCGCCCTGCGCCCGGATCACTGCACCGGCGCCGCCTGCGGTGACGACGTACGTCTTCGCGGGGTCGAGCGCGCGGTCGCCGGCCTGCGCAGCCCCGCGGATCGTGTAGCTGGGCCTGCCCGACTGCAGCAGCACGCGGACCGTCGGGGTCGTCGCCAGGCGCCCGAGCGCCGTGCCCGTGTAGTAGTGCGCCAGGATCGCCGGGGCCGTCCAGCCGTGCTTGGCGTAGCCGAGCGTCCCGTACTGGCTCATGCCGACGCCGTGGCCGAAGCCGCG
>DATKLF010000085.1:0-40160 GCA_035542555.1 Solirubrobacteraceae bacterium | reverse complement strand
CCCGATCGAGACGATCACGTTGATCACGGGGGTGTCGCGCTTGTAGAGGCTGGGAGCGCTCGCGCACCCGCGACCGTTCACCTCAGCGAGATAACCTTTGGCGGCCCGCCGAGGGCCGCGAATGGGACGCGAGGTCGCTTCCCTCGCCCTCCGAGCGGCTTCTCAGAAGCCGTGTGACCACGAAGTCCCTGCAGATGCGTCACCCCGCCGGAGTAGCTCAGCTGGTAGAGCAACCGCCTTGTAAGCGGTAGGTCACGGGTTCGAGTCCCGTCTCCGGCTTCTCGTTCTGACGCCCACCCCCGGTCGTCAGCCGAGCGTTGCGACGAGCACCGCCTTGATCGTGTGCAGGCGGTTCTCGGCCTGGTCGAAGACGATGCTGCGCGGCGAGGAGAAGACCTCGTCGGTGACCTCGATCCCGGACTTCAGACCGGTCGCCTCGGCGAGCGCGGCGCCCACGGCGGTGTTGAGGTCGTGGAAGGCCGGAAGGCAGTGCATGAACTTCGCCTTCGGGTTGGCGGTGGCGCGCATGAGCTCGGCGTTGACCTGATAGGGCGCGAGCAGCTTGACGCGCTCAGCTGCGACGCCCGGGGACTCGCCCATGGAGATCCAGACGTCGGTGTGCACGAAGTCGACGCCCTTGAGGCCCTGCTCCACGTCGTCGGTGATCGTCAGCGTGGCGCCGGTCTGCTCGGCGAGCCCGGTCGCAGCGCGCACGACGTCCTCGGGCGGCTGCAGTGCGCCGGGTCCGACCAGCCGCACGTCTGCGCCGAGGAGCGCCGCCGTGACGAGATGCGAGCGCGCCATGTTGAAGCGGCAGTCTCCGACGAACGCGTAGCACAGCTCGTCGTAGGGCTTGTGGCTGGACTCGTGCATGGTCAGGAAGTCCGCCAGCATCTGCGTGGGGTGCCACTCGTTGGTCAGGCCGTTGTAGACGGGGACCCCGGCGTGCGCGGCCAGCTCCTCAACCTCGGCCTGCCCCGCGCCGCGGAACTCGATCGCGTCGAACATGCGCCCGAGCACGGAGGCCGTGTCGGCGATCGACTCCTTGTGCCCGAGCTGCGAGCCGGTCGGGTCCAGATAGGTGACCTGCGCGCCCTGGTCGTGCGCGGCCACCTCGAACGCGCAGCGGGTGCGAGTGGAGGTCTTCTCGAAGATCAGGGCGATCTCCTTGCCCGCCAGCCCAGGCTGCTCGGTGCCCGCGTACTTGGCCGACTTGAGCGCCCTGGCAAGCTCGAGGAGGAAGCGCAGCTCGGCGGGGGTGAAGTCGAGCTCCTTGAGGAAGCTGCGGTTCCTGAGGTTGTAGGACACGTCGTGCTCCTTGGTGGTTACGCGGGATCGCGCAGCAATGGACAGGTCATGCAGTGGCCGCCTCCGCGGCCGCGACCGAGCTCGGAGCCGTCGATCTCGATGACCTCGATCCCGGCCTTGCGCAGCAGCGTGTTGGTGCCCTCGTTGCGCTGGTAGGCGATCACCACGCCGGGCTCGAGCGCGACGACGTTGTTGCCGTCGTCCCACTGCTCGCGGTCCTGCTCGAAGCGGTCGCCGCCGGTCTTGATGACCCGCATCGCGTCCAGCTCGAGCACTCGTGTCATCTCCTGGACGAGATCTCCCGTGCGGCGCGTGAGATCGAACGCGCCGTCGTCGGAGGCCGGCGTCAGCGACCAGACCCGCACATCCTCGTTGACGACGTGGGGATAGAGCGTGACCGCGTCGCGATCCACCATCGTGATCACCGTGTCCAGGTGCATGTACGACCGCGACGGCGGCAGCTGGACGGCGAGCACCTCGGTCGCGGCGCGGGCGGCGAACAGCGTGCGGGCGAGGATGCCGACCGCCTGCGGGGTGGTCCGCTCGCCCATCCCGATCATGACCGCGCCGTTGCCGATCGGCTGCACGTCGCCGCCCTCGATCGTGCAGCGGCCCCACTGCTCCTCGACACCGCCGAACCAGAACCGCACGCCGCCGTCGACCTGGAACATCGGGTGGAAGCGGTAGATCGCCTCGACGTAGGCGGTCTCCGGGCGACGGGCGGGCTTGGTCATGGGGTTGACCGTGACGCCGCCATAGATCCAGCAGGAGGGGTCGCGCTGGAAGAGGAAGTTCGGCAGCGGCGGCAGGAGCACGTCGGCGGGGTCGAGGGAGTCGTAGAAGAGGCCGCCGCCCTGCTCGGCATCGGCCTTCGTGAAGCCCCCGATGAGGTAGTCGGCGAGCTCGGTCGCGCTCATCTGCGCGGCGACGTCACGGGCGCGCTCAGCGAGCGCGACACCGATCTGGCGCTCGTTCAGGACCTGCTCGACCACCCACTCGCGGCCCGCGGGAACCTCGAGCGCCTCGGCCAGCAGCGCTTCGGCGTAGAAGACCTCGACGTCGTGCTCGCGCATGACCTCGGCGAACGCGTCGTGCTCCAGCTTGGCCTTGCGGACCCAGATGACATCGTCGAACAGCAGCGCCCCGCAGTTGTCAGGCGTGAGGCGCGTGTGCTCCAGGCCGGGCCTGTGCACCATCACCTTGCGCAGCTTGCCGACCTCGGAGTTGGCGGCGAATGCGGACATGACACCCAGCCCTTCTTCATAGAGACGAGCAGCACCTCACCGGGCGACGATCTGGGTCCCGGCGTCGCCGGCCGCAAGCGCTTCGATGTCCTCCAGCGCCCCGATCGCCCCGCGCCGGCCGCCGCGTTCGACGAAGCGCGCGACGGCCTCGACCTTGGGTCCCATCGAACCCTTGGGGAACTCGAACGTGCGGATCTCCTGCGGCGTCGCGCGCGAGATCATGCGCTGCTGCGGCGTTCCCCAGTCCGCGTACGCCCCCTCGACGTCGGTGGCGAGGATCAGCATGTCGGCGCCCAGGTCGACGGCGAGCAGCGACGACGCGAGGTCCTTGTCGATCACCGCCTCGACGCCCTGGCAGCGGCCGCCGTCGGTGCGGGCGACCGGCACTCCGCCCCCGCCGACGCAGACGACGATCACCCCATCGGCCACCAGCCGGCGGATGACCTCCAGCTGGACGATCCGCCGCGGCTCGGGTGAAGGGACGACGCGGCGCCAGCGATCTCCGTCGGGTCGCACGCTCCAGCCCATCCGTTCGGCGAGGTCGTCGGCCTGGGCCTTGTCGTACACCGGGCCGATGAACTTCGTGGGGTCGCCGAACGCCGGATCGGCCGGATCGACCTCGGTGCGCGTCACCAGCGCGGCCGTCTCGCGGCCGGCGACGGCGTTGTCGAGCTCCAGCTCGATGACGTAGCCGATCTGCCCCTCGGTCTCGGCCCCGAGCACGTCGAGCGGGTAGGGCGCGACGTCGTGGTAGGCGTTGCCCTGAAGTGCGAGGAGGCCGACCTGCGGGCCGTTGCCGTGGGTGACGACCAGTCGTGCGCGCGCGGCGAGCGGGGCGAGCAGCTGGGCGGCCTGGTGCGCGGCCTGCAGCTGGTTCTGCGCCTCCAGCGGCTCGCCGCGCTTGAGCAGCGCGTTGCCCCCGAGCGCGACGACGATGAGCGGCTGTTCGTGACTCATGGCGGGAGGAGCGCGCTGCTCGTCAGCTAGACGGCCCAGCATGGAGCCGCGAGCTCGCTCGCGCATCAGTAGTCCTCACGGTCCGAGGGGGATCGCCAAGCGCGTCGTCAGGGACCGACGAGCCTCCCGTCGCCGTCGACCGGCGATTCGCTGGGCCGGTCGAGCAGCTGCGGCCCGCGCGAGCGCGTGAGGTAGTCCCAGGTCCAGCTGATCACCGCCTCGACGCGCGAGCGCCAGCTCGCCATGAGCAGGGCGTGCACGCCCAACCAGGCGATGAAGGCCGGGAAGCCGTTGACCTGCCAGCGCTTGGGGCCGACCTCGGCGACGGCTGCGCCGCGGCCGATCATCGCCATGATCCCCTTGTCGCGGTAGCGGAAGGGCGTCGTGGGCCGTCCTTCGAGCTCGGCGAGGATGTTGCGCGCGGCCCACGTGCCGCTCTGCTGGGCGACCGAGCCGAGCTGCGGGTGGGTGCCGCCGCGCCCGTCCGGGATGTTCGCGATGTCGCCGATCGCGTACACGAGCGAGCCGGCGGCGGGGCGCAGGTCGGCCTGCACGTCGACCCGCCCGCCGGCTGCCTCCTTGAGGCCGGCGAGCGCGGCGAGCGGGGCCGCCTTGATCCCGCCGGCCCAGATGACGCAGCGCGTCGGGATCACCGTCCCGTCGGTGAGCTCCACGCGGTCGGCGGCGACCTCCTTGACGCCGCACCCCAGCCGCAGCTCGACGCCCTTTCGCCGCAGCACCTGCGCGGCGTAGCGGTGCGCGCGCGCAGAGAACGGGGCGAGCAGCGCGTCGCCGTGGTCGACGAGGATCACCCGCGCGCGGGCGACGTCGAGGTCCTGGTACTCGACGGTGAGCGTGCCGCGGACCATGTCGGCGAGCGCCCCCGCGGTCTCGGTGCCGGTCGCGCCGCCGCCGACGATCACGAAGGTCAGGTAGCCCTCGTCGATGAGGGACGGCCTGCGGTCGGCGGCCTCGAACACCGCGATCACCTGCGAGTTGAGGATCACCGCCTGGCGCAGCGAGTACAGCGGGAAGGCGTGCTCGGCCGCGCCCGGCGTGCCGAAGAAGCGCGGCGCCCCGCCCGCGGCGAGCACGAGCGCGTCGCCGCTGTAGGTCGCGCCGTCGGAGGTCGTGACGGTGTGCGTGGCGAGGTCGACCGACGTGACGTCCCCGAACTTCACGTCGACCGACGACTCGCCCGCGAACTGCGCGCGCAGCGCCAGGCCGACGTCGGCGGCCGGCAGCTGCGAGGTGGCGACCTGGTAGAGCAGCGGCTGGAACTGCTGGTAGTTGTGGCGGTCGATCAGCGTGGTGTGCACGCCGCGGTGCCGGCTGAGCTCGCGCGCGCACGCGACGCCGGCGAATCCGCCGCCGACGATCACCACGTGCTTCTCCGCCGCCGTGCTCATCGGTCGCTCGCCTTGGCCGGGCCCTCGTGCGCGACAAGGGCCAGCGGGTGCGCCGCCGGCTCGCTCCCGCTGACGCGCGCGCGGAACACGTGGTAGCTCCACGCCTGGTAGAGCAGGACGATCGGGACGAAGATCACCGCGACCACGCTCATCACCTGCAGCGTGTAGTGCGCCGAGGCCGAGCCGGAGACCGTGAGGCTGTCCGCGAAGCTCGTCGACAAGACCATCACGCGTGGATACAGGCTCGTGAAGAGTGTCGCGATCAGCGCGAGCGTGGCGAGCGAGCTCATCGCGAACGCCCAGCCGTGCCGCCGGCGCAGGACGTCGGATGCCTCCTTCTTCGCCGTTGGTCTCAGTGGGTCGCCAGGAGCTCCGGCTCGCGCGCGGGCGCAGCCTGCTCCCAGGTCGGGCGCAGCGGCATGCCGGACCGGCCGCCCGCGCCGGTGCGCACGCCGAGCACCTGGTGGATCTGGATGCGGTTGAGGTCGAAGCCCACGCGCGAGACGGCCATGTACAGGCGCCACACGCGTGCGCGGCGCTCGCCGACCTCCGCGACCGCCTCGGGCCAGCGGCGCTCGAGGTTCTCGCTCCAGGCCTTGAGGGTCAGGGCGTAGTGCTCGCGCAGGCTCTCCTCGTGGCGCACCTCGAGTCCGTGGTCGTGCAGCGCGCTGATGACGGTGCCGGGCGCCTCGAGCTCGCCGTCCGGGAAGATGTAGCGGTCGATGAACGCGCCGGTGCGCGCGCCCTGGCGCCCGGACGGACGCGTGATGCAGTGGTTGAGCAGCCGGCCGCCGGGGCGCAGGCGCTCGACCAGCGCGGCCGCGTACCCGCCGAGCTCGCGCGCGCCGACGTGCTCGCTCATGCCGATCGAGCAGATCGCGTCGAAGTCGCACTCGAGGATGTTGCGGTAATCGAGCAGTCGCACCTCCGCGCGGCTCGCGAGCCCCCGGCCCGCGAGCATGCGCCGTGCCCACTCGGCCTGGCGGACGGACAGCGTGACGCCGAGTGCCCGCACGCCGTAGTGCTCGGCCGCATGGGCGACCATGCCGCCCCACCCGGCGCCGATGTCCAGCAGGCGGTCGCCCGGCCGCAGCATCAGCTTGCGGCAGACCAGGTCGAACTTCTCCGCCTGCGCGTCCTGGAGCGAGTCGTGCGGCGTGCGGAAGACCGCGCAGCTGTACGCCATCGACGGCCCCAGCACGATCTCGTAGAAGCGGTTGGAGACGTCGTAGTGGTGGGCGATCGCGGCTGCGTCGCGCGCCTGGGAGTGGCGCAGGCCGCGCCGCCACGCGGGTGGGGCCTCCTCGGGCGGCAGTGGCGGGCGGCGCAGCGCCGAGGGGTCGAGGACGTGCGCGGCCTCGCGCGCGAGCTGCGCGCGATCGGCCGGCGTGAGCCGGCGCTCGCGCCCGCGCAGCAGCGCGTGGAGCGCGTGGTGCAGGTCGCCGTGGATCTCCAGCGCGCCGCTCACGTACGCCCGGGCGAGCCCGAGCTGGCTCGGTGCCGTGAGCAGGTAGCCGACCGCGTCGGGGGAGCGGATCTCGACCTCCGCCGGCCCGTCCGGCGGGCCGGTGCGGCTCCCGTCATAGGCGCGCAGCGCGACAGGGGGCGCACCCTTGAAGTACAGCTCGAAGACTCGGGCGACGCTCATCGCGATACCCCTCCGTGCTCGTGGTCCATGCCGGTTGGGCCGAACCGTAGGCGACGGTGGTGCGCCCGTCTTCAGCCGGATCGGATGAGCTGCGTGCCGCGTGCGTACGACCTGTGTGCCCGCGCTGGCCACGGCGCGGCGCCGGCGGTAGCGTGCCCGCTCGATGACCGACGCCGCGCCGCCCGTGGTCGCACCTGAGCCGGCCCCCGAGCCGATCCCGCTGAGCGAGCAGGAGACCGATCGCGTGCGCACGCGGGTGCGGCTGATGGTTCAGATCACCTCGCGCGTCGGGCGCTTCCGCTCCGGGCTGGCCCTGGCAGCGCGGCGGCTGACGCCCGCGGAGGCGGCGATCATCGCCGACCTCGAGACGCACGGGCTCGACGTCCTGCAGCTGCGCGAGGTGCTGTGCGGCGCGCACGTCCTGGTCGACGAGCCCGAGCTCTACGCGCGCTGGCGCTTCCCCAAGAGTCACCTGCGGATCTCCAGCCACCACAAGGACATCGACAAGAAGCGCTACCCGGACATCGGGCTGCGCGGGCCGCTCGTGCGCGAGAAGCTCCACGGGCGCACCGCGAACGGCACCTGGGTGCAGCTGGAGAAGACCCCTGCGGCGATGGGGCAGGGGTTCCGCCTGCCGACCGTCACGGACCTGCGCCACCTCATGGACTATGTCGTGTACCGCTTCACCAAGCGCAACGTCGGCCCCTGGGGGCTGTCGAGCATGACCGAGCGCCGTCCCATGTACCTCTCGCCCGATCTCGGGGTGACGATGGACCTGCCGGCCTCGGCCGAGCCGCAGCTGACGGGCGCACTCGAGCGGATCGAGGACGACGACGACGTGACCTCGGCCTCCTCGGACCTGGCGGCGCGCTTCCCGCCGCCCGAGCGCGCGAACACGCTCGCCGAGCTGGTCTTCGTGCCCGGGCGGCGCGCCGGACGCGGGCTGTTCGGCGCGTCTGACGTCTACGTGACCGAGGCGCCCTCGCAGGCCGCGCGCGGCGTGCTCGACGCCGAAGCGCCGGTGAGCCGCTGGCGCCTGCCCGCCGCCCCGCACACGGCGCCGGCGACCGTCGAGGTCGGCGAGCGCCGCATACAGACCGCCGCCCGCCTGCACGCGCTCGGCGCACCCGAGGAGGAGGAATGAGCACGACCGATCTCGCCGGCGACGCCGAGATTCCGCAGGGCCTGGTCGACGCGGTCGTCCACCTCGTCGAGACCGGCCCGGTGGCGCTCGGCGCGTACACGCTCGCGGAGATGGACGCGGTCAGCGGCGTCGTGCATTTCCTCGAGCGCACCCCCGAGCCCGAAGCGGTCGCCGAGGCGGTCCGCTCGCTGGCGGCGCGCAACCTCATCACGACCACGGCCGGCTCCCAGGAGATCGCCGTGCGCGGGGACCTGGGGATCGCGCTGGCGTTCCAGCAGCGCGCCCGCGCCGTGCTCGACGCTCGCGCCACCGGGACCGAGCCCGACCGGCCCTGGCGTTTCGTGCTCCTGCCGCAGCCCGAGGGTGTGACGCTCGAGATCCTCGTCGATGCGCTGGGCATCCACTTCTACTCGCTGCGCACCACCGACGACGTGCTCGAGCGCCTGTGGGGCAGGCTGCCCTCCGGCGAGCGCGGGCACGAGCACGCCGATGCGGACGCGGTGCTCGCGGCGAGTCGGCGCACGGCGCTCGTCAGCGTCAGCCACTGGGGTGCCGTCGGCGCGCGCCAGACGCACGACATCGTCCTCGCGCAGGAGGGCGAGCGCTGCCACGTCTTCCTGCGCGACGCGCAGGAGCCCGCGAAGCTGGCCGCCCATCCGCTGGGCACCGACGAGTGGCGCGCGATGGTCCGCAAGCTGCTCGTGCCGGGCACGGCGGGGAGCTGAGGCCGCGCGGGGGGCGAAACGGTCCGGCTCGGGCGGGGGTGATTCCTCAGCCGGTCACGTTCGTGCGGCTCGTGAGCGTCGAGGGCGCGCCGACGGCCGCGGTCGCGCTCACCTGCACGAGCGCCGTGAGGCCGCGCCGTCCGGCGAGCGCGCGCCGCAGGCGCGCCACGCTGGTGCGCGACAGGCGCAGCCGCACGATCGCCGTCTGGCCCGCGCGCAGGCGCAGCCGCTGCGCGCCGAGGGGGGCGCTCACCGCCCGCCGGCCCTTCGGTGGGTTCGTGCGCTGCGTCAGGGTGCCCGACGCGGTCAGCGAGCACGCGGTGTCGCAGCCGACGCGCAGCGGCAGTACGCGCATCGACAGGAGGCGCTGGGTGCGCAGCAGTCGCAGCGTGACCGCGGGGCCCGGCGGGGCGGGCAGCGTCGGCGTCGCAGGCGCCGGTGGGGTCGCGGGCGGTGGGAGCGCCCCGCACGTCGACGCCGGCGGAGCGGCGAGCGCGAACTGCTGCACGCGGTTCCCGTCCTCGTCGGTGACGGTCAGGAGCCCGTGGCAGTCGACGCTGACGGCGGCCGGATGCACGAACTGCCCGGGCGCGCTGCCGCGCGTTCCGAGCGCCAGCAGGCGCTCGCCGTCGGGACCGAACTCCTGAACGCGGTTGTTGCCGCGGTCGGCGACCCACAGGTTGCCGGCGGCGTCGACGGTCATCTGCCCGGGGACGTTGAGCTTGCCGAGCTTTGAGCCGGAGCCGCCGAAGCGCGCGAGCACCGTTCCGGCGGGGTCGTAGACCGTGATCCGGTTGGCCCCGTCGGCGACGTACGTGCGGGCGCCGTCGGGCGTAACGGCGATCCCGCGCGGATCATCGATCCCGGTCGTCGAGCCGAGGTAGGAGCCGTCGAGGTTGAAGCGGGCGATCCGGGCGTTTCCGTCGTCGGCGACCGAGATCGTGCCGCCCGCGTCGATCGCCAGCCCGGTCGGGGCCAGCAGCTGGCCCGGGCCGCTGCCGGGCGAGCCGATCGTGCGCGACGGCAGCCCCGTCGAGCGGTCGAAGACGACGATGCGGCTGCGGCGGTCGTCGAGCACGTAGGCGTTGCCCGCGGCGTCGAACGCGACGGCGACCGGATGGGGGAGGAGTGTGGGCCCGGGGTTCGGGGAGCCCCAGACGGCGGCGACCGTGCCGTCCGGGTTCAGCAGCTGGAGGCGCCCGTTGACGGTGTCGGTGACGGCGCGCACCCCACTCGCGTCCGCGGCGACGCCGGTCGGCTGATCGAACTGCCCGGGCGCACGCCCGTCGCTGCCGATGCTGCGCAGCAGCGTCCCGCTCGTGTCGAAGACGTCGATGCGGTCGTCGCCGGTGTTCGCCACGTAGATGTCGCCCGCCGCGTCGGTTGCCAGGCCGCGCGGGTAGGCGAGCTGGCCCGGGAAGGTGCCGTAGGAGCCCCAGCGCGCCTTGTAGGCGTAGGCGGGCACGCCGCCGAAGCGCACCACCCGGTGATTCAGGTCGTCGGCGACGAACACCCGGCCCTTGGGGTCGACCGCGACGCCGTAGGGGTAGTTCAGCTGCCCCGGCCCGGTGCCCTGTCCGAGCCCGATGCTCGTCACGGGGTTGCCGGCGACGTCGAACACGGCGATCCGGTGGTGCTGGTCATCGGCGACGAAGACGCGGCCGCCCCAGACCGCGATGCCGCGCGGGTTGGCGAGCTGGCCCGGCGGCACGAGCTCGGCCGGCGAGCCGCCGTCGGGCAGCAGGCGCTGCACCCGGTCGTTGCCCGTGTCGACGACGTAGACGAAGCCGCCCGCCAGCGCCAGGCCGCCCCCGGCAGCGGCGTCGTTCCCGCCCCCGGCGCCGAAGCGGAAGCGCCCGAGGCCGTCGCCGGTGCCGCCGAAGCTGCCGAGCGGCGCCCCGGCCGGGTCGAACCGCAGCACGCGGTTCGTGACGCCCTCCGCGACGAACAGGCCGTCCGAGCCGATTGCCAGCGAGCCGACCGCGCCGATCTGCCCGGGCTGCGTCCCGGGGGTCCCGATCGTGCCGCGCAGCGAGCCGTCGGCGTTGAACACATGCACGACATGGGAGGCCTGGTCGCCGACGTAGACGGCGCCGTCCGAGCCGACCGCGACCGCCTGCGGGAAACGCAGGACGCCGCCGACCTGCCCGATCTGCTGCGTGGCGGTGTACGGGCAGCCGGCCGTCGGGCCGGGGCAGTCCGCGGCCGCGGAGGCGGGCAGCGCGCCGGGCACGAGTGCCGCGGCGAGCAGCGCGCACACGCGCGGCAGCAGGACGCGCGCAGCCGGAAGGCGGCGGAGGGCGGGCATGCCTTCAGGAACCCGCAGGGCGCCGCGAGGTTGCGGAGCTGCGCGGAGTTCGCAGGGCCGCCGCCTCAGGCCGCGAAGCGCGCGGCCCCCCGCGCCCGCGCCTTCGCGGCCTCGGCTTCGCGATCCTTGGCCGGCGCGCTCGTGACGAGGTCGCCCAGCAGCTGCGCGGTCGCCGCCGCGACCGCGTCCACGGCGCGGTCGAACGCCTCGGCGTTCGCGCGCGAGGGGCGCGTGAAGCCGCTGACCTTGCGCACGTACTGTCGCGCGGCCTCCTGGACCTCCTCGCTCGTCGCGGGCGGCTCGAAGTTGAACAGCGGGCGGATGTTGCGGCACATGCGTCGATGGTACGCGCGATGCGGGTTTTCCACAGGTGCCTGCGCGTGTTTCCCCGATGCTGGCTGCGGTGCCCGTCGGGGACCCTCCATGCATGCCGAGCACGAGTGGCGATCCGCGCGTGGTGATCGCCGGCGGCGGCGTCGCCGGCAGCGAGGCGCTGCTCGCGCTCGCGGCCTTGGCGCGCAAGCGGCTCGACGTCACGCTCGTCAGCGCCCAGCCCGACTTTCACTACCGCTTCCTCGACATCGACGAGCCGTTCGGCCTGGGCCGCGCGCGGCGCTACGCGCTCGATGCGCTCGCGCAGGCGGCGGGCGCGCGCTTCGTCTGCGACACGGTCGGCCGCGTCGACGTCGCGGGACGGCGCGTGCTGCTCGGCGGCGGGGACGAGCTGCCCTACGACGCGCTGCTGCTGGCGACCGGCGCGGCGACGGTGCCGGCGTTCGAGTACGGCGTCAGCTTCGACCTGCTGCTCGAGCAGGACGCCTTCGACGAGGTCCTCGCCGACAACCGCGCGGGCTTCGCCCCGAGCGTCGCGATCATCGTGCCGGCCGGCGTGAGCTGGACGCTGCCGGCCTACGAGCTGGCGCTGCGGATGGCCCAGTGGATGCGCGAGACGGGGGAGCCGGCGCTGACGCTCCTCACGCCCGAGCCCGAGCCGCTGGGCGTGTTCGGGCCGCAGGCCGCGGCCGAGGTCGCGCGGGTGCTCACCGACGCCGGTATCGCGGTGCGGGGCGGGACGGTGGCCGAGCCGGTCAGCAACACGACCTACCGCGTCGCCCCGTCCGGGGAATGGGCGGAGGTCGATCGGATCGTCGCGCTGCCGCAGCTCGCGGGTGTCCCGATCCCCGGCGTCCCCTGCGACGACGGGGGCTGGGTGCCGGTCGACGAGCACGGCCGGGTCCCCGGGTGCGAGGGCCTCTACGCGGCCGGGGACGGGACGTCATTCTGGATGAAGCAGGGCGGCATCGCCGCCCAGCAGGCCGACGTCGCCGCCCAGCACATCGCGGTGACGCTCGGCGGCTCGGAGCGCGAGCCGGAGCCGTTCCGCCCGGTCCTGCGGGGGATGCTGCGCACGCGCGATGGCGCGCGCTACATGCGCATCGACCTCGCGGACGGACACCCCCCGGAGGTCTCCGACGCGCCCCTGTGGTGGCCGCCGGGGAAGATCGCCTCGCGCTGGCTGGCGGCGCACCTGTCGGATGCCGAGCGCGACGCCGAGGACCGTGAGCGCTACCTGCGCCGCGTCGCTGACGCGCGCCGGCGCCGCTGACCGGCGGTCAGCCCTCGGGGTGGCCGGCGCCGGCGATGCCGAGCGCGGCCGTGCGGTCGGGCCGGGCGCGCTCGGGAATGACGATCATCGGGCAGATCGGGGCGTCGATCAGCTCGGCGACGACGTTGCCCATGTCGCGCTCGATCAGCGGCCAGCGCCCGTGCGAGCCGCAGACCAGGACGTCCAGCCCTTCGCAGGCGCGCCGCAGCGCCGCGCCCGGGCTGCCACGCCGGCGCACGACGTGCGGGGTGCGGGTCTCGCTCTCGGCGCTGAGCTCCGCGGTGTGCGCCATCTCGTGCGCCGTGCTGTCGTCGTCGGCCACGACGACCGCCTCGAAGCGCGCGCCGGCACGGTCGGCGAGACGGCCCGCAGCGAGCAGCGCGAGCCGCCCGGCGGAGGACCCGTCGAAGGCGACGCCGACGACGCGCGGCCGGCTCTCGACGAGCAGCGGCTCCTCGGGCGCGACCGCGACCGGGCAGGCCGCGCGGCGGATCACCTCGTTGGTGACGTCGCCGCGCTGGTCCGGGCCGAGCACCATCGCCGAGGCGTCGAGCTCCCGCGCCAGCTCCAGCAGGCCGTCGGCGATCCGCTCGGTTGCGATCACGCTGTGCTCGACCTCGTGCGGCTCCTCGCCCCAGGCCATCGCGCGGTCCATGCGGCGCTCGGCGACCTCGCGCCGCTGCTCACTGGCCCAGTCGGGCTCCTGGCGTGAACTCAGCGAGATCGGCTCGTAGCGGTAGGCCGTGGCGACGTGCAGGGGCAGCTCGAGCAGCTCGCTGAGCCACCGGGCGAGTCGCAGCGCGGCGAACGCGTGACCGTCGAAGGCGACGAGGATCGGGCGTGCGGCGCTCATCGCGCCTCCGCCGCCGGCCGCTGGGGGACTCGGGCGCCCCTGGGGAGGACGAGCACCGGCACGCTGGCATGGTGGAGGACGACCGCCGACGTGCTCCCGAGCACGAGCCGCCGCAGCGATCCGAACCGCCGCGAGCCCGTCACGACGAGGTCGGCGTCGGCCGCGCAGCGCGCCAGCTCCTCGCCGGCGATTCCCTTGACGACCTCCGTCTCGACCGGCGCGCGGCCGCCGACCTGGCGGCGGGCCTCCTCGACCGACTGCTCGGCGGCATCGACCAGCTCGGCCATCCACGCGGGGTCGGCCTCGGCGGCGCCCGCCCAGGGCATCTGCGCCACCGTGAAGGGCGGCTCGACCACATCGACCAGGCGCAGCGACCCGCAGGCGTCCTCGGTGATCCGCACCGCCGCCTCGAGCGCATCGGCAGCCTCCTGGGACCCGTCCCAGCCGACGAGGACGCGCGCCGGGGGGCGCGGCGGTTGCGCGGCGTAGCCCGCGGGAGCCACCGCGACCGCGCAGGGACAGTCGTGCAGCAGCCCGAGCGCGAGGTCGGGCCCGTCCGCGCGCCGTTGTTCCGGGTCGGCGGGGCCGACGACGAGCAGGTCTGCGCGCTCGCGCTCGACGAGATGGTGCAGGCCGCGGGCCGGCGAGGTCGAACCCGCGACGTGCACGCGGGTGAAGAGGCCCTCCGGGGCCGCCTCGCGCAGGCGCTCCAGCTCGCGCTCGAGCTGGCCCTCGACGGAGTTCGCGTAGAGCGCGTCCCCGGCACCCAGCGGCGACACCCAGACCCCGGCGATCACAAGCTCGGTGTGAGGCCCGGCGAGGGCGATCGCCAGGGCCAGCGCGTCGCGCGAGCGCGTGTCGTCGCCGCGCGCAGCCAGGACGATCCGTCGGAACATGCCCGCAACGTACGGCGCGTGCCGCCGGGGGCGCATCCGTAGTCCGCCCGCATGCGCGCGCGTGCTGGGCACCGATGGACGCCGGTCCGGATCGGCGGAGGATCGTCCGAGCGATGCGCAAGGCGAGCGCTCCCAGGGACCTGCTGCGCACGGCGGACCTCGACGCCCGCGGCCTACGCCACGTCCTTCGGCTGGCCGCGGCGATGAAGTCCGCGCCGGCCGAGTGGTCCGGGTCGCTCGCGGCCCAGACGGTCGCCTGCGTCTGCCCGCGCGTCGCCGCGCCGCCGCAGCTCGCGTTCGAGGCCGCCGTCCACCGGCTGGGCGCGCTGCCCCTGCGCGTGCAGGCGCCGAGCGCCGCCGAGGGGCTCACGGAGACGGCGCGCGTGCTCTCCGGGTACTGCGTGGCGGTCGCGATGTACGGCGTCGACCAGGCGGACGTCGAGGTCTACGCGCAGGCCTCCGGCGTCCCCGTGATCGCCATGCAGACCGAGCTGCACCAGCCGTGCCAGGCGCTCGCCGACCTGCTGACGCTGCGCGAGCGCTTCGGACGCCTGGACGGCCTGCGGCTGGCCTTCGTCGGGCGTGCGGGCAGCGCGGCGAACTCGCTCATCGAAGGGTGCGCGCT
The DNA here is from genome assembly GCA_035542555.1 of Solirubrobacteraceae bacterium. Lineage (GTDB taxonomy): Bacteria > Actinomycetota > Thermoleophilia > Solirubrobacterales > Solirubrobacteraceae > F1-60-MAGs163. Next base: position 25,437 of record DATKLF010000085.1, on the reverse strand, counting down.
GAGCGGCATCGCGGTCGCCGTCGCGACACCCGCCGGTGCGGAGCCCGACCCCGGGGTGCTGGCCGATGCGCAGCGCTGTGCCGGGCGCTACGGTGAGCGCGTGGAGGTCACCCACGACCCGCGCGCGGCCGTCGCCGGCGCGGATGTCGTCTACACGGCGCCATGGGCGGCGGGACGCGCGCCCCCCGGGGACGATCCGCAGCTCGCGCGCTACCGGGTTGATCGCGCACTGATGCGCGCCGCCGGCAGACAGGCGGTCTTCATGCACCCTCTTCCGGCGCGTCGCGACGCCGAGGTGACGGCCGAGGTCATCGACGGGCCGCGCTCGCTGGTGATCCCCCAGGCGCACAACCGCCTTCCCGCCGAGCAGGCGCTCCTCCACACGCTGGCGACGGGCGACTGGGGCCCGTGAGCATGGCTGCGCGCGGCGAGGACGTCGCGCTGCGCGACGGTTCGACGGTCGCGCTGCGCGAGATGCGCCGCTCAGACGCCCGCGAGCTCGGCGAGCTGTTCGACGCGCTGACCCCGGAGTCGCGCTGGCTGCGCTTCCTCGGGCAGACCGACGGCCAGCAGACCGCCGCGATCCTCGCGCGCAGCGGAACCGGCGTCGTCGCGGTGCGCGACGGGCGGATCGTCGCGCACGCGTGCTTCGTCCGTGCGCCCGACCAGAGCGCCGAGGTCGGCTTCGCGGTCGCCGACGAGCGCCAAGGCCTCGGACTGGGCACGCTGCTGCTCGGCCGCCTGGCCGAGCTGGCCGCCGACCAGGGGGTCACGGTCTTCACGGCGATCGTGCATCCCTCGAACCGGCGGATGCTCGACGTCTTCCGCGCCTCGGGGTTCGCGCCCGTGATCCGGCCCGCGCGCGGGGTGCTCGAGGTCGAGATGCCGGCGCAGCCCGGTGAGGAGGCGCTGCGCCGATTCCTCGATCGCGACGACACCGCCGCCGTGGCGGCCGTCGGCCACGTGCTCGCGCCGGCCGCGCTGGCCGTCGTCGGCGACCGCTGGCGACCCGGCAGCCCGGCCGGCGCGGTTGTACGCAACATCGTGCGCGCGGGGTACGCCGGGCAGCTTTATCCGGTCACGCCCCGCCACCGCAGCGTCGCCGGGTGCCGTGCGCACCGCTCGGTGGAGGCGATCCCGGGGCCGGTGGAGCTGGCGATCGTCGCGGTGGCGGCGCCGCGCGTGGCGGAGGTGGCGCGCGCCTGCGCCGCCAAGGGGGTGCGGGCGCTCGTCGTCCTCTCGGAGGGCTTCGCCGAGAGCGGCGCCGAGGGTCGCGCGCGCCAGGACGAGCTGCTCGAGATCTGTCGCGGCGCGGGCATGCGGCTAGTCGGCCCCAACTGCCTGGGGGTGATCAACGCCGACCCGGCAGTCGGCCTGGACGCGACGTTCGCGCCGAGCCGTCCCGCAACCCCGGGGCGCCTCGCCTATGCCTCCCAGAGCGGTGCTTTCGGGATCGCCGCGCTCGAGCTGCTCGCGCGCCGCGGGCTCGGCCTCTCGGCGTTCGTCTCACTGGGCGACAAGGCCGACATCTCCGGCAACGATCTGCTGCGCTACTGGGAGCGGGACGCAGGCACCGATGCGGTGCTGCTGTACCTCGAGTCGCTCGGCAACCCGCGGCGCTTCGGGCAGATCGTGCGGCGCATGAGCGCGCGCACTCCGGTCATCGTGGTGAAGGCCGGGCGCTCGGTCGCGGGGCGGAGGGCCGCCACCTCGCATACGGGCGCGCTCGTCGGCGCCTCCGAGGAGGCGGTCGACGCGCTGTTCGCGCACGCCGGGGTGATCCGCGTGCCCACGCTCGACGAGCAGCTCGACGTTGCGGCCGCGCTCGCCCGCGGCCCGCTGCCCCGCGGCCGGCGTGTCGGGATCGTCACGAACGCGGGCGGCCCGGGCGTCGCCTGCGCGGACGCGTGCGCGGCGGCGGGCCTCGACGTCGAGCCGCTGGACGAGGACGCGCAGGCGGCACTGCGATCCGCGCTCCCGACGAGCGCCGCGGTGAGCAATCCCGTCGACGTGCTCGCGGGGGCGTCCGCGCGCGACCTGGGCCGCGCCGTGCGCATCGCCGGGTCGGCCGCCGCGGTCGACGCCGTGATCGCGATCCACATCGCGCCGATCGCGGGACGCAGCGCCGGGCCGCCGCTGCGCGCCATCGCGCGCGCGGCGCGCCCGCTCGCGGCCGCCGGGGTGCCCGTGCTGCTCGTCGCGATGCCCTCGGGGCAGGCGCCGGAGGGCCTGGACCTGCCGGTCTATGCCACGCCCGAGCACGCGGCGCGCGCGCTCGCCCACGTCGTCCGCCACGCGGAGCGCGCGCGCGAGTCGCCCGAGCCGGTCAGCGTCCCCGCCGATGTCGACGACGAGCGCGCGGCGGCCGTGCTCGCGCGCGCGCTGGAGGCTGGGCCCGGGCAGCTCGGCCCGGAGGCGGCCGCCGAGCTGCTCGAGGCCTACGGGGTGCGGCTGGCACGCCAGGAGACCGTCGAGGGGCCGGAGGCCGTGGGGCGCGCCGCAGCCCGCCTGGGCGGCGACGTGGCCGTGAAGGCGCTGGTTCCCGGCGTCGTGCGCAAGCGCGAGGCGGGCGCCGTGCGCCTCGCGCTGCGCGGGCCTGCCGAGGCGCGCGCGGCGGCGCGCCAGCTTGCGCGGGCGCTCGGCGCGCAGCGCTTCCTCGTCCAGGAGATGGCGCCGGCCGGCGTCGAGCTGCTCGTCGGCGCGACGAGTGACCCGCTGTTCGGCCCGGTCGTCGCCGTCGCCGCCGGGGGCCCGACCGCGGAGCTGGCCGGCGACGTGCAGGCCCGCCTCGCGCCCCTGGCCCGCTCGCAGGTCGCGGCGATGCTTCGCCGCCTGCGGACCTTTCCGCTGCTTGAGGGCTACCACGGGGGCCCCGTGGCCGACATCGCCGCCGTGGAGGATCTCGTGGTGCGCATCGCGGCGCTCGCCGATGCGCAGCCGGCGATCGCTGAGCTCGACCTCGACCCAGTGATCGCCACGCCGACGGGCGTCGTCACGGTCGACGCGCGGGTGCGGATCGCCGAGCCGCCGCCGGAGCACGAGCTCGTGCCGACCGTCTGAGCCACGGGGCGCCGGGTAGGCTGGCCCTGGATGCAGACGACGACGCGACTCGACGACGATCGCCTCGCGCGGCTGGTCGCCCTCGGACGGGCGCTCACGGCGGAACTCGACCTCGACGCGGTGCTCGACATGGTGCTCGTCGCCGCGCGCGAGCTGACCGGGGCGCGCTATGCGGCGCTCGGCGTGCTCGACGACGGTCGACATCGGCTCGGGCGCTTCCTCACGGGGGGCCTCGACGACGAGACGCGCCGGGCGATCGGGTCGCTGCCGACGGGCAAGGGCCTCCTCGGCGTGCTCATCGAGGATCCCCGCCCGCTGCGGCTTGATGACGTCGCCGAGCACCCGCGCAGCTACGGCTTCCCTCCCGGCCATCCGCCGATGGAGACCTTCCTGGGCGTGCCGATCCTGATCCGCGGGAATGCCTGGGGGAATCTCTACCTCTGTGACAAGGAGCTCGGCGGCCCGTTCACCGCGGTCGATGAGGAGACCGTCGTCGTCCTCGCGGACTGGGCCTCGGTGGCCGTACAGAACGCGCGGCTGTACGAGGACGCGGTGGCACGCAGCGACGAGCTGCAGCGGGCGGTCCGCGGGCTGGAGGCGACCGCGGCGATCGCGCGCGCCATCGGCGGCGAGACCGAGCTCGGCCGCGTGCTCGAACTGGTCGCCAAGCGCGCGCGGGCACTCGTCGGAGCGCGCGATGTGCTCATCCTGCTGCGCGAGGGCGATCACCTCGTGGCGCGGGCGGCGGCCGGCGAGGTCGAGCTGTGCGAGCACCGCTCGCTGCCGCTCGAGGGCTCGACGACCGGCCAGGTCCTGCGCGAGCGCCGCTCGCAGCGGATCACCGACGTCGCCAGCGAGATGCGCGTCTCACCGTCGCAGCTCGGCGTCCGCGACGTGCGCACCGCCCTGATCGTCCCGCTCGTCTACCGCGGGGACGCGCTCGGCGCGCTCATCGCCTTCGAGCGAGTCGGCCCGGTGCGGCGCTTCACCGCCGACGACGAGCTGCTGCTCGAGGCGTTCGCCGACCAGTCGGCGACGGCCGTCGCGGCAGCCAAGAGCGTCGAGCAGGACCGGCTGCGCCGCTCGATCGAGGCAGCGGAGGAGGAGCGCCGGCGCTGGGCGCGCGAGCTGCACGACGAGACGCTGCAGGCGCTGGGCGCCCTGCGGGTCCTGCTGTCCGGCGCAGCGCGGCTCCAGGACCCCGCGGCGCTGCGCGCGGCCGTCGCGGCCGCGACCGAGCAGCTCACCAGCGACATCGCCTCGCTGCGCGGGATCATCGCCGAGCTGCGTCCGGCAGCGCTCGATCAGCTCGGGCTCGCGCCGGCGCTGAGCTCGCTCGCGCAGCGCACGATGGCCGCCAGCGGCCTCGACGTGCAGACCGATGTCGACCTCGGCGAGCACGCGCTGACCCCCGAGCTCGAGACGACGGTCTACCGCATCGTCCAGGAGTCGCTGACGAACGCCGCGCGCCACGCCGGGGCCGAGCGGGTGGCCGTGCGCGTCCGCTGCGACGGGCACGAGCTGGCGATCGCCGTCGTCGACGACGGCGGGGGCTTCGACCCTGCCGCGGCCAGCCACGGCTACGGCCTGCACGGGATTCGCGAACGCGTCGAGCTCGCCGGCGGCGAGCTGCAGGTGGGCCCGGGCGAGCGCTCGGGCACCGCGGTGCGCGCCACGCTCCCGCTGCGGTAGAGCGGGTGCTCAGGCGCCGGCGACCAGGTCGTGGTCGAGCGCGTAGCGCACGAGCTCGGCGCGCGTCGAGCGGCCGAGCTTCTGCTGGATATGCGCGCGGTGCGATTCGACTGTGCGCACCGAGAGGAACAGCATCGAGGCGATCTCGGCGTTCGTGTGGCCGAGCGCGATGAGGCGCAGGACCTCGGCCTCGCGCTCGGTGAGGTCGTCGGGCGGGCCGCTCGGCTCCGGGGTGGAGGCCAGCGCCGCGCCGATGCTCGGGTGCAGGTAGGTCGCGCCGGAGGCGACCCGGCGCACGGCCTCGACGAGCTCGGTGTCGGCAGACTCCTTGAGCAGATAGCCCGCGGCCCCGGCGCGCAGCGCCTGGCGGGCGAACTCGGGATCCTCCTGCATGGTCAGCACGACGATCTTCGTCTCCGGCGAGACCTCGGCGATGCGCGGGATCGCGTCGAACGAGCTCAGCGGGCCGGGCATGTTGAGGTCCAGCACGACGATGTCCGGCTTGTGACCGTTGACCGTGCGCACCGCGCTCTCGGCGTCGCCGGCCTCCGAGACGACCTCGAGGCCCTCGGCCTGCTCGAGCACGAGGCGCAGGCCCGCGCGCACGACCGCATGGTCGTCGGCTAGGACGATGGTGATCGTCGGCTCGTCGGCGGCCACGGGCGCAGCTTCGCACAGCCGCTCGATGGCAGGCGCCGGACGACCACGGGTTGATCCTCCGTGGTTTCCCGCAGCAGGGCGGCTACGCGGGGTACGCGATGCCGGCGGCGTGCTCGATGTTCCCGTGGCCGTTGGTCGAGACGACGTGCTCGTAGGGGGGCACCTCGTCGTCCTGCGGCGGGTTCAGCCGGCGCTCGACCTCGCCGAGCACGACGCCGAACAGCAGGTGGCGCCAGGTCGCCTGGGCGAACGCGGCGCGGCTGCCGGCCAGGCGGGGCAGCTCCTCGCGCGCGGGGTGCAGGTGCGAGACGACGCCCACCAGGGGCCAGGTCGCCAGGTGCTCGGCCATCGCCGCCGCGGGCCCGCGCGACCAGGAGGGCAGCGGAACGCGTGGGGCGACGTTCGCGTACAGCGCCCCGAACGCGGCCCCGTTGGCCAGGTGGGTCGCGACGCCGACGAGCGGCCAGGCGGCGCGGCGCGTGACCGCCTTGCCGAGCAGCTCGGTGTCGTCGTAGGGCACGCCGAAGACGCGCCGGTCCAGCGGCTGCGTCGCGGCCCAGACGCCGGCGGCGATGACACCGGCGAGGGCACCGCGCAGGGTGCGCGCGCGGTCGAGGGGCATTGCGCGCATCCTACTCCTGACGGGGTGTAACGCCGGGCGCCTGATGCGGTACTCCCGGCATGGAGCGCGAGAAGCTTCTGCGCCGGACGGACGAGCGCGGGGTCAACCCGCTCGTCCTGGGCGTCGTGCGCGCGCTCTTCCTGCCGTTCTTCCTCGTCTACTTCCGCCTGGAGCGGATCGGGCGCGAGCACGTCCCCAAGACGGGGCCGACGATCTTCGCGGCCAACCACCGCTCGTTCCTGGACCCCTTCGTGATCTCGGCGTTCGTGAACCGCCCGATCTACTTCGTCGCCAAGAAGGAGCTCTTCGAGCGGCCGGGCCGCTTCGGGCGTCTGCAGGCGTGGTTCCTGAACGCGCTCGGCGCGTTCCCGATCGACCGTGGCGCCGGCGACGACGACTCGATGGCCACGGCCCGCCGGATCCTCGAGCGCGGCGACGCGGTGATGATCTTCCCCGAGGGCACGCGCGTGCGGCCGGGTCCGCTCGGCCATCCGCGCCGCGGGGTCGGGCGCCTTGCGCTCGAGACCGGCGCGGTCGTCGTCCCGGTGGCCGTGGCGGGCACTGCGAACGTGCGCCGCGGCTGGCGGATCTACCCGCGCAAGGTTCGCATGCGCGCGGGGCGCCCGCTGCGCTTCCCGAAGGTCGACCGCCCGTCGCCGGCGCTCGCCAAGGGCGTGACCGACCGGATCTGGCCGTGCGTCGAGCTGCAGTGGGAGTGGCTCGGCGGCACGCCGCCGCTGCGCCGTGCGGCGATCGTGGGCGCCGGATCCTGGGGCACGAGCCTCGCGGTGACGCTCGCGCGCGCCGGGCTGCACGTCGAGCTCGGCTGTCGCACGGCCGCGCAGGCAGGAGCGGTCGCGCAGGCGCGCGTGAACGAGCGGTACCTCCCCGGCGTCACGCTGCCCGAGGCCATATCGGTCGTGCGCGCCGCCGAGCTGGACCTCGCACAGGCCGACCTCGTCTGCTTGGCGGTTCCCACGGCCGACCTGCCCGCCGCGATGGGCCAGGTGGCCGATCGGCTCAGTCCCCACGCCGGCCTGCTGGTGCTCTCCAAGGGCCTCGTGCCGCCCGGCGGGGAGCTGCCGACCGCGTACTGCACGGCGCGCGCCGGCGGTCGTGGGGTCGCGTGCCTCGGCGGGCCCGCACACGCCGACGACGCCCTGCGCCACGGCGCCTCGCTCGTCGTCGCCTCGGCGGATCCCGAGCTCGCCGCCCAGGTGCGCTATGCGCTCGCCGACGCCGGCTTCGACGTGCAGACCACCCGCGACGTCGTCGGTGTCGACCTGGCCGGGGTGGCGAAGAACGCCGCCGTCTTGGCCGCGACGACGGCCGCGGTGAGCGGGCCGAACGCGTCCGGTGCCGCCGCCGGCAAGGTGTTCTCGGAAGTCGCGGCATACGCCGCCGCGCTCGGCGCCCGACCCCAGACGTTCGCGGGGCTCGCCGGCGCCGGTGACCTGGTCGCATCGGTCGTCGCCGCCGACGGGCGCAACCGCCGCGCGGGCGAGCTGCTCGCGCGCGGCGTGCCCGCGGACGAGATCCGGCCCGCGCTCGGCCACGTGGCCGAGGCGCTGGACGCGCTGCCGCTGCTCGCCTCGGCACTCGAGGCCCGCGGCGTGCGCGCCCCGGCCACGCACGCGCTGCTGGACGTCCTCGAGGGTCGCGAGAGCGCCCGCAGCTTCGCCGAGCACGTGACCGCCCCGCGGCGGATCGTCGGACAGCGGGTGGCGTAGGCTCCGATGCGTGGACAAGGCCGAGCTCGACCGCCGCTTCTCGGAGCTCTATCGCGCGCATCTGCGCGACGTCTACTCCTACTCGTACTACCGGGTGGGCAACCACCACGACGCCGAGGACCTCACCGAGCAGACCTTCCTGCAGGCATACCGCCACTTCGAGCGGGCGCTGGCCGAGTCCAACGGGCGGCCGCTGCGCCCCTGGCTCATCCGGATCGCGCACAATCTGGCGGCGAACTTCTACCGGGACCGCTCGCGCAAGCCGCAGACCCCGCTCGAGTCGGTGGCCGAGCCGGACGCTCCGCACACGACCGAGGACATCGTGGAGGGTCGGGACGAGCTGCGGCGCATCCTGGAGGGCGTGCAGCAGCTGCCGGAGGACCGGCGCGAGGCGCTGATCATGCGCTTCGCGCTCGGGATGGACAACAAGGAGATCGCGCGTGCGCTGGGGCGCACCGACGGCGCGACGAAGGTGCTCATCCATCGCGCCATCAAGCAGCTCGAGGGCATCGTGGCGACGCCGGTGGGGGTGTGAGCGCATGAGCGCCCGCCCGCATCAGGGGGAGCTCGAGGCGCTGCTGCAGCGTGCGCTCGCCCCGGTCGAGCCGCCGGAGCATCTGGCCGTTCGCATGGAGGAGCACCTGACGACGATCAGCCTGCTCGCCGCCGACGAGCTCGACGCGTGGGAGCTCGACGTGCTCCACGACCCGCGGACGTGGGTGCGCCCGGTCGCCGCGGTGGCCGTCGGGACCGCCGCCGCAGGCGCAGCGGCACTGCTGCAGGCGCGCCGGCGCCGCGGCCGGCGCAGTGCCGCACGTGCGCCGGAGGCCGATCCGATCGCCTTCGCGGTCGGCGCGCTGCGCACGATCGCCGACCAGGTCGGGCGCCGCCTGACCCGCTGAGCGCGAACGTCCCGGGCTGCCGCCCTGAGCAGGCCGTGCGGGACGTTCGCGGTGGAGCGGGCCACTAGCCTGGACGGGACGCATGACGACCCAGACGCTGCCGACGTGCTACCGCCACCCCGGGCGCGAGACGCGCGTCTCGTGCTCGAGCTGCGGGCGCCCGATCTGCCCGGATTGCATGACGCCCAGTCCGGTGGGGATGCGCTGCCCGGAGTGCGCGCGCCAGACGACGAAGGTCACCTCGCTGCCGGCGGCGACCGCGCGCGCCCACGCCGCGACGGCGACGATCGCGCTGATCATCGTCAACGCGCTGCTGTTCCTGGCCACCGGCATGGGCAGCGAGGGCAACGCCCTGTTCCGCCGCCTGGAGCTGTTCGGGCCGGCGGTCTCGATCCTGCACGAGTACTACCGGCTCGTCAGCTACGCCTTCCTGCACGCCGGCTGGCTGCACATCGGCTTCAACATGTATCTCCTGTGGATCCTGGGGCAGATGCTCGAGCCCCAGCTCGGCATCCCGCGCTACCTGACGCTCTACGGCACGTCGCTGCTCGGCGGCGCGTTCGGCGCGCTGCTCTTCGACCCGACCACGCCGACCGTCGGCGCGTCGGGCGCGATCTTCGGTCTGATGGGCGCCGCCGCGGTCGAGCTGCACCGCCGCGGCTTCAACCCGCTGCGTACCGACATCGGCGTGCTGATCATGTTGAACCTCGGCCTGAGCTTCGTCATCAGCGGCGTGTCGATCGGCGGTCACGGCGGCGGCCTGGTGTTCGGCGTGCTCGCCGGCATCGCGTTCCGGATCGCCGACGACGCCCGCCTGCCGGCGATCGGCTACCTCGGCTGTCTGCTGCTGTCGGCCGGCGCGGTCGCCGGCGCGCTCGCGGTGGCCTGAGCTCGCGGTGGCCTAAAGAGTCAGAGCTCGACCTCGAGCGCCGGTCCCGGCGCATCGATCCCGCGGCCGGGATGCAGCACCGCGGCGAGCGTCTCCAGGCCGTCGACGAGCCGCGGCCCCGGCCGCGAGAACGTCGCCCCGGCATCGACCGCAACGACGCGCCGCGCGCCCAGCGCGCGCAGCTCGGCGGCGTGCAGCTCGGCCTCCTCGAGCGCGCGCGCCGCACCGTAGCCGCACGGCATCACGACGACGACCTCGGGCCGGGCCGCCGCCACCGCCGCCCACGGAACCTGAAGCGAGGGCTCGCCGGGCCGGCCGAGGACGTCCACGCCCCCCGCGAGCTCGATGAGCTGCGGCGTCCAGTGGCCGGCGGCGAAGACGGGGTCCAGCCACTCGAGCGCCACGACGGGGACGGGCGCTGCGCCGGCGACCGCGCTGCGCACCGCGTCGACGCGCGCGCGCTGGCGCGCGACGAGGTCGAGCGCGGCGGCCTGTGCGCCGGTCGCGCGGGCGATCGTGCGCACGTCCGCCATCGTCTCGCCGAAGGTCTGCGGATCGAGCGCGATGACCCGCGGGCACGGCCGCATCCGCTCGGCGACCGCGAGCACGTCGTCGTGGCTGACCGCGCAGACCGGGCACAGCTCCTGGGTGACGATCAGGTCCGGCTCGAGCTCGCGCAGGAGCTCCTCGTCGAGCACGTAGATCGCCTCGCCGGCTCGGATGCGCTCGCGCACCGCCGCGTCGATCGCGGCGGACGAGAGTCCTGCCGGGAGCACGTCGCGCGTGACGCGCGGCAGCTGCGTGGCGGCAGCCGGATGGTCGCACTCGTGCGTCACGCCGACCACCGCGTCGGCGAGCCCCAGCGCGAACAGCAGCTCGGTCGCGTGCGGCACGAGGCTCACGATGCGCATGCGCGGCGCTCCCGTCCCGCCATGGCCGCCAGGCTAGCGGCCCGAGGGCGTCGACTCGCGCCGATGGCGCTTCACTCGCAGGGCGGCATCACGGCGGCGGACCTGGCGCTGGCCGGGCGCATCGACGAGCTCGCGGCCGCCAGTCCTGCGGGCGCCTGAACGGTTGGTACATTCGCCCCGGCGAACGCTCTTGCCCGACGAACCTCCTCGAAGTAGCGGCTCACACGCCGCGGCCGCATGACCGTCCTGCTGATCTTGGCGGTCCTCGTGCTCGTGCTGGTCAACGGGTTCTTCGTTGCCTCCGAGTTCGCACTCGTGCGCGCCAGCCGCGGGCGCCTGGAGGAGCAGGCGCGGGCCGGCCGGCGCGGGGCGCCCACGGCCCTGCGCCAGCAGGACGACCTCAGCCGCTACCTGGCCGCCTGCCAGTTCGGCGTCACGCTGGCGTCACTGGGTATCGGGTTCCTCGGCGAGCCGGCCATCGCGCGCCTGTTCGAGCCGCTCTTCGGCTCGCTCTCCCACGGCGCCGCGGTGGCGGTCTCGGTCGCGATCGCGTACGTGATCGTCACGACGATCCACGTGATCGCCGGCGAGCAGGTGCCCAAGCTCTACTCGATCGTCAAGGCGGAGGACGTCGCTCGTCGCTCCGCCCGCCCGCTGGGGGGCTTCGAATTCGTCACCCGCCCCTTCGTCGGAGCGCTGAACAGCGCTGCGAACGGGATCCTGCGCCTGATGCGGATCGACGTCACCCAGTTCGACGAGGGCGGCGGGCCCGAGGACCTCAAGCTCCTGATCTCGCAGGCGAAGAGCGGCGGCAAGCTCGACGAGGGTGAGGCTGGGATGCTCGCGGGCGTCTTCCACCTGCACGAGCAGGAGGCGCGGCAGGTCATGACGCCGATCCCCGCCGTCGTGACGGTCGACGTCTCCGACGATGTGGAGACCGCGCTGCGCCGCTGCGTCTCCTCGGGTCACACGCGCCTCGTGGTGACCGAGGACGACAACGCCGACCGCATCCGCGGCACGGTGCACGCGAACTCACTGGCGCGGCTGTACATGGCCGACGGGCCGCGGGCTTCGATCGAACCGCTGGTGAAGCCCGCGCTGATCGTGCCGGAGACCAAGCCGCTCGACGACCTGCTCGCCGATCTGCAGCGGGAGCGCTCCTCGCTGGCGATCGTCGTCGACGAGTATGGCCGCACCGCGGGCCTGGTCGCCGTCGAGGACATCGTCGAGGAGGTCGTCGGGGAGATCGACGACGAGACCGACCCGGCCGGCGGCGCGGTCCGCAGGCTGGCCAACGGCGACTGGTTCGTCCGCGGCCACGTGGCGCTCACCGACCTCGTCGATCACGGCATCGTGCTGCCCGCGGACACCGACGCCTACAACTCGATCGGCGGGCTCGTCTTCGCACAGCTCGGCCGCCTGCCCAAGCGCGGCGACACGGTGCACGCCGACGGCTGGGCGATCCGCGTCGAGTCGGTGCGCGAGAACCGCGTGGAGGCCGTGCGCATCCGCCGCCGCGCGGTCGTCGGCCCGCCGACGCCGTCAGCCTGAGCACCTGACCAGGACCGGCCCGCTGGGGGCGGGCCGGCCGGTGCTGCTGGGAGGAGGTGCACTTGCGAATCGCGTTCGCTGCGGCCGAGTATCGACCGCCGCCCTCAAGCCGGCCTAAATGTGGAGCGCCGCGCGCCCTGGTCGAGCTCTGCACGCAAAGCGTGCACGACTCGACCCGCAGCGCCCGTGCCTCGGCGATCGATCCCGGAACGGAACCGGCCCGCTCGAGGCGGGCCGGCCGGTGCTTCTGGGAGGAGGTGCACTTGCGATTCGTTCGCTGGATGCATCCTGCGCGATGGGGCTCAACGCTCCATAAAGGTTCCACCCCCAACTTCCTAAGGATCCTGAGACCGTCGTGTGAACGCCCGGTCGGGGCCTGCAAACGGCGACCGGCCCGCGGGGGGGAGCGGGCCGGTCGGTGAACGTTCCTGTGAGGTGCGCGTCTCGCGCTGTGTCCCTGAGATGACGGCAGGATCGCGCGGCGACCTGAACGCCGGATGAAGCCGGCGGAAACCGCCGCTAAGACTTCGGCCGCCGTCGCGCGTTCAGTAGGTGTAGAAGCCGCGTCCGCTCTTGCGTCCCAGCGCTCCCTCGGCGACCAGCGAGCGCAGCGCCGGCGGGGCGGGATGTCCGATCTCCGAGCCGATGGCGGCCGCGATGTCGAGCCCGATGAAGTCCAGGAGCGCCAGCGGCCCCATCGGATGCCCGGCGCCGAGCGTCATGCAGCGGTCGAGGTCCTCGGGGCTCATCCCGGACTCGTGCAGCAGCGCGACCGCCGAGAACAGGTAGGGGAAGAGCAGGCGGTTGACGACGAAGCCGGGGGTGTCGGGGACGACGACCGGCGTCTTGCCCAGCGCCACGGTCAGCGAGACCGCGCGCTGGCGGGTTGCCGCGGCGGCCTGTGGGCCGAACGCGAGCTCGACGAGCTCCATCCGCGGCACGGGGTTGAAGACGTGCAGCCCGAAGAACCGGTCGGGCGCACCGGTCGACACGCCGAGCGCCCCGACCGACAGCGACGAGGTCGTCGTCGCCAGCAGCGCATCGGGGCGCGCCGCGCCGCCGAGCGTCCCGAGCACCCCGGCCTTGGCGACGAGATCCTCGGCGACCGCCTCGACGAGCACCGTCGCCTCGCGCAGCTCGCCGGCGTCGGTGGTCACCAGGACGGCGCCGGGGCCCATCGCGTCGCCGAGGCGCTCGGCGTGGCGCGCGATGCTCTGGCGGGCCCGCGCCGCCGAGTCCTCGCTGCGGGCCAGCAGGCGCACGTCGCCCAGGCGCGTGGCGACCGCGGCGAGCCCGCAGGCGATGGCGCCGCTCCCGGCGATGGCGATGCGCTCGTCCACGGCGCGCGGAAGATAGCGGGACCGGCGTCCCCGGGGATGTCGCGCGCCGAGGTAGGCTTCACCCCCCAAGCGGTCGGATTCCCAAGTCGGAGGAGCCACAAGTCCCATGGCACAGCAGGGTCGCGAGGTCGTCATCGTCGAAGCCGTCCGCACGCCGATCGGCCGCGGGCACCGGGAGAAGGGCTACTACAAGGACACCCATCCGGCGGACCTGCTCGGCCGCTGCTACACCGAGCTCATCGACCGCACGGGCATCGACCCGATGGAGGTCGAGGACGTGATCGCCGGCTGCGTGCAGCAGTTCGGCGAGCAGGCCTTCAACGTCGCGCGCAACGCCTGGCTGCAGGAGGGCCTGCCGATCGAGGCGGCCGCGACGACCGTCGACCGCCAGTGTGGCTCGGCCCAGCAGGCCGTGAACTTCGGCGCGGCGCTGATCGCCTCGGGCGTCCACGACGTCGTCATCGGGTCCGGCGTCGAGCACATGGGCCACATCCCGTTCGCCGCCGGCATGAAGACCCAGCAGGAGTTCGGCGCGGCGTTCACGCCGAAGCTCATGGACAAGCACAACATCGTCGGCCAAGGGCTGGGTGCGGAGATGATCGCCGACCAGTGGGAGGTCTCGCGCGCCGAGCTCGACGAGCTCGCGGTGCGCTCGCACCGCCTGGCGGCCAAGGCGACCGAGGAAGGGCGCTTCGAGCGCGAGATCGTGCCGTTCCCGGTCAACGGCGACACGTTCATGACCGATCAGGGCATCCGCCCCGAGACGAGTCTCGAGGCGCTCAGCCAGCTGAAGCCGGTGTTCAAGGAGGGCGGGAAGATCACCGCGGGCAACTCCTCGCAGATCTCCGACGGGGCCGCGGCGGTGCTGCTGATGACCCGTGAGAAGGCCGCCGAGCTGGGCCTGGCGCCGCGCGCGCGGATCGTCGACCAGACGACCGTGGGCTGCGATCCGGTGAAGATGCTCGAGGGGCCGATCCCAGCGACGCGCAAGCTGCTCGATCGCAACGGCATGACGATGCGCGACATCGACCGGGTGGAGATCAACGAGGCGTTCGCGCCCGTGGTCGCCGCCTGGGCGCGCGAGCACGACGCCGACATGGACCGCGTGAACGTGCGCGGCGGGGCGATGGCGCTCGGCCACCCGCTGGGGTCCACGGGCGCGCGGCTCATCACGACGCTGCTGCACACGCTGGAGGACGAGGACCAGGAGGTCGGCCTCGTGACGATGTGCTGCGGCGGCGGCCTGGGGACGGGCACGCTCATCCAGCGCACGAGCTAGCGCCGCGGCCCCGAGTGCGCCAGCTCACGAGCCTCGACACGCAGTTCCTGGCGCTCGAGAGCGCGCGCCAGACCGGGCATGTCGGCGGCCTGGCAATCCTCGACCCGGCGACCGCCCCCGGCGGCGCGCTCGCCGTCGCGGACATGCAGGAGCTCGTCAGCGAGCGTCTGGCCCTGCTGCCGCCGCTGCGCTGGCGCCTGGCAGAGGTGCCGCTCGGGCTCGACTACCCCTACTGGGTCGACGACGCGGACTTCGACGTCGAGTACCACGTGCGCGAGCTCGCGCTCCCGGCCCCGGGGAGCGACGACCAGCTCGCCGAGCAGGTCGCGCGGATCATGGCGCGCCCGCTGGACCGCGCGCGGCCGTTGTGGGAGCTCTACCTCATCCACGGGGTGGGCGACGGCCATGTCGCGATGCTCACGAAGATCCACCACGCGCTGATCGACGGGATGTCGGGCGCGGAGATCATGGGCCTGCTGCTCGACCTGGAGCCGGCCGGGCGCGCGCTCCCCGAGCCCGACGGGCGCCACGCCGGGGAGCGTCCGCCCGGCGACCTCGAGCTGCTCGGCCGCGGGGTCGCCGGCCTGCCGCGCTACCCGCTGCGCGTCCTGCGGGCGCTGCCGCGCGCGATCCCGAACATCGAGGACACGCCGTTCGCGACGCTTCCGGGTGCCGGGCTGCTCGGCCGCCTCGCGGGCGGCGCCCAGCAGGTCGTCCTCGGGGAGGGGTCGGGCCCCGAGCGCCGGCGCCACCAGGCGCCCAAGACGACCTTCAACGGGCGCGTCTCGGCGCACCGGCGGTTCGTCTTCGGGCGCCTCGCGCTCGATGACGTCAAGGCGGTCAAGAACCAGCACGGCTGCACCGTCAACGACGTCATCGTCTCGATGTGCGCGGGGGCGGTGCGCCGCTGGCTCGTGGAGCACGACGAGCTGCCGGCGGAGCCGCTTGTCGCGCAGATCCCGGTGTCCGTGCGCACCGGCGACCAGGTCGGCACCTTCGGCAACCGGATCCTGCTGATGCGCGCGCCGCTGTTCACCGACGAGGCCGACCCGGTGGCGCGGCTGCTGCGCACCCACGAGGCGCTCGCCGAGATGAAAGAGCGCCACCGGGCGCTACCCGCAGGGCTGCTGCAGGACGCCAACCACTTCATCCCGCCGGCGGTCTTCGCGCGTGCCGCGCAGCTCACGTTCCGCCTGTCGACGAGCCGGCCGGGCCGGCCGACCTGGAACCTCGTGATCTCGAACGTGCCGGGACCGCCGCTGCCGCTCTACTGCGCCGGCGCGCGCCTGGTCGCGAACTACCCGGTGTCGGTGATCACCGACGGGATGGGCCTGAACATCACGGTCATGAGCTACTGCGGCCAGCTCGACTTCGGCATCGTCGCCGACCGCGAGCAGATGCCCGACGCGCGGCTCCTCATGGGCTGGCTGGGCGAGGAGCTCGCGGCGCTCGGGGGTTGATCCGCGGGGCCCGCGTCGCGGAGGCCCGGGTCGACTTCGTCACGCATACCGTGCCCAACTCGACCAGCGCGGTCGCCTGGGGTCGCGGCTGAACCGCCCCTACGCCTCCCGCGCGCCCTGCTCCAGCATGACCTCGCCCTGCTCCAGCATGATCTCGCGCAGCACCTGCGGCAGCGGCGCGGCCGTGCCGGCCCCGTAGTCGTAGCCGACGAGCGCGCCCCAGCCCTCGGCGAGCAGGCGCCCGTCGCCCTCGCTCGTCATCAGGAACTCGATCCGCAGGCTCGAGCGCCGCAGCTGGGCCGGGCGCACGTGGGTGCGGATCTCCTCGTCGAAGAACGCCGGCGCGCGGTAGTTGATGTGGCACTCGGCGAAGATCAAGCCCCAGTCGTCGTCGGGGTTCGTCGGCCGGTGGGAGGGGATCACGGTCGTGATGTAGGCGATCCGCGCGGACTCGAAGAACTGCAGGAAGGCGACGTTGTTCAGGTGGCGCATCGCATCGAGGTCGCCGAAGCGCACGCGGTCGACATACGAGAAGGGCCAGCCGGGGAGCGTCGCCCCGGGGGCCGCCCGCGTTGCGTCGCTCATCCCCAGCGCAGCCCGAGCTCGTGCGCGGCCGGCGGCAGCGGGCTGGCCGGCAGGCCGTCGGGCGGGTCGGGCTCGTTGTAGCCGGTCGGCGCGACGTCGTTGGGGCCGTCCGGGTGCAGCAGCGAGGCCAGGTACTGGATCTGCCCGCGCCCTGGGCCCAGCTCGAACTGGCCGCCGCCGTACATGCCGATCCCGCGGTCGGCGCACGTGTCGTACGCGCGCATGAGCTCCCGCAGCGGGCCGAAGCGCGAGGGCTTGATGTTCACCATCCGCGGCGGGAAGGGGAGCGCGTCGACGTCCTCGACCGAGTGGATCGGCGCGTCCCACGTGATCCGGGCGCGGTGGGGCTCGAGCACGGCATCGGTCTCGGGCGTGAGCTTCGGGTCCTCGAGCCAGGCGTCCGGGAAGCCATCCGCGACGCGCCGGTAGAACGCGGGGTCGGCCGGCGCGTCGACGACCGTGCCCTCGTAGAGGCCCTTGTAGTCCAGCGAGTCGACGGCGCCGGTGGCGGCCAGGCGCGCGATCAGGGCCTCGTCCCACCCCGGTTGGGGGTCGAGCTTGAGGCGCAGCGTGGGGTAGCGCTCGAGCAGGCGCAGCAGCGGGCCGATGTCGGCGTCCTCGATGCGCTTGGAGCAGACGAACGTGACCGGGCGCAGCTCGCGGCCGAGGACCCCGTGCAGCGTCGTGCCCGCCTGGCGCAGGGCGAGGTCCAGCGCGGCGGACTCGTAGGCCCAGATGCGGTACTGCACCGACGCCGCGTGGCGGGCGGGCTCGGGCCACAGGTCGAGGCTCTCGACGTGCTCGCAGAACGTCGCGAGCGTCCAGCTGCCGGCGAGCGGCTGGACGGCGCCGGCGCGCTGCAGCGCCTCCTGGTCGTCGTTGTCGTAGGCGACGTCCTCGCCGAGGCCCTCGTGGCCGGCGCCGGAGAGGTGGAAGGTCGTCGTGCGGCGCAGGAACCCGGAGGAGACCTCCTGCGCGCGGGGCTCGAGCGCGTAGCCCTCGACGAGGAGGGGCAGCTCGGCGATCCGGTCGAACGTGCTCATCCCGTCTCCTGGGCGTCGGGCGCCTGCTGCTCGAGCCGCGCGACGAGCTCGTCGAGGCGCAGCTCCTCCAGCCCGCGGCTGACGGCCTCGAGCTCCGCCGCGCAGCGCTCGACGAGCGCGCGCCCCTCGGTGACGAGCGCCAGCGTCTCGCGCAGCCCGGCCTCGCCCGAGTCCAGGCGCCGGATGATCTCCTCCAGGCGCGCCGTCGCCTGCTCGTAGGTGGGCTCCTCGGCGCTCACTCCTCGATCCTCGCATCCACGGAGGCGTCCGAGAACGTCACGCGCAGCGCGCCGGTCTCGCGGGCGCGCGCCGCACTCGTGACGAGCTTGCCGTGGCGGTCGTCGACGATCGCGTAGCCGCGCTCGAGCACGCGGCGCGGGTCGTGTGCCGTGAGCGCGAGCGCCAAGCCGTCGAGCGCGCGACGGCGCGCGTCGGCCTCCGCGCCGGCGCCGGCGGCCGCCTTGCGCCGCAGGACCTCCGCGCGCGTGGTCGTGGCGGCGCGCTCGAGCGCGACGCGCCGCGTGGCCGCGGCGCGCAGCTCGCGCAGCTGCTGGTGCAGCGCCCGGCGGCTGCGCGCGAGGTGCTCGCCGGGGACACGGCCCATGCGGGCGAGGTGGCGCGCGCGTTCCACGACGGCGCGCCGCCCGTGGCGGGCCAGCGCCGCCGCGGTCGCCCGCGTGTCCCGGCGCGCCTCGCCGACGTCGAGCGCGACGGCGGCCTCGGCCGCGTGCGTGGGCGTCGAAGCGCTGAACGCGGCGACGTCGTCGAGCAGTGTGCGGTCGGTGTGGTGCCCGACGCTCGCGATCACCGGGACGCGCAGCAGCGCGACGGTGCGGCAGAGCGTCTCGTCGCAGAACGCGAAGAGGTCGGCGAGCGAGCCGCCGCCGCGCGCGACGATCACGACGTCGACGTCGTCCAGCGCCGCGAGGTCCTGCAGCGCGCGGGTGATCGCCGGGGCCGCACGCCGGTCCTGGACCGGGGCGAAGGCCCAGACCAGGCGTCCGGCCCAGCCGCGGCGGCGCAGGCCCGCCAGGACGTCGTCGCGGGCCTTGCCCTGCTCGCCGGTCACGACCCCGATCGTGTGCGGGAGGGCCGGGCGCCCCAGCACCTTCTGGGGCTCGAACAGTCCCTCGGCGTCCAGCTTGCGGCGCAGCTCGGCGAGCTGCGCGAGCAGGTCGCCCTCACCGGCGATCCGCACCGCGGTGACGTCGAACGCAAAGCCGGGGGAGGCGGCTGGGCTGCCCGGGTAGTAGTCCGGGCCGCCGGCGACGACGAGCTGCGTGCCGTCCGCCAGTGCGCCCTCGGGCAGGCGCAGCGCGTCGAAGCGCTCGCGCCACATCGCGCAGGGCAGCGCCCCGTCGCGGTCGCGCAGCTCGAAGAAGACGCGCGTGCGCGCGACCCGCAGGTTCCAGACCTCGCCGAAGACCTGCACGCGCGGGCGCTGGCGCAGGAAGTCGCGCAGCCCGCGCGCGTAGGCGCCGACGGCGAACGGCCCCGGAAGGCCGCTGCGGGCGATCCCCTCCGGGCGGGCGGGGCCGGTCGTCATGGGGGCAACGCTACCGGGCGCGCGATCAGCGTCGGTCGTCAACCGACGCCAGCGGCTCGAGGCCGGGCTCGGCACGGTGCCCGCGCAGCTCGCCCTCGACGCCGAGTGCCTCCAGGCGCGCGATCTCGCGCTCGCCCTCGAGCCGGGCGGGATGGTCGGCGGGCAGTTCGCGGATCAGCCGCCGGATGCGGTTTCGCAGCTGCAGCGCGAAGTGGGGCGTCGAGGCGCCCATGAGCCGGCGAACGTCGTCGACGGTGACGTCGGCGCCGGCCCTGCTGCGCACATTCGGGTCCTCGGCTTCGCTCACGATGGCTCGTTCAGGGCTTGACGGGGGCGATCTCGAGCAGGCTGTCGATACTCGCCTGCGTGTCGACCGACACCGCATCCGGGTCGCCGACGATCCAGCCGTGATTGTAGACGCCGCGGACCGGGTCGCTCGAGTAGCCGGGCTTGATGTCGAGCAGGTAGCTCGCGACGCTCGCGGGCAGCCCGCCGCGCGCGTCGGTCAGGAGCAGCGGCCCGTACGTGCCGCTGGCCGACAGCGGCGCGGCGGCGCCGGCGTCGCCCGCGCGCGCGGGCGAGGCGAACACCAGCCCGTGCCCGGGGTCGACGATGCGCCAGCCGAACGTCCCGTCGACGAAGCGCGCGAACGCGATCGCGCTCGCCTGCGGGGTCGAGGCCGCGATCCGCGTGACCGTCCCGAGGCGCGACAGCGCGGATGCGACCGCGGACGAGACCGCCGACGACGGGCCCAGCACGTAGATGCGCGGCCGGCCGTGGGCGGCGAGCGCCGCGCGCGTCGGCTGGGGGAGGCTGTCGCGCGCGGTGAACAGCACCGGGTCGCCCGACTTCGCGGCCCAGGCGGCGGCCGGCATCGCGTAGGCCGGATCCTGGGCGGAGACGACGACGACCGCGCGGCTCTCGCTGCCGGCGACGCGCGCCCGGTAGGCGTCGATGTTCGCGGCGAGCGTGTACGGATCGCTGCCGGGGATCGAGACGGTGCGCAGCCCGCCCGGGGCGGCGGCGGTGCCCAGCCGGATCGCCTGCGCGCCGGCGGCGCTGGGAGCGCCCGTGGGCGCGAGCGCGGCGAGGGTCTGCGACGTCTCCGCGGGAATGTCGCCGTTCGCGGTGTACAGCAGGGGGGCGCGCAGCGGGGGCGCCATCAGCACGGCGCCGGCGAGCGCGCCGCGCCAGTCGCCCGCGTCCGCGAGGGCGACCGCCCTGGGGCGCTGGGCCGGCGCCGGGTCGGGGAAGACGATGCGCGCGACGGCGGCGGCGGTCCCGACCGGGTCGGCGGTGCTGACACGGGTCGTGTTCTTCGTCGCGAGCGCGGGGTAGCCGGCGGCGACGGCGTCCCGGCCCGAGCCGGAGGTCGTGCCGGCGGCCGTCTGGACTCCCGCGGCGGGCGTGCCGGTCGAGGCGCCCTGGCCGCAGGCTGCGAGCGCGAGCGCGAGCGCGCCCGCGGCGCCGAGCGCTGCGAGCTGGCGGGTGGCGGGCGGCATCGCGTCCGAGCGTAGCCGCGCCGCGCGCGGCGCCCGCCGGTTCCAGCGGCCGCGCGTCCGTCGGCAGAGTTCTGTACAGTTGCGCACCGCAAGAGGCCGAATCCCCGTCAGCGGGGATCGGGGGACCCAGAAGTCCGGGGCGAATCCCACGGTCATCCGTGAGAGGCGCAGTTGAGCGCCAGCCCGTCAGCTAACCCCGTAGGCCGACCAACGAGAGCTCAAGCCGAGTGCACCCCCGCACATCCACGATCGCCCTGCTCGTCGCGTGCTGCTGCGCCGTGGCTCCGTCGGTCGCCGCCGCGCAGGACACGAGCGGGGGCTCCATGGGCGGCGGTCAGGCGTACGGAACGACCGGCGGCCAGGCCTTCGGTGAGCCCAACCCGGCGCTCGTCGGGACCGTGCCCGGCACCCAGGCCAAGCTGCTGCCGAACGGGCTGGCGGCGGCCCCCGCGGGCGCGCCCGCGGCGGTGCAGAAGGCGGTCTGGGCGGCGAATGAGATCATCGGGCTGCCCTATCGCTACGGCGGCGGGCACCGCAGCTTCCAGGACACCGCGTTCGACTGCTCGGGCACGGTGTCGCACGCGCTGGGCGGCGCGAGCCTGCTCCGGGCGCCGCTGGACTCGTCGGATTTCATGAGCTGGGGCGCCGCCGGGCGCGGGACGTGGATCACGGTCTACACGAACCCCGGGCATGCCTACACGGTCATCGCCGGCCTGCGGCTCGACACGAGCGCGGCCGACGACCCGCACGGGCTCCCCGGCCCGCGCTGGCGTCCGCTGCGCCACTCGAACGCTGGGTATCGCCAGCGCCACCCGGTCGGGTACTGAGGTTCGCGGGTCTCGCGGCGCCTGAGCGGCCCCGCTGCTCGGGGGCTGTACGTCCGTACAGCACCCCTCGCGCGTGCCCGCTCATGCATCCGCGATACCTCGCTCGAGGGACGTATGGGAGACCTGCTCGGTCGGGTCTGCTCAGTCTGGGATCAGGCCTTCGCCGGTGAATGTCCCGGCGGCCTCCTCGACCGTCGTGTCGGGCGGGGGAAGGATGACGTCCGAGGTCGAGAGGTCGTCCTCCGGCAGTTCCTCGCCCTGCGAGCGCACGAGCGCGAGCAGGTCGCCGAACGTGGCCTGAAACCGCGCCTCGTCCCCGGCCTGCGCGGCCTCGACGACGGCGTTGTCGAGCTCGTTGACGCGCGCGAGCGCCTCGTCGGCGAGCCGGTACTGGCCCTCACCGGAGATGCGGACGATCACTTCGCCTCCTCGGCGCCTGCCGGGGCCTCGGCCTCCTCGGCCGTCCCGTCGACGGCGGACTCCCCCGCGCCCAGCTGATTCGGTGCCGCGGTGCCCTGGCCGATCTCGGCTTTGAGCTTGGCGAGGTCGTCGTCGACGGCGCTCTTGCTCGACAGCTCGCGCAGCTGGCGGTCGATGTCGTCCTCGCCGGTGCCGAGCTGGGTGAGGTCCTCGAAGGTCCCGGCCGCCTCGAGCTCGGAGACGGCATCGGCGCGCGCCTTCATGTCCTCGGTCTTGTCGACGGCGCGTTGCATCGCCAGGCCGACGTCGGCCATCTGCTCTCCGACGCCGGTGGCGGCCTCGGAGATGCGCACCTGGGCCTCGGCGGCCGAGTACTGCGCCTTGATGACCTCCTGCTTGGTGCGGAAGGCCTCGATCTTCGCGCGCAGCTGCTTCTCGGAATCGGTCAGGCGCTGCTGCTGGGCCTCGAGCTCTGAGATCTGCGAGTCGAGCGACTGCAGCTCGGTCTGCGCGACGTTCTTGCGCTCGAGCGCGGTGCGGGCGAGCTCCTCGTTGCCCTGCGCGAGCGCCTGGCGTGCCTGCGTGTCGAGCTTGACGACCGAGTCCTCGAGCTTCGAGGACTGCATCTGCAGCCGCTTCTTCGCGGTGACGACGTCAGCGATGCCCTTCTTGACGTTCTGCAGCGACTCGAGCTGCTTCTGGTAGCTGTAGTCGAGGGTCTCGGCGGGATCCTCGGCCCTGTCGAGGATCTTCGAAACCTTCGCCTTGATGACGGTGGACATCCGTCCCCCGAGACCGGCCATTGGCGCTCCTTGTGCTCGCTGGTGTTGCTGTCAAGCCTATCCCGTCAGATCGGGATGCCCCAGAGCGGGAACCAGCGCGAGAGCTCGGGCTCGATCGGCAGCTCGGCGGCGACGATCGCCCGCAGCCGCAGCTCCTGCTCGGTCGAGCGCTCCTGCGCGTCCGGGGTCTCGCCGGTCGGCGCGAACGGGTACCAGGCCCCGCGCTTGAAGTTGTAGATGAAGTAGAGCGGCGCGCCCTTGGCGTCCTGGAAGGCGAAGACGGCGCAGAGCAGCCGGTCGCCGAACCCGTCGAGCTCGAGCTGGTCGCTGACGGCGTTGACGCCGACGGCCAGGTCCTCGACCTCAGCGTCGCGCACGATGATCCAGCGGTAGCCGAAGGCGTCGTCGTGCGTGTCGATCGTCGACCCGGTCTCCTGGCCCGCGGCGCGCAGCACCTCCTCCATGTCCGCGGCCGTGCGCTCGAACTCCCCGGTCGCCAGCGGCTGGAAGACGATTGCCGCGCTGCCGCGCGTCGTGATGCCGTGCTCGGCCTCGAGGCCCACGTACGCGGTGGTGATGGCGAACAGCCGGTCCGGCGCCGGCGCCTTGAGCTTCCGGCGTCCGCCGATCGCGTCGAAGAGCCCCATGTGCCGGAGCCTACGCCGGGACGGCGAGCGCCGCGGCGCCCGCGGTGCCCTGCAGCTCGGCCTCCATGTCGGCCAGGCGGGCGAGCCGCTGCTCGAGCGGCGGGTGCGTGGCGAAGACGCTCATCAGCGAGTCCTTCGCGCGCGTGGGGAAGATGTAGAAGGCGTTCATCTCCGGGTGGGCGCGCAGGTCCTGCTGCGGCGTGCGCTGCATCTGACCGCTGATCTTCAGCAGCGCCGAGGCGAGCGCGCTCGGGCGGCCGGTCAGCACCGCCGCCCCGCGGTCGGCGGCGAACTCGCGGTAGCGCGACAGCGCGCGCATGAGGAAGAACGAGATCGCGTAGACGGCGAGCGAGGCGATGACCGCGAAGAACACCCCGGACTCCTCCTCGTCGTCGCCCCCGAAGAAGAAGCTGAACTGGAGGATCATCCCCGCGAGCGAGGCGAAGAAGCCGGCGAGCGTCATGATCGCGACGTCGCGGTTGGCAACGTGCGAGAGCTCGTGGGCCATCACGCCCTCGAGCTCGGCGGGCTCGAGCAGCTCGAGGATGCCGGTCGTCGCGCAGACGGTGGCGTGCTTCGGCGAGCGGCCCAGCGCGAAGGCGTTCGGCATCGACGAGGTCACGACCGCGACGCGCGGCTTGGGCAGGTCGGCCTGCAGACACAGGCGGTCGACCGTCGCGTGCAGCAGCGGCTGCTCCTGGGGGGAGACCTCGCGCGCGCCCATCGTGGCGAGCGCGATCCGGTCCGAGGCGAAGTACTGGACGAGCAGCAGCCCCGCGGCGATCGCGGCGATCGTGACCGCCCCGGCACCGGCGATGAACAGCGCACCGATGAACGCCACGTAGAGCAGACCGAGCAGGAACAGCGTCAGCAGCATGCGCGCCTGCAGGCCGCCGTCGCGTCCGATGGTCGAGGTGGTGCGTGCCATGCGCGGGATTGTCGCGGGCCTGCCTAAACGGACGCTGAACGCCGCGCGCGCACGCCGGGGCCGGCCACCCCCACCCCCGAGCGTCCCTCGCTGCCGCCTATACCCGGCCACGCGGGACGCTCGGGGGTTAAGCTCGCCGTCGTGAAGCCCCAGATCGACGTCCTCGGCCTGCCGGTAAAGACCTTCGGCCTCATGTTCGCCCTCGGCTTCATCGCGGCCGGCGCGGTGATCCACCGGCGCATGAAGGAGAAGGGCATGCCGGGAGACTGGGCCTACGAGATGATCTTCGCCGCGCTGATCGGCGGGCTGATCGGCGCGCGTGGCATCTGGATGCTCGAGAACCTCGACAAGGTGCGCGGCGACGTCCTGGGCAGCATCTTCTCCGGGTCCGGGCTCGTCTGGTACGGCGGCGTGCTGGGCGGGGCGGCCTGCGTCTGCCTGTGGGCGCGCTGGCGCGGCTGGCTGGGCCTGGCCACGCTCGACATGGCGGCCGTGCCGTTGGCGCTCGGCAACGCGATCGGCCGGATCGGCTGCCAGCTCTCCGGCGACGGGGACTACGGCAAGGCCTGGCACGGCCCGTGGGCGATGGGCTACCCGCACGGGACCGTGCCGACCGCGCCTGGCGTCACCGTCCATCCGACGCCGATCTACGAGACGCTCGCGATGGGCCTGATCGCCTGGTGGCTGTGGACGCTTCGCGACCGCGTGCGCCCCGGCGCCCTGTTCGCGCTGTGGCTCGTCGCCGCAGGCACCGAACGGCTGCTCGTCGAGTTCCTGCGCCGCAACGCGATTGCCGCGCTCGGCTTGACGCTGCCCCAGCTCCAGAGCATCGCGATGATGATCGCCGGCGTCATCTGGCTCCTCATCATCCGCCGCCGGCAGGGCTCGGTGCTGCTGCCGCGCGAGGGCACGCGCCAGGCGCCGTCGGCGACGCCGGCACCCGCCTGACCGGCGACGCCGGCACGGGCGGGCCCGGCGCGCCGGTGCGAGTTCCTCCCGCTATCCGGGCGGAACTCGCGCCGGTCGCCACGCCGGCGTCGGCCTGGTCGAGTTGTGCACGC
>DATKLF010000084.1:0-21124 GCA_035542555.1 Solirubrobacteraceae bacterium | reverse complement strand
CAGAAGCCGGCGGCGACGAACAGCCCGCGCACCTCGGTCTCGCCCAGGCAGAACTCGTTGTCCGGCGTGAAGGCCTCGGGGCCGTTGATGAGCCGCGTGACGGTGATCTCCTCCATCACCGGCACGCGCCGCTTGGAGTTCTCGGTGATCTCCTCGAAGCGGTCCCAGTCCTCCTCGAGCAGCTGCCCGTTGAAGGTCGGCGGGATCCGGTCGACGAGCCGCGCGTCGAGCGACCACGGCGCGCTGTGGCGCTCGTAGCCGCCCATCACGAGCCCGCCGCCCTCCTCGCGGTAGTAGACGAGCAGGTCGGGGTCGCGCAGCGTCGGCAGGTGGCGCGCGTCGGCGCGCAGCTCCTGCATCTGCGCGAACGGCTGGGTGACGAGGTACTCGTGCGCGAACGGGATGATCGGGACGCGCACGCCAGCCAGCCGGCCGATCTCGGCGGCATACATGCCGCCGGCGTTGACGACGACCTCCGCCTCGATGTCGCCCCATTCGGTGCACACGCCGCGCACCGCGCCGCCGCCGACGTCGATGCCCTCGACGCGCGTGTGGGTGAAGATCCGCACGCCGCCGCGGCGGGCCCCGTCGGCGAGCGCGTAGGTCAGCTGGGAGGGGTCCAGATACCCGTCCGTCGGCAGGTAGGAGGCGACGCGCACGCCGTCGGTGACCATCAGCGGGAAGAGCTCCTGCGCCTCCTGCGCGGAGAGCAGCTCGAGCGGCAGCCCGAAGGTCTTGGCCCACGCGACCTGGCGGTGGATCTCCTGCTCGCGCTCGGGCGTGCAGGCCAGGCGGATGCCGCCGCACTCGGTCCACCCGGGGCTGACGTCGGTCCCCTCCGCCTCAAGCTTCCGGTAGAGCTCGACCGAGTACATCATCATCCGCGTCAGCGAGACGCTCGATCGCAGCTGGCCGACGAGTCCGGCCGAGTGGAACGTCGAGCCGCTGGTCAGCTCGTTGCGGTCGAGCAGGACGACGTCGCGCTCGCCCAGCGCGGCCAGGTGGTAGGCGATGCTCGTCCCGCCCACGCCGCCGCCGATGATGACCACGCGCGCGCGGTCGGGGAGCTCACGCGGCCGCGCCATGAAGCCATTCCTCCAGTCGGGGGTCCTGGGCCGCCGCGCGTAGCCGTGCGAAGTGCTCGGCGGCGTAGGCCTCGTAGTCCACGTCCAGCTCGCTGAGCACGCCCTGCAGCACGCCCCACAGGGCCTCGCGCACGTCGGACATCAGCCGCATCAGCCGCACCGCGGCCAGCCGTCGCTCGGTCGCGGGCTCACCGAAGTAGGCCTCGAGCAGCACGCGGTCGTCGTCCTCGTCCAGGCCGTTGTTCACCGACAGGTTGCCGAGGTCGAAGTAGCGGTCGTTCATCCCCGCGTACTCCCAGTCGACGATCCGCAGACGCTCGCCGTCGTCGATGAAGTTCGCCGTCAGCAGGTCGTTGTGGCAGGCCACCGGGGCGTGCTCGGGGCCCCGCAGCGCCGCCCGGATGCGCTCGGAGAGCTCGCGGGCGAACGCCGCGTCGTCCTCGGGCACGGCGCCGCCGCGCTCACGCGCCGCCTGGGCGTAGCCGGTGGCGAGCTCGAAGGTCGGAAAGCGCGTCGCGAGCGCCGGGCCGGCGTGCACGCGCGCGAGCGCCCGCGCGACCTCGGCCAGGCGACCTGGCTCGCGCAGCTGCTCGGCGTCGATCGGCGTGCCGGGGATGAACCCGGTCACCAGGCAGCGCTCCTCGGGGATCCAGCGGACGACCGCCGGCCCGATCCCCGCCGCGTGCGCATTGCGCGTCGCGGCGACCTCGGTCTCCCGGTCGATGCTCAGCACCTCGGTGTCGCGCCCGCAGATGCGCAGCACGTAGTCGCCCTCGCCGAGGCGCACGCGCACGTTGCGGTTCGTGATCCCGCCGGAGAGCACCTGCGGCTCGCCGGCCGGCGGACCGAGGTCCGGCTCGAGCAGCGCGACGATCCGCGCGAGCTGCTCATCCACGGGGCGCCACCTCGACGACGAAGCGGGCACGATCCCCGCGGTGGCGGTCCGAGGCGAACTCGACCGGCGTGCCGCCGGCGTCGTAGGCGACACGCTCGACGTGCATCAGCGGCGAGCGCGGGCGCACGCGCAGCGCACGCGCGTCGGCGGCACGCGCCGCCACCGGTTCGAGGCGCTCGACGGCGCGCACCGGCTCGCGGCCGTAGCGTGTGCGCATGAGCTCGTAGAGCGAGCCGGACAGATCGAGCTCGACGATCCCGGGAAAGAGCGCGTCCGGCAGCCACGAGTCCTCGAGGGTCAGCGCCACGCCGGCACCGGAGCGCACGCGCTCCACGCGCGCGACGGGCGCGCCCGGCTCGAGCTCGAGCGCCTGCGCGACGTTCCGCGGCGCCGGCGCGACCTCGGCGCGGATCACCTGCGCGCCCGCCTCCAAGCCCGCGGCGCGCATCTGCTCGGTGAACCCGGCCACGCGGATCGTGTGATCGAGGTCCACCTTCGGCGCGGCGACGAACGTGCCGCGCCCCACGCCGCGCTCGACCATCCCCCGGCGCGCGAGCGCGTCGAATGCCTGCCGGACGGTCATGCGGCTGACGCCGAGCTCGGCCGCGAGGTCGCGCTCGGGCGGCAGGCGGTCGCCCGGTCCGAGCCGCCCGCTCTCGATCAGCGCGCCGAGCTGGCGCTCGATCTGGTGGTAGGCCGGGATGCCGGCCGTCGCGTCGAGGGTGAGCTGCATTGGTCCGGTCCAATCGCGAGCCTACGGCGGGACGGCGGCGAACGCAAGCGCAGCGGCCCCAACGTTGCGCGGAAAGGCTCGGCCCCTATACCTTCGTGCGCCATGACACTTGACGACCTGCGCAGCAAGACCGAGTCCGGCGAGATCGACACCGTCATCCTGGCGCTCACCGACATGCAGGGCCGGCTGCAGGGCAAGCGCTTCACCGCGCGCCACTTCCTCGACGCGGTCGTCGCACACGGCGCCGAGGCGTGCAACTACCTGCTCGCCGTCGACGTCGACATGAACACCGTCTCGGGCTACCGCATGTCCTCATGGGAGACCGGCTACGGCGACTTCGTCATGGTCCCCGACCTGTCCACGCTGCGGCGCGTGCCGTGGCTCGAGGGGACGGCGCTCCTGCTGGCCGACCTGCAGTGGCACGACGGGCGCGCGGTCGCCGCCTCCCCCCGGCAGATCCTGCGCGGACAGCTCGAGCGCCTGGCCGAGCGCGGCTGGTCGGCGCTCGCCGCCACGGAGCTCGAGTTCCTGCTGTTCGAGACCTCCTACCGCGACGCGTTCAAGCAGGGCTACCGCGACCTCGAGCACGCCAACCTCTACAACGTCGACTACTCGATCCTGGGCACGACGCACGTGGAGCCGCTGATCCGCCGTATCCGCAACGGGATGCTCGGCGCCGGCCTCGTGGTCGAGAACTCCAAGGGCGAGTGCAACAACGGCCAGCACGAGGTCAACTTCCTCTACGACGACGCGCTCAGCACCGCCGACAAGCACGCGATCTACAAGAACGGCGCAAAGGAGATGGCCGACCAGGACGGCATGTCGATCTCCTTCATGGCCAAGTACGACCAGCGCGAGGGCAGCTCGTGCCACATCCACCTCTCGCTGCGCGATGGGCAGGACTCCCCAGTCTTCGCCGATGACCCCGGGATCTTCGACGCGTTCCTCGCCGGCCAGCTCGCGACGCTGCGTGAGCTGACGCTGTTCCTGGCTCCGAACATCAACTCCTACAAGCGCTTCGCGGCGGCCTCCTTCGCGCCGACGAGCGTCGCCTGGGGCACCGACAACCGCACGTGCGCGATCCGCGTCCTCGGCCACGGCCGCGCCAAGCGCGTCGAGAACCGCGTCCCCGGCGCCGACGTCAACCCGTACCTCGCGCTCGCGGCGATGATCGCCGGCGGGCTGCACGGGGTCGAGCAGGGCCTCGAGCCGGGCCCCGAGCTGGAGGGGAACGCCTACACCTCGGACGCCGAGCGCGTGCCGGGGTCGCTGCGCGACGCGCGCGACCTGTTCGCCGCCAGCGCCGTCGCGCGCGAGGCGTTCGGCGAGGAGGTGGTCGAGCACTACTGCAACAACGCCCAGGTCGAGCTCGACGCCTTCGGCGCGGCGGTGACGGACTGGGAGCGCTTCCGGGGGTTCGAGCGGCTCTAGCCGCCGCCGCGATGGCCGCGCCCGCGACCGACGCGCGCTCGCTCGAGACCGTCTTCGCGGCGGTCCGCTCGCAGACGGCCTTCGAGGAGACCGTCGACCGGCTCGCGACGGCGATCAAGCTCGGGCTGCTCGCCCCGGGAACGCGCCTGCCGCCGGAGCGCGAGCTGTGCGCGCACCTGGGGATCGCGCGCTCGACGCTGCGCCAGGCGCTGACCGCGCTGACCGAGAGCGGCCTGCTCTATGCGGTGCGCGGGCGCGGCGGCGGCACCTTCGTCGCCGACCCGCTGCCGCCCGCCGACGCCCCGTCCCCGGAGCTGCTGGCGACCTGGCGCGAGGCCTGCGACATGCGCCTGGCCATCGAGCTCGCC
The DNA here is from genome assembly GCA_035542555.1 of Solirubrobacteraceae bacterium. Lineage (GTDB taxonomy): Bacteria > Actinomycetota > Thermoleophilia > Solirubrobacterales > Solirubrobacteraceae > F1-60-MAGs163. The sequence goes on along the minus strand of DATKLF010000084.1, from coordinate 16,612 downwards.
GTCGCCGCGCTGGCGGCCGAGCGCGCCGAGCCGGTCGCCCTCGAGCCGCTCGCGATCCTCGTCACGCAGATGGACGACCTCGTCGACCAGTACGACGCCTATCGCCAGGCGGACGTGCGCTTCCACATCGGGCTGGCCGAGGCCACCGGCAGCGCGCGGCTGGTCGCAGCGGCGACCGAGTCCCAGGGCGAGATGACCGATCTCATCTCCCACATCCCGCATCCGCCCGAGGTCCTCGCGCACTCGAACGCCCAGCACGCCAAGCTGCTGAACGCCGTGCGCACGCACGACGTGCCACGCGCGCTGGGGATCGTGGCCGACCACCTGCACGGCACCGAGCACATCCTGGCGGGCCTCATGCAGGGCGCCTGAGCGGGCCGCGATCCCCGCATCCACCAGGTTCTGCACGGTTCGTGGCATCTGCCGCTTGACTTCCGTCCTGGGCGCTCCGTAGATTCGCCCGACTCCTAGAGGACGGGGAGTCAGACCATTTGGCGGTCCACTCGCCGTCCCACCGGAGCGCACGGTTCGTTCGCCCACATACCGCACTTCTTTGAGAGGGGAAAGCGCGTGTCCGCAGCAGACACCCAGCAGCTCCAGGACGCCGACGAGCGGCGCCTGGCCGAGATGGGCTACAAGCAGGAGCTCAACCGCGGCTGGAGCGGGTTCCAGAACTTCGCGATCTCGTTCACGATCATCTCGGTCCTGGCGGGCTGCTTCACGACCTACTACCAGGCGTGGAACAACGGCGGCCCGATCGCCATCTCCTGGGGCTGGCCGATCATCTCGGCCTTCATCCTCGTCATCGCCTTCTGCATGGCCGAGCTGGCGTCCGCCTACCCGACCGCAGGCGGGATCTACTGGTGGGCCTCGAAGCTCGGCGGCCCGGGCTGGGGCTGGTTCACGGGCTGGTTCAACCTGCTCGGGCTGGTCGCGATCTTCGCGTCCGTGGACTACTTCGCCGGCCAGTTCCTGCGCGTCGTCCTGGGGCTCTACAACGTCGACATCTTCGGCATCAACTTCGCCGACGCGAACCCCACCACGGCGCTGCAGCAGACGTTCCTGCTGTTCGCGATCCTGCTCGTGCTGCACGTGATCATCAACATCGCGGGCAGCCACCTGGTCGCGATGCTCAACGGCATCTCGGTGTGGTGGCACGTGCTGGGCGTCGTGGTGATCGTCGGGATCCTGATCTTCGCCCCGTCGAAGCACGCGACCTTCCACAACGTCTTCACCCAGACCCAGAACAACTCCGGCTTCAGCTCGTCGATGTTCTGGTGGTACGTGCTCCCGCTCGGCTTCCTGCTGACGCAGTACACGATCACCGGCTTCGACGCCTCGGCCCACATCTCCGAGGAGACCAAGGGCGCCGCGATGTCGGCGCCGCGCGGCATCTGGCAGTCGGTCTTCTACTCGGCGATCGCCGGCTACATCGTGCTGCTGGCGATCACCTTCGCGGCATGGAACACGAAGGCGGTCAACGACGGCGGCGGAACCGTGTTCGCGGTCTTCGAGAGCGCGATGACGAGCGCCTGGACCAAGATGATCCTCATCATCTGCTTCATCGGCCAGTTCTTCTGCGGGATGAGCTGTCTGACCAGCGCCTCGCGCATGACCTACGCGTTCAGCCGCGACGGCGCGGTGCCGGGCTGGAGGCTCTGGAGCAAGGTCAACCAGCGCAAGATCCCGTTCAACGCCGTGATCTTCGCCGCCGTGATCGCGCTGATCCTCACGCTGCCCGCGCTGAAGGGCAACAAGGACGGCGTCACGGTGGCGTTCACCGCCGTGGTGTCGATCGGCGTGATCGGCCTCTACGTCTGCTGGGGGATCCCGATCTACCTGCGCTGGCGGATGGGCGACAAGTTCGAGGCCGGGCCGTGGAACCTGGGCAACCGCTACAAGTGGATGGCGCCGATCTCGCTGCTCGAGATCCTGATCGTCGTCGTCATCTACTTCAACGTGCCGTTCAGCTCCCAGGGTGTGCCGTGGGAGAGCGACTTCAACTGGTCGCTGTTCAACTACACACCCGTCGTGACGGGCGGCCTTGCCCTGGCGATCGGCATCTGGTGGTGGGTGAGCGCGCACAAGTGGTTCACCGGGCCACGGCACACGATCGAGGAGATCGACACCGAGATCGGCGCGCCGCCGCCGCACCCCGAAGCGCCGTAGGCCAGTGCAGGACGTCGTGGCGCTCCGGCCGGCCCACCCTCCGGGGGCCGGCCGGTCGCCAGGCGCCCGGCGCCACAATGGCATGACCTGCAGACCTTTCGTGCGAGACTGCACCGCATGAGCGACACCCTCACCGTTCTCGAGCCCGCGACCGCGCAGCCGCTGCAGACGCTGGCGCGCGCGGGCGCCGAGGACGCCGACGCGGCCGTCGAGCGCGCTGCCGCGGCCCTCCCGGCCTGGCGCGCGCTGGCGCCCGGCGCGCGCGCCGGGATCCTGCGCGACCTCGCGGAGGCGCTCGCCGCCCAGCACGAGGAGCTCGCGGTGCTCGAGGCGCGCAACGCCGGCAAGCCGATCACCTCCGCGCGCGGCGAGATCGGGATGGTCGTCGACACCTTCCGCTACTACGCCGGTGCGCCCGAGCGGCTGCTCGGCGACACGCTCCCCGTCGCAGGCGGCGTCGCGATGACCTTCCGCGAGCCGATCGGCGTCGTCGCGCTGATCACCCCGTGGAACTTCCCGCTGGCGATCGCCTCGTGGAAGCTCGCGCCCGCGCTCGCGGCGGGCAACACCGTCGTGCTCAAGCCCGCCGAGCTCACGCCGCTCACCGCGCTGCGCTTCGCGCAGATCGCGCGCGAGGCCGGCGTCCCCGACGGCGTCGTGAACGTCGTCGTCGGCCCTGGGCGCACGGTCGGCCAGCGCCTGGTCGAGCACCCCGCCGTCGGGAAGGTCGCCTTCACCGGCTCCACGGAGGTCGGCGCCGCGATCGCCGCGGCCGCCGCCGGCACGATCAAGCGCGTGACGCTGGAGCTCGGCGGGAAGTCGGCGAACATCGTGTTCGCCGACGCCGACGTGGCCTCGGCGGCCGCCGCGGCGCCAAGCGCCGTCTTCGACAACGCCGGCCAGGACTGCTGTGCGCGCTCGCGCATCCTCGTCGAGGAGCCGGTGCTCGACGAGTTCCTCGCCGGCCTTGACGAGGCGGTCCGCGCGATCCGCGTCGGCGACCCGCTCGACGAGGCGACCGTGATGGGCCCGCTGATCTCCGCCGGGCACCGCGAGACCGTTGCCTCGTTCCTCGACGACAGCGCTCCGGTCGCGATCCGCGGCAGCGCCCCCGACGGCCCGGGCTACTGGTTCGCCCCCACCGTCCTGTGCCCGGTCGACCCGGCGGCGCGACCGGCCACCGAGGAGATCTTCGGGCCGATCGCGTGCGTCATCCCGTTCCGCGGAGAGGACGAGGCGATCCGCCTGGCCAACGACACGATCTACGGCCTGTCGGGCTCGGTCTGGACGCGGGACGGCGCGAAGGCGCTGCGCGTCGCGCGCGCGCTCGAATCCGGGAACCTCTCGATCAACTCGAACAGCTCGGTGCGCGTCACCACGCCGTTCGGGGGCTTCAAGCAGTCCGGGTACGGGCGCGAGCTCGGCCCGCACGCGCTCGACCACTACACCGAGGTCAAGACCGTCTACTTCCGCACGGAGGAGAGCTGATGGCCGGACGTCTGGAGGGCAAGGTCTGCGTCGTCACCGGCGCGAGCGGCGGGATCGGCTCCGCCACCGTGGAGGCCTTTCGCCGCGAGGGCGCCACCGTCGTCGGGGCCGACCTGCAGGCCGGCGCCCCCGGTGACCTCGCGCTCGAGGTCGACGTCACGAGCGATGAGGGCGTGCGCGAGCTGTACGCACGCGTGCGTCGGGAGCTGGGCGCGATCCACGTGCTGTTCAACAACGCGGGCATCTCGCCGCCGGACGACGACTCGATCCTCACCACCGGGCTCGACGCCTGGCAGCGCGTCCAGGACGTGAACCTCAAGTCGGTCTACCTGTGCTGCCGGCACGGCATCCCCCACCTGCTCGCGAACGAGGGGCCGCTGCGCGGGTCGGTCATCAACACCGCCTCGTTCGTCGCGACGCTCGGCGCCGCCACCTCGCAGATCTCCTACACGGCCTCCAAGGGCGGGGTGCTGGCGATGTCGCGCGAGCTGGGCGTGCAGTTCGCGCGCGAGGGCGTCCGCGTCAACGCGCTCTCCCCGGGGCCCGTCGACACCCCGCTGCTGCGCGAGCTGTTCGCCAAGGACCCCGAGCGCGCGGCGCGCCGGCTCGTGCACGTGCCGATGGGCCGCTTCGGGCGCGCCGAGGAGATGGCGAGCGCGGTCGTGTTCCTCGCCTCCGACGAGTCGTCGTTCATCACCGCCGCCAACTTCCTCGTCGACGGCGGGATCAGCGGGGCGTACGTCACGCCGCTCGGCGACCCGGCCTAGAACCGGCGTTCCGAGACCGGTTCCAGGCCGCGGGCTGCCGACGAGCCGCCCCGTCGTCCGCGCAGGACCGGTCAGTCCCCGGAGTCGTACCGGAACGAGATCCCCAGGCGCACCCGATAGGCCGCGACGCCGCCGTCCTCGATCGTGAGGTCCTGGCGGATGACCTCGGCGATGCGCAGGTCGCGCACCGTCTTGGCGGCGGTCTCGACAGCGGCCTTGGCCGCCGCCTCCCAGGACTCGCTGCTGACGCCGATCACCTCGGTTACGCGATACACGCTGTCGGCCATGCCGGCTCCTCTCGTCGTGGGCCCCGACTCTCGCAGATCCGCGGCCGCGCAGCCAGCCGCGCGCGATCAGCCGGTGCGGCCCATGACCGTCGCGAGGTACCCCGCCTCACCGAGCGCCTCGAGCACGCGCGCCGCGTGGTCGGGCCCGCGGGTCTCGAGCACGAGCTGGACGCCCGTCTCGCGCACATGCAGCTGCACCCCCTCGCGCACGTGCTCCACGTCGATCAGGTTGGCGCCGGCATCCCCGATGGCGACGAGCAGGCGCGCGAGACCCCCTGGCCGGTCGGGCACGCGCGTGAAGACGACGAGCCGACGCCCAGCGCGGCTCTCGTGCAGGCGGGCGACCGCCGCGAGCAGCCCGGCGTCGACATTCCCGCCGCTCAGCACGACGCATGTCGTGCCGTGCCGCGCCGGCGCGACGGCGCCGGTCATGAGCGCCGCCACGCCGACGGCGCCCCCGCCCTCGACGACGAGCTTGGCGCGCTCCGGCAGCAGCACCATGGCCTCGGCGATGTCGTCCTCGCCGACCGTGACGACCCCGTCGAGCCATGCTGCGACGAGCGGCAGCGTCAGGTCGCCGGGCCGGCGCAGCGCGATGCCGTCGGCGATCGTCGTGGCGGCCTCGACCTCGACCGGGGCGCCGGCCGCCAGCGAGGGCGGGAAGGCCGCGATGACCTCGGCCTGCACCCCGATCACCTCGACCTCGGGGCGGGCGCTCTTCACCGCGATCGCGGTGCCCGAGGCGAGCCCCCCGCCCCCGACGGGGACGACGACGCGCGCGAGCTGCGGCACCTGCTCGAGCAACTCGAGGCCGAGGGTCCCCTGGCCGGCGATGACGTCCGGGTCGTCGAAGGGATGGATGAACGCCATGCCGCGCTCGCTCGCTCGCTCGCGCGCCTGCGCGACGCACGCGTCGACTGTCTGGCCGCCGGTCAGCACCGTCGCGCCCAGGCTGCGACAGCCCTCGATCTTCCCGATCGGAGCGTCGGGCGGCATCACGACCTCGCACGGGACGCCGAGCTGGCGCGCCGCGAATGCGACGGCGCGCGCGTGATTGCCGGCGCTGCCGGCGATGACGCCGCGCTGCGCGCGCTCGCCGAGTGCGGCGAGCTTGGCGATGGCGCCCCGGACCTTGAAGGAGCCCGTGCGCTGCAGGCTCTCGGCCTTCAGCACGACGTCGCCGCCGCCGGCCTGCTCGGACAGGGTCCACGAGTCGAGCACCGGCGTGCGCCTGACGACCTGCGCCACCTCTGCGCGCACGCGCTCGATGTCGCGGGCGCTGACCTGGGTCGACGCCATCGCTCAGTCCGGCAGCGCAACGACCGCGTCGATCTCGACGTCGGCGCCGACCGGAAGCGCCGCGACGCCGACGGTCGTCCGCGCCGGCGGGGCACCCGGGAAGAACGCCGCGTAGGCGGCGTTGACCGCGGCGAAGGTCCCGAGGTCGGTGACGAAGATCCCGCAGCGAACGGCGTCGGAGAGCTGCGCGCCGGCCGCCTCGCAGACGGCCGCAAGGTTCTGAAGGCAGCGCGTCGTGCGGTCGGCGATCGTGCCCTCGACGAGCGTGCCCGTGTGCGGGTCCAGTGGCGTCTGCCCCGAGCAGAAGAGCAGCCCGCCGGCCTTGACGGCGTGGCTGTAGGGGCCGAGCGCGGCGGGGGCGCCGGTCGCGGTCACGGGCTCACGGTGGTGGGACACGGCGGGGCTCCTCCCTAGAGGTCTGTTCAGCGAACCTTTGCGCCGCGATCCTCGCAGGCCGCGCGCGCGGCGGCAACCGAACGGCTACTCCCGCCCGCGTCGTGCGCTAGCGTCAGGGCGATGCACGCTCGCCGCCTCCCGGCGTTCCTCGCCGGGATCGTCCTCGCGCTCGCCGGGGCGGCGGTTCTTCCGGTGGCGGCCGGGGCGGCGCTGGGCACCACGTCGTGCGGCGGCGGCTTCCTGTGCGGCTCGCTGGACGCCCCACTCGACCACTCGGGCGCCCAGCCCGGAACCGTGACGCTGCAGTACGCGCGCCTGCCGGCCGCCTCGGCGCCGACGACGAACGCGATCGTCGGCCTCGCCGGTGGTCCCGGGCAGGCCGCGCTCCCGCTCGCGGGGTCCTTCGCCGCGGACCTGGGAGCCTTCGATGCGCGCAACGACCTGCTCGTCTTCGACCAGCGCGGGACGGGCGCGTCGGGCGCGCTGAGCTGCGCCGCCTTCGGCAACCTGGGTCCGACGACCGCAGCGTCGGTGCGTGCCTGCGCGCAAGAGCTCGGCGCGCCGCGCGGCTTCTACCGCAGCGTGGACAGCGCGGACGACCTCGAGACGCTGCGCGTCGCCGGCGGCTACGACAAGCTCATCCTCTACGGGGTCTCCTACGGGACGAAGGTCGCGCTCGCCTACGCCGCCCGCTACCCCGACCACGTCGCGGCCCTGATCCTCGACTCGGTCGTCCCGCTCGACGGCCCTGACCCGTTCAGCCGCCCATCGTTCGCCGCCGTTCCGCGCGTGCTGCGCGAGCTGTGCGCGAACGGCGCCTGCAAGGCCGCCACCAAGAACCCTCGCGCAGACCTCGTTGCCCTCGTCGCGCACCTGGAGCGCCACGCGCTGCGCAGCACGATCACCTCGCCGAACGGCGGGCGGCTGCACGTCACGCTCACCGCGATCGGGCTCTGGCAGGTGCTGCTGGCGGGCGACCTGAACCCAGCCCTGCGCGCCGAGCTGCCCGGCGCGATGCGCGCCGCGCTGCTGGGCGATCCCACCCCGATCCTGCGCCTGCGTGCGCGCGCCGCCGGGCTGTCCGGAACCGCGGGCGCGCGCGCCGCGCCGACGGTGCGCGCCGCCGCCGCAGACCAGTCCGACGCGCTCTTCGCCGCCACGCGCTGCGAGGAGACCCCGTTCCCCTGGGACCGCGCAGCCGGCGCCGCCACGCGCGAGGTGCAGGCCCGCGCGGCTGCGGCCCGCCTGCCCGCGTCGACGTTCGCCCCGTTCGGGCGGGAGGTCGCACTGGACGCGAGCGTCATGCCCCTGTGCGCGGCGTGGCCGGATGCCTCGCCCGCGCCCGCGAGCCACGGACCGCTGCCAAACGTCCCGACGCTCGTCCTGACGGGTGCCGCCGACCTGCGCACGCCCGTCGAGCAGGCGCGCGCGGCCGTGGCGACGATCCCCGACGCCCAGGTCGACGTGGTCGCCCAGACCGGGCACTCGGTGCTCGGCAGCGACCTCGGCGGGTGCGCGGCCAAGACGCTCGCGGCCTTCGCGGCCGGCACGACCGTCGCCTGCACGCCGGACCCCTCGCCGATCACGCCCACCCCGATGCCGCCGCGCACGCTCGGCGCGCTCCCCGGCCCCGACAGGGCGGCCAAGACGCTCGCCGCGGTGCGCGCGACGATCGATGATGTGCGCCGGCAGCTGATCGGGGACGCGATCGCCGCGGAGCGCTCGATCACCCCCGGCTCGCGCACCGGCGGGCTGCGCGGCGGGGTCGCCACGGTCGAGGGGGGGTTCATCACCTTCCACCGGGTCTCCTATGTCCCCGGGGTGCGCGTCTCCGGCACGTACGCCACGAGCCTCGCCGGCGCGACGGCCGGGGTCTCGCACCTCGCGGTCACCGGCCCCGCGGCGGCGAAGGGCACGATCACGATCGACGCCAGCGGCACGATCACGGGCAACCTCGGCGGCCGCAGCATCAACGCGCACACGGCGGGCGCCCGCAGTGCCCTGCTGCAGCTGCGGCGCGGGCTCGCCGTCCCGGCGTTCGCTGACCCGGCATTGCGCGTGCCGTAGCGTTCCGGGCGTGCCGAACGCCCTCGCTGCGGAGACCTCCCCCTACCTTCTCCAGCACGCCGAGAACCCCGTCGACTGGCTGCCGTGGGGCGACGAGGCGCTCGCGCGGGCGCTCGAGCGCGACCGGCCCCTGCTCGTCTCGATCGGCTACTCGGCGTGCCACTGGTGCCATGTGATGGAGCGCGAGAGCTTCGAGGACCCGCAGGTCGCGGCGCTCATGAACGAGCGCTTCGTCTGCGTCAAGGTCGATCGCGAGGAGCGGCCCGACGTCGACGCGCTGTACATGGAGGCCGTCCAGGCGATGACCGGCCAGGGCGGGTGGCCGCTGAACGTGTTCCTCACCCCCGGCCAGCTCCCGTTCTACGGCGGCACGTACTTCCCGCCGGCGCCGCGCGGCGGCATGCCCTCGTGGACGCAGGTGCTCACCGCGGTCGCCGAGGCCTGGGACGAGCGCCGCGCGGAGATCGCCGCCGACGCGGGACGCATCGTCGCGCGCCTGCGCGGTGGGGCGACCCTCGAGCCGAGCGCCGCGGCGATCGTCGACGCCGAGCGCGATGCGGCCGTCGACCGGCTGCGAGCGCTCTTCGACAGCGTCCACGGAGGCTGGGGCAACGCGCCGAAGTTCCCGGCCGCCTCGGTGATCGAGTTCCTGCTCGCGCGCGGCGAGCACGCGATGGCCCTGCAGACGCTGCGCTCGATGGCCTCGGGCGGCATCTACGACCAGGTCGGCGGAGGCTTCGCCCGGTACAGCGTCGACGCGGCCTGGACCGTGCCGCACTTCGAGAAGATGCTGTACGACAACGCGCTGCTCGCGCGCGCCTACCTGCACGGCTGGCTGGCCAGCGGCGACGCGGTGCTGCGTCGCACCTGCGAGGAGACGCTCGACTGGGCGCTGCGCGAGCTGCGCGCACCTGAAGGCGGCTTCTACAGCGCGCTGGACGCCGACTCCGAGGGCGCCGAGGGCCGCTTCTACGTGTGGGGCGCCGGCGAGCTCATCGCCGCCCTGGGCCCCGATGCGGAGGCGGCGTTGGCCTGGTTCGGCGTCACAGACAAGGGCAACTTCCCCGAGGGCCGGGCGGCCAGCGGGGAGGCCGCAAACGTCCTGGAGTCGCGCGGGCCGGAGCCCGCGCCTGCCGTGCGCGAGCGCATCCGCGCGCGCCTGCTCGAGGTGCGCGAGCGCCGCGTGCGTCCCGGCACCGACGACAAGTGCCTTGCGAGCTGGAACGCGCTGATGCTCGCCGCGCTGGCCGACGCGGGCGCGGCGCTCGAGCGGCCCGACTACCTGGACGCCGCGCGCGAGACGGCGCGCTTCCTGCTCGAAACGCTGCGCGACGGCGACGGGCGCCTCATGCGCACCTACAGCCGCGGGCGCGCCCGGCTCCCCGCCTACCTCGAGGACCACGCGTTCCTGCTCGAGGGCCTGCTCGCGCTCTACGAGGCGACCTTCGAGGAGGCGTGGTTCGAGGCAGCCCGCGCGGCCGCTGACGAGGTGCTCGCACGCTTCACCGACGCCGAGCGCGGCGGCTTCTTCTCCACGGCCGACGACGCCCCCGCGCTCGTCGCGCGGCGCAAGGAGCTCGAGGACACGCCGATCCCCTCGGGCGGCGCGAGCGCGGCGCTCGGGCTGCTGCGCCTCGCCCTGCTCACCGGCGAGGACCGCTACGAGGAGGCGGCGCTGGGCCACCTCCGGCTCGTGCACGAGCTCGCGCCGCGCTACCCGACGGCCTTCGGCCACACGCTGCAGGCGATCGACCTGCACCTCGGGCCCAGCCGCGAGGTCGCGATCGTCGGCGCAGGAGCCGAGGAGCTCGAGCGGGTCGTGCGTCGTGCGCTGCACCCCCGGCTCGTGCTCGCCGGCACGCGGGCCGCTCCCGATCCCGCGCCCCGGTCGCACGTCGCGCTGCTGGCGGGCCGCGTTCCAGTCGACGGACGGGCGACCGCATACGTCTGCGAGCGATTCGCCTGCCGCGCCCCCGTGACCGATCCGGCCGCGCTGGCCGTACTCCTCGAGGGCGGTGCCTGAGCCCTCGCTACCCTGCCTTGCCGACGTCCGCCGACCACGAAGCCCGCCGCCGATGAGCCGCCTCCTCACCGTCTCCGCCGGACCGCGCGCGAAGTGGCTGGTGCTCGCGCTGTGGCTGGTCGTCGTCTTCGCCGCCGGCGCACTCCAGCTGCCCAGCCGCTTCGACAAGATCCAGCGCAACGACTCGGCCTCGTTCCTGCCGGGCAAGGCCGAGTCCACGAAGGCGCTGGCGGCACAGAAGAAGCTCCAGGCCGGCAAGGAGCAGGTCACGATGGTCGTGGTGTACCGCCGAGCCGGCGGGCTGACGGCCGCCGACCGGGCGCACATCGCCAGCGACCGCCGGACGCTCAATGCGCTCTCCCTGCCCGCAACCCATCCGTTCTCGCCGCCGCAGTTCTCCAAGGACGGCACGGGCGCGCTGCTGCTGGCGAACATCGACACGAACGGCGTCGGGACGACCATCTCCAAGCCCGTCGAGAAGGTCCGTTCGATCGTCAGCAACCCCGGCGGCGGGCTGCAGGTGAAGGTGACCGGCTCCGCGGGCTTCTCCGCCGACGCGATCAAGGTCTTCCAGGGCATCAACGGGGCGCTCGCCGCGGCGGCGTTCTCGCTCGTGATCCTGCTGCTGATCATCATCTACCGCAGCCCCGTCTTCTGGCTGATCCCGATCACGGCGGTGGGGTTCGCCGAGCTGACAAGCCGCTCGCTCGGCTACCTGATCGCGAAGTCCGGGGTCACGATCAATGGCCAGGCCTCCTCGATCCTGTCCGTGCTGGTGCTCGGCGCCGGCACCGACTACGCGCTGCTGCTCGTCGCGCGCTACCGCGAGGAGCTGCGCCGCGAGCCGAACCGCCATGTCGCGATGGCCACCGCGCTGCGGGCCGCGGGCCCGGCGATCGTGGCCTCGGCGGTCACCGTGATGCTCGCGCTGCTGTGCCTGACGTTCGCCGACGTCAACGGCACCGCCGGCCTGGGGCCGATCGGCGCGCTGGGGATCGCGGTCGCGATGGTCTCGATGCTGACACTGCTCCCGGCGCTGCTGACGATCTTCGGCCGCTGGCCGTTCTGGCCCTTCATCCCGCACGTCGGGGATGAGGGCGCGACGGCGATGCACGGCCCGTGGCGGCGAATCGGCGAACGCATCGCACGGCGTCCGCGGCCCGTCTGGATCGGCGCCGTGCTGCTCCTGCTCGTGATGGCGCTGGGGCTGCTGAAGTACAACGACCGGCTCACGCAGGGCGACTCGTTCCGCGGCTCGGTCGAGTCGGTGCAGGGCCAGAAGCTGCTGTCCGAGTCGTTCCCGAGCGGCGCGAACGCCCCGACGAGCGTCATCGTGCCCGACGCGGCCAAGGTGCCGGCGGTGGCGGCGGCGCTGCGCGGCGTGGACGGGGTCGCCTCGGTGCGCACCGCGGCCAGCGGGCCCTCGGGCACGGAGCTCAGCGTCGTTCTGCGGCCGGATCCCTACTCGACCGCCGCCTTCGGCCTCGTGCCGGACCTGCGCACGGCGGTGCGGGCCGCGGGCGGCCCGGGGGTGCTCGTCGGCGGGCCGACCGCGATCGAGCACGATGTCCGCCACTACACGGCGCGCGACACGCGGCTGCTCATCCCGCTCGTGCTCCTCGTCGTCTTCCTCGTCCTCATAGCCCTGCTGCGTGCCGTGCTCGTGCCGGTCCTGCTGATCGGCACCGTGATCCTCTCGCTGGCGGCCGCGCTCGGGGTCGGCTACGTCGTGTCGGACTGGGTCTTCGGCTTCGCCGGCGCGGACACCTCGCTGCCGCTCTACGCGTTCGTGTTCCTCGTCGCCCTGGGCATCGACTACAACATCTTCCTCATGACGCGCGTGCGCGAGGAGACGTTGCACTACGGCACGCGCGCGGGGATGATCCGCGGCCTGGCCATGACCGGCGGGGTGATCACCGCGGCCGGCATCGTGCTCGCCGGCACGTTCGCGGTGCTCGGCGTGCTGCCGCTCGTGTTCCTCACCGAGCTGGGGTTCGTGATCGCCTTCGGCGTGCTGCTGGACACGTTCCTCGTGCGCTCGGTGCTCGTCCCGGCGCTCGTGCTGGACATCGGGCCGCACGTCTGGTGGCCCTCGCGACTGGCGCACGAGGGCGAGCCCGGCGGCCTGGAGCCCGAGGCCGAGCGCGACGAGCTGCGCGAGCCCGTCCACGCCTGACCGACCACGCCCGCCCGGCCAGGTATGGTCGGCGTCGTGATCCGCCGCGCCGCACCCGCCGCCGCCGCGCTCGCGGCCGCGGCCGCGCTCGCCGCGCCGCTCGCCGCCAGGGCCGCGAGCCTGCAGGCGGGCGCCGCCTGCTACATCGAAAAGCAGCCGATGCAGCTCGCCGGGAGCGGCTTCGGCGCGCAGGATCCGATCACGCTGACCGGCCCGCAGATCTTCGCCTCCGGCAGCGCCGACGGGACCGGCGCGTTCACGGCGACGATCGCCGCTCCGCTGCTCGGAACGATCTCCCCCGCCGCGAAGACGTTCACGATCACCGCGGCCGACGGCACGTCAGGGGCGAGCACGTCGGTCGACGTGCAGGTCGCGACCTTCACGTTCGGCACGTCCGCGGGCGTCAAGGCACCCCAGGCGCGCCGCACTTGGAGCTTCAGCGGCTTCCTGCAGGAGCCGGGCAAGCCGATCTACGGGCACTTCCGCCACGCGGGCCGCACGTACGCGAACTACCGCTTCGGGGTGCCGCAGGCGCCGTGCGGCACGCTGACCGTGCGGGCCCCCGGCATCCCGGTGCGCCGGGCCCCCGCCGGCACGTGGACGGTCCAGGTCGACTTCGCCCGTCGCTACAGCCCCACCTCGAAGCCGCGCGTGAGTTCGTCGACCTCGGTCTTCCGGACGGCCGGCTGAGGCGCGTCGCCCAGGGTCAGAGGACGGGCAGGTAGCGGTCCAGCTCCCACTGCGTGACCTGCACGCGGTAGTCCTCCCACTCCTGGCGCTTGATCTCGACGTAGCGGTTGAACATGTGCTCGCCGAGGGCGCGCAGCACGAGCTCGGACTCGGCGGTGAGCTCGATCGCCTCGCCGAGCGTCTCGGGCAGCTGCTCGATGCCCAGGCGCCGGCGGTCGTCGGCGGCCAGGTGGTAGAGGTTCTTGTCCATCGGCTCGGGCAGCTCATAGCCCTTCTCGATCCCCTCAAGACCCGCGTGCAGGAGGGTCGCGAACGTCAGGTAGGGGTTGCAGGCCGGGTCCGGGCAGCGCAGCTCCATGCGCGTGGACTGCTCCTTGCCGGGGTGGTAGAGCGGGACGCGCACCAGCGCGGAGCGGTTGCGCCGCGACCAGGCGACGTAGACCGGCGCCTCGTAGCCGGGGACCAGGCGCTTGTAGGAGTTCACCCACTGGGCGAAGATCGAGCTCAGCTCGCGCGCGTGGCGAAGCTGCCCGGCGATGAACGCCTTCCCGGCATCGGAGAGGAAGTACGGGTCGTCCTGGTCGAAGAACGCGTTGCGCCCGCCGGCGAACAGCGACATGTGCGTGTGCATGCCCGAGCCGTTCTCGCCGAACAGCGGCTTGGGCATGAACGTCGCGTGCCAGCCGTACTTCAGCGCGTACTCCTTGACGGTGATGCGGTAGGTCATGCAGTCGTCGGCCATCTTCAGCGCGTCCGCGTAGCGCATGTCGACCTCGTGCTGGCTCGGCCCCACCTCGTGGTGGCTGTACTCGACGTGGATGCCGAGCTGCTCGAGCGCGAGCACCGTCTCGCGGCGCACGTCCGAGCCGGCGTCCAGCGTCGTCAGGTCGAAGTACCCCCCCTCGTCGAGCACCTCGGTCCCCGACTTGTCGCGGAACAGGAAGTACTCCAGCTCGGGGCCGACGTTGAAGGTGTCGAACCCCATGTCGCGCGCGCGCTGCAGCGCGCGCCGCAGGACGTGCCGGGGATCGCCCTCGTAGGGAGTGCGCTCCGGCGTCAGGATGTCGCAGAACATGCGCCCGACACCCTGCTCCTCCGGACGCCAGGGCAGGACCGCGAACGTCGAGGGGTCGGGCATCGCGACCATGTCCGACTCCTCGATCGCGTTGAAGCCGGTGATCGACGAGCCGTCGAAGCCCATGCCGTCGGCGAACGCGTCCTCGAGCTCGTCGCGCCCGATCGAGAAGGACTTCAGCTGCCCGAGGATGTCGGTGAACCAGAAGCGGATGAAGCGGATCTTGTGCGCCTCGCAGTACGCCACGACCTCAGCGGAGGTCTTGGGCGTCTCGGCGGCCGTCGGCGTGTCGGGCATGGGCGGCACCCTAGCGCCGCATGCGCGAGGGGCGGGACCCCGGCGACCGCGGGCGCTACGCCCGCGCCGCGGGGCGCAACCACCGCCGCGCCCAGGTGTGCAGCGCGTCGACGGCCGGGGCCAGGCTGCGGCCCATGTCGGTGAGCCGGTACGTCACCCGCACCGGCGGGCCCGGATCGACGTCGCGCACGATCACGCCGCGGGCCTCGAGCTCCTTCATGCGCTCGGACAGGAGGCGGTCGGAGAGCTGCGGCACCGCCGCGGCGACCTCCGAGAAGCGCATCGGCTCACCCTCCAGCAGCACCGCGATGATCGCGCCGCTCCAGCGCCGGCCGATGAGCTCAACCGCCTGGCGGTAGAGCGGGCAGCACTCCTGCCGCGAGCCCTCCGCGGCATCCGGGTCCAGGCCCATGGCCAAAGCGTACCGGCGCCGACGGAGCCGATCAGGCCGCCATCAGCCTCGCCTTCTCGGTCGATCCGTCGACCGGGACGTCACCGGCGACGTTGACCATCGCCGTGAAGGTCTCGAGCGCCACGAACGCGATCGACTCGATGAGCTGCTCGTCGGTCCAGCCGGACTCGCGTGCCTCCTCGTGCAGGTGCATCGGCGGGTTCCCCGGGGACTCGACGAGCGCCTGCAGGTAGCGCAGCAGGGAGGCCTCGCGGGGATCGCGCGACTCGAAGCGCCGCGCCGCCGCGATCTCGTCGAGGCTCAGGCCCGCGAGCCGCGCCGAGCGGCTGTGCATCGCGATTCCAGGCGCCGAACCGTGGTGCTCGGCGACCGCCAAGGAGATGCGCTCGAGCGTCTGGCTCGGAAGCGAGCCGTGGCGCAGCTCCGAGCGAAAGCGCGCGTACCCACGCAGCGCGGCCGGCGAGCCCGCGAGCACGCCGAGGAAGTTCGGGAGCTGGCCGGCGGTCGCAAGCGCGCCGCGCAGCACGGGGACGGAGCCCTCGGGGGCGCTGAGCTCGTCATGGACGGGGAACCGGCTGATCGCAGTCATGGCGTGCCTTCTTCGCGGGGCGTGGTTCGGAGCGGTCCGTCCTACAACCTTCTTACTTCTCGTAAGCCTATAACGTGTCGTGCGGGCAATGCAAGGGCTGCTCCGGGTACGGAGCAGCGCGCCGCGCGGACCGCTCGGCGGCGCGGCGACGCGCCGAAGCGCGCCGGGATCCGCCGGCCGGCCGAGCGGAGGCCGCTCAGGGGCACGCAACAGGCCGGCCGCAGGTGCTGTGCCCTGGGCTACGCGGCGCGCCAGCGTCGCCGGGAGCCACCACCGAACCGACGCGCACCGGCGTTCTGAAAGCCGTTCTCAGCCGTGTGCGCTCATCGCGGCGACGAGCACGAGGGCGAACCCCAGCACAACCGCCCACATTGCGAGGCGGTCGGGGCGCCGCGAGAGCCGCTGGGCCGCCGTTGGCGCAGGCCGGCGGCGCTGGACCTCCACCAGCCGGCGCGGGGCCGGGGCCGGCTCGGGGCGCCCGGTGATCTGGACCGTCCGGCGTTCACGGCCGGATGTCCGTGTCCGAGCGCGGTCGGCCGAAGCCGTCGGGGCCGCCTCATGCCCGCGCGGGCGGGCGGCAACGCCCGTCGCGCCGGCCGACGCTCGGCGGCGCTCGATGCCCTCGCGGAGATGCTCGACGTCGGCCCACCAGGCCTGCGCCTCGTTGTGCGACATGTGCAGCGTTCCTCTTTCGTCGCGCCTACGGGGTTAGCTGACGGGCTCGCGCTGAAAGAGCTGCGCTACGCCGGAAGGGCCGGCGATTCGCCCCGGTTCATGGGTCCCCCGCTTCCCTCCGGCCGCGCGCCTGTGCGCACCACCCTCGGGAACTCAGCGGTCTTGTCGCTGACGATCGTAGCCGACCGGCGGACGGATCGGC
>DATKLF010000083.1:0-35623 GCA_035542555.1 Solirubrobacteraceae bacterium | reverse complement strand
TCGAGGCGCACGCCGAGTGGGCCGCGCCCGCGGACCGTCCCGATCCCGTCGGCGTGCTCGAGGAGCAGAACCTCACCCGCGTCCCCGAGCTCGTGCCGATCCGGCACGGGCGCATGATCGTCTCGCCGTTCACGTTCTATCGCGGCGGTGCGGCGATCATGGCGTGGGATCTGTCGCGAACGCCGACCACGAGTGGGCTGCGCGTGCAGTGCTGCGGCGACGCGCACCTCTCGAACTTCGGGGTGTTCGCCGCGCCGGACCGGCGCATCGTCTTCGACCTCAACGACTTCGACGAGACGCTGCCCGCGCCGTTCGAGTGGGACGTCAAGCGCCTGGTCGCGAGCTTCGTCGTGGCGGCGCGTGACAACGGGTACCGGCGCAAGGACCAGCGGGCGGTGGCGCGCCGGGCCGCGGCGACCTACCGCGCTGCCCTGGCCGAGGCGGCCACGATGCGCTTCATGGACATCTGGTACGCGCGGATCGACGCCGAGCAGATCCTCGCCGAGCTGAGCGCGACTACGAAGAAGAGCGCCATCAAGACCGCGGAGAAGAATCTCGCCAAGGCGCGCGCCAAGACGAGCCTGGGCTCGCTGGCGAAGTTCGCCGAGCAGGTCGACGGCGGCTGGCGCATCCGCCAGCAGCCGCCGGTGATCGTTCGTGCCCCGGAGACGATGCAGGATGCCGCCGAGCAGCTCGTCCGCCAGGGCCTCGCCGATTACGCGCAGACCCTGACGCCGGACCGGCGCCTGGTGCTCGACCACTACCACTACGAGGACTTCGCCCGGAAGGTGGTCGGCGTCGGATCGGTCGGGACGGAGGCGTTCATGGTCCTGCTGATGGGCGACCGCGACGACGATCCGCTCTTCCTGCAGATCAAGGAGGCGACGACCTCGGTGCTCGCGCCGTACGCCGGCGCCAGCGAGTACGAGCACGCCGGCGAGCGTGTGGTCCAGGGCCAGCGCGTCACGCAGGCGGCGAGCGACGCCTTCCTGGGCTGGGTCACGGGTACCGGCGAGGCACGGCGCCAGTTCTACGTCCGCCAGCTGCGCGACATGAAGGGCTCGGCGCTGATCGAGCGGATGTCGCCCGCAGTGATGCGCCGCTACGCCGAGCTGTGCGGCGGCGCGCTCGCGCGTGCGCACGCGCGCACCGGTGACGCGGCGCGGATCAGCGGGTACCTCGGCGACGACGACACGTTCGACCGCGCGCTCGAGGAGTTCGCCGTCGCCTACGCCGACCAGAACGACGCCGACTACGCCGCGTTCACCGCGGCCGCCGACAGCCAGCGGATCGCCGTCGAGCGCGGCGTCTAGCCCCCGGGCGCCCCCGACCCTGACCAGGAGCATTGCATGAGCCTTTCGGGCAAGACCCTCTTCATCTCCGGCGCCAGCCGCGGCATCGGCCTGGCGATCGCGCTGCGCGCGGCGCGTGACGGCGCAAACGTCGCGCTCGTCGCCAAGACCGCCGAGCCGCACCCCAAGCTCGAGGGCACGATCTACACCGCCGCCGAGCAGATCGAGGAGGCCGGCGGCACGGCGCTGCCGATCGTGGGCGACATCCGCGACGAGCAGCAGGTGCAGGTGGCCGTCGACGCGGCCGTCGAGCACTTCGGGGGGATCGACATCTGCGTGAACAACGCGTCGGCGATCAACCTCGCCGGGACCGAGGCGCTCGAGGTCAAGCGGTTCGACCTCATGCAGTCGATCAACGTGCGCGGGACGTTCGTCGTCACGCGCGCGTGCGTGCCGCACCTGCGCAAGGGCGAGAACCCGCACATCCTCACGCTCTCGCCGCCGATCGGCCTGCGCCCCGAGTGGCTGGGCCCGCACATCGGCTACACGCTCGCCAAGTACGGGATGAGCCTGCTCGCGCTGGGCTGGGCCGCCGAGTTCGCCGACGCCGGGATCGCCTCCAACGCGCTGTGGCCCCGCACGCTGGTCGCCACCGCCGCCGTCCAGAACCTGCTCGGCGGCGATGCGGCGATGGCCCGCTCGCGCCGCCCGGAGATCTACGCCGACGCGGCCTACGCGATCCTGAACCGGCCCAGCCGCGAGTGCACCGGCAACACGTACCTCTGCGAGGACGTGCTCGCCGAGGAGGGCGTGACCGACCTCGAGCCCTACAACTACATCCCCGGCGCGGACCTGCAGGTCGACCTCTACGTCGACCACGTGTGAGGCTCAGCGCGCGTCGTTGAGCTCGCGCGCCAGCTCGACGACCGCCGAGCGCTCGTAGAAGTCGACGGCGACGATCCCCGGCGGGGGCCGGCCCGCCGCCACGCACCCGCGCACCCTGGCTTGGAGTGCCGCCAGCGTGTTGATCGGTCTGTTGGCCGACGGCCGGGGCGGGAAGGCCGTGTCCCAGTTGTTGATGAGCAGGATCGGGTCGTCGGGCGCACCGCGGTAGAGCGCGCAGCTCACCCGCCCGGGCTGCGCGCCGGCGAGCGGCGTGTCCTGGATGAAGGAGAACGCGGGCATGTACCAGGCGGGGTTGCCGCCGCCCTCCTCCGCGAAGACGACGAGCCGCCTGTCCGAGGCCACGAGCATCCCGAGCGTCGGCAGCGGCGCATGCCGGTCGAGCGTGGCGACGTAGCGCAGCAGGCCGGCGGCCTCGAACGCGCGCGCCACCTGCTGGGAGGACACGTATGGCTCGACGACCAGCATCAGCACGGTCCCCGGGTGGGCCTCCAGGAAGCCGCGGATGGCCCCGAGCTCGCGCCCCAGCGGCTCGGCCCCGAGCTCGCAGAGCGTGTGGCACAGGTATAGGCCGCGCTCGCCCCGCGGCGGCGCGCCGCCGAGCCGGGCGCCTGCGCGCCGGGCCGCGCGCAGACCCGCCGGCCCGAGCGCCGCGGCCACCTTGTTCGGCTGGACGCCTTCCGCGCGCAGGTCGGTGCGAATCAGCCCGCTGTCCGGGTCCCGCACCCCGGTGTGGATGTCGATCAGCAGCGCACGGATTCCGTCGTCCAGCTGGCGGGCGATCCCGAAGCGCTGGTTGGCGAAGAGCCAGCCGGGCTCGTCGGCGGCGGCGTACGAGTTGTGCGTTCCTGCGAAGACGACGTCCTCCAGCCGCCGCTCGCAGAGCGCCGGCGCCCCGTTGCAGCCCCCCTCGCGGGCGCCGGCGGCGGCCGTCGGCGCCGGCGGGGCGCCGGCTGCGATGAGGGCCGCCGCGACCAGCGCCGCGAGCCCCGCGATGCCGGCCCCTGCGAGCAGCAGTGTGCGCCGGGGGCGGCGTTCGGCCCCGCCGCTCCTGGGCACGCCGCCGGCGAGCACCGCGGCCACGAGGCCGCCCGCCGACACCGCGAGCGCCGCGGTGCGCAGGTCGCCGAACAGCGCGTCCCAGACGCTGCCCGCCGGGCCCGAGAGCCGCGCCCCGGCGACCGTGAGCGCCGCCGCCACCAGTCCGCCCGCCACGGCCGCCGCCGCGCCGAGCCACGCCGCCGCGCGCCGCCGGTCCGGTGCCAGCAGCAGCGCACCGGCAGCGCACGCGAGCGCCCCCGCGAGCACCCACCATGCGGCGCCGGCCAGGTCGAGCGCCCAGCGCGTCGCGCGCAGGTCGCGGTCGCCGAGCGGGACCGTGACGACCACGGGCCGCGCCCGCACCTGGGCGACGGCCGCCAGCCCGGGGGACACGCGGCGCAGCGCGTCCAGCAGCGGTGCGGCGAGCTGGTCGATGCGGACGCTGACGGCGGCATGCCCTGCGCGCAGCGCGCGATGCGTGTCGGCTGCCGCCTGCGCCGCCACAGGACGGAACGCGGGCGAGCCCGCGACCGTATCGACGGCGGCGATCGCCAGCGGGCGGATCGTCAGGACGTCTCCGGACCCGCGCTCGGTGAGCGCGTCGACGGTCCGGCGCGCGAGCACCGCGCGGACGCCGGCGTCGTTGAGCGCCCCGGTCAGGCGCGCCGCGAACGCGTGCTCGTCGGCGATCTCCCTGCGCACGTACAGCAGCACGCCGCCGAGCGCGAGCAGGAGCCCGAAGAGGCACCCCAGCGCGATGGCGGCGGCGCGGCTCCTCACGTGAGCCACGCGTAGAGGCCCTGCGCGATCAGGCCGACACCGAACACCCCGACGAGCCAGCCCATGACGCGCAGCCCGTTGGCGTTCAGCCACTTCGAGAAGGCGGCGACGCGCGCGGCGGTCGTCTCGGGCTCGACGAGATACCCGACGAGCGGCACCTCGAGCAGCACGAACATGATCAGGTTGAACAGGAGGATCAGCCCGAGCTGCTGGAGCGTCGTGTAGCCGCCGGTCGCCATCAGCCCCAGCGCGAGCAGGTAGAACGGGCCCGGCAGGTTGATCGCCGCGCCCACGAAGAACGCCACGCGCGCCGACGCGCGGTCGAGGTGGCTCTGCACCCAGGAGGAGCCCGGCTTGTCGGGCTTGGGGTGGCGCAGCTGGCGCCGGGTCCGCCAGCGCTCCAGCAGCGCCTCGCCGTGCCGCGACGCCATCAGCCATGCGAACACCAGCGCGACGACCCCCATGACGATCGAGGTCGAAGGGTGGGGCGCCGACGCCGTCGAGCCGGCCACGCTCTGCCCGTTGTTGAACACCGACAGGACGATGATCCCGCTCGTGATGCTCGTGATCATGCCGCCGGCGTAGAAGGCGAGCAGCAGCAGCCGCGGCGACGGGCGCGAGATCAGGATCGCGACGCACGCGAGCAGCGTGGGGAAGACGGCGCTCGCGAGCGCGCACAGGACGATCGCGCCCATCGCCCCCACATCATGGCGTAGGGTCCGGGCGCCGTGCCCACCCCCGCCCGGCCACCGCGCCCGCCGCTCGTCGAGGAGGACGCGCTCGTCCCACTGGCGCTCGGCGCGCTCGCCCACGACCAGCGCGTCGACGCAGCGGCGCTCGCAGGATGCGAGCTCGCGGGCGCTCGCGCGAGCGGCGTCGTGCTCAGCGCGTGCAGCCTGCACGACGTCGACCTGGCGGGTGCCGCGCTTGAGGCCTTGACGCTGGCGAACGTCGTGATCGAGCGCGGCAGCCTCGCGAACGTGCAAGCGCGCCGCGCGCGCATCGGCCCCGCGCGCATCTGCGGCGTGCGGATGACGGGGATCGTCCTCGCGGGCGCCCGTCTTGCGGACGTCGCGTTCCGCGGCTGCCTCCTGGACCTCGCCTCGTTTGCAGACGCGACGCTCGAGCGCGTCTCCTTCGAGGAGTGCCGCCTGGCGCAGGCCGACTTCCTTGACGCGCGCCTGGACTCGGTGCGCCTGGACGGCTGCGACCTCACCCAGGCGGATCTGCGCGGCGCCCGGCTGCGCCACTGCGAGCTGCGCGGCTGCACGCTCGACAGCCTGCAGGGCGTCGAGCGCCTGCGCGGCGCGGCGATGCCGTGGGCGGACATCGTCGCGTGGGCGGGGCTCTGGGCCGGCGCGCTCGGAATCGCCGACCTCGACGGGGACACCTGAGCGCCGTTCAGCCCGGCTCGGGCTCGGGCTCGGCGGCGGGGGTGGCCGGGCTGCGCAGCGACCACAGCTCCCGCACGAAGATGTCGAGCGCCGCGGCTGTCGGGATCGCGACGAGCGCGCC
Source organism: Solirubrobacteraceae bacterium (assembly GCA_035542555.1). Taxonomy (GTDB): domain Bacteria; phylum Actinomycetota; class Thermoleophilia; order Solirubrobacterales; family Solirubrobacteraceae; genus F1-60-MAGs163. The sequence goes on along the minus strand of DATKLF010000083.1, from coordinate 30,092 downwards.
GAGCACGCCGATGAGCTTCGCGCCGATCAGCACGGCGATCACCGTCACCAGGCCGCTCACGCGCACGGTCCGCCGGTAGACGATCGGCACGAGGATGCTGCTCTCCACCTGCTGGTAGACGACCTGCACGACGATCCAGATGATCGTCGTCGTCGGGAAGCCGTTGAAGAGAGTGACGAAGCCGACGATGATCGCGCCGATCGTCGCGCCGACGAGCGGGATGGCGTCGAAGAACGCCATCAGCACCGCCAGCGGCGCCGCGAACGGGACGCCGAGGATGAGCAAGGTGATGTACGAGACGAGGCCCGCGATCACGCTGATCAGGAAGTTCCCCGCCACGTAGCCGGAGACCGAGCGGTAGACGTGCCCGCTCAGCGTGCGCCAGCGCTCGGCGTGCCGCTCGGGAAGGAGGAGGTCGATCGCGCGGCGCACGGTCCGGCCCCCGTCGAGCAGGAAGAAGAAGGCGATCGTGAGCACGGTGATGAGCTCCACCGCGGCGCTGAACACCCCGACGGTCACGTCGCGCAGCGTTCCCGCAGCCGAGCCCAGCTGAGAGGGGAGCTTGGTGATCTGGTGCTCGACGGTGACGGTGATGTGGTAGCGGTTGTCGTAGTGGCGGAAGGTGGGGTTGCGCCGCAGGTCCTGCAGGTAGCGCGGCGCGTCGTGCGCGAGCGACGTGACGCCCTGACCGACGGCCGGTACGAACAGCAGGCCGATCGCGAAGATCGACGCGGCGATCAGCAGGTAGACCGTGACGATCGCCAGCCAGCGCGGCAGGTGCAGGTGCCGGGTGAGCCGGTCGACCGCCGGGCCGAGCGCAAGGGCGACGAACGCCGCCAGCGCGGTCAGCAGGACGATCGTGCGCAGCAGCCACAGGAGATACAGCGCGAGCACGAACGCCGTCACGACGGCGCTCGCCACGACGGTGATACGCGCGACCTGCCGGGACGACGTCATGGCGGCTGAGCCTACGCCCCGCCCCGGGTGAATCCGCGACGCACTCTACGCTCTGGTAATGGCCGCGACGCGCGCCTACGAGCCCCTCGGCGGGGACATGCGTCGCCATTTCGGGGTGCCGCACGCCCATCCGCACACGGGTCCGCATGAGCACCATTTGCACGACCATGGCCATGCTCACACGCACGACCACGGCCACTCCCACGGCCTCGTGCACGACTCGATCAAGCGCTCGCGCGAGGGCCTGCGCGCGGTCGTGCTCTCGTTCGCCGTGCTCGGGGTCACCGCGCTCCTGCAGGCGCTGGTCTACGCCCTCTCGGGCAGTGTCGCGCTGCTGGCGGACCTCATCCACAACGCGGGCGACGCGCTCACCGCGGTTCCGCTGGCGATCGCCTTCCTGGCGCGCTCGGAGCGCGCCGAGCGCGCCGCCGGGCTGCTCGTCGTGGCGGCGATCTTCGTTTCCGCGTGCGTCGCGGGCGTCGAGGCTGTCGCTCGCCTCATCCACCCGCAGGCGCCGACCCACCTCGTCGCGTTGGCGGCCGCCGGCGTGATCGGCTTCGTGGGCAATCGCATCGCCGCTCGGGTGCGGATCCGCGCCGGCCGGCGGCTCGACAGCCCGGCGCTGATCGCCGACGGCAATCACGCGCGCGCCGACGCATGGGTCTCGCTCTCGGTCGTCGCGTCAGCGCTCGCCGTGGCGGCCGGCCTCCAGGTCGCCGACGCGCTCATCGGCCTGACGATCACCATCGTCATCCTGCGTATCACGTGGGAGTCGTGGCGGACCGTGCGCGGCCACGACCACGAACACTGAGTAGGCTCGGCAGATGGTCAACCGCGACGTCCTGCGCGAGCTGGCGACGGCCGCCCCGGAGCGCCCCGTCCTGAGCATCTACGCGCGCACCGACCCCCGCGACCCGGCGAACACCGCCGAGACGCCGGCCTGGGACATCGAGGTGCGCAACGGGCTGCGTGCGATCGCCGAGCGCCTGGAGGCCGGCGACGACCGCGACGCGCGGCTGGGGTTCCGCGCACTGCGCGAGCGGGCGGAGGCGGGCCTGCACGCGCTCACGCCGGCCGAGCGGGCCCGCAGTGTCGCATGGTTCGTCGAGGCGGACGGGTCGACCACCGCGCGCTACGCCCTCCATCTGCCGGTGCGCCGCGGGGCGGTCGTGTGGGACCGCAAGCCGTTCGTGTCGCCGCTCGTCGACGTCGTCGACCGCGGTGCGCCGACCGGCATCGTGATCGTCGGGCGCGAGCACGTGCGGCTGCTGCACCTCGAGCAGGGGGAGACCGGCGAGCCGGATGCTCCCGTGTACGAGCTGGCGCTCGGGGACTGGCGAGCGTTCGGTGGCTCAGCCGGCGGAAGTCCCGCCCGCGGCATGCTCACGACCTCCCACCAGGAGCACTTCGAGGCGCGCATGGACGAGCAGCGCGACCGGCTCTACGGCGTCGCCGGCGAGGCCACTGCCGCGCGCCTGTCCCAGCTCGGCTGGGAGCGCATCGCGCTCGTGTCCGAGGGCCAGGTCGCGGCGCGCTTTCGCGCGGCGCTGCCCGCGGGGCTGCTCGAGCGCATCGTCATCGACGCAGACCTCAACCTCGACCACGCCGAGCCCGTCGCGATCGCGGAGGCGCTCGAGCCGCGGCTCGAGGACGCCTGGCGCGAGGCCGCCGACCGGCTGGTCGCGGCGGCGCGCGAGCGCGCCGCGGCTGGCGGCCACGCGGCGCTCGGACCGCAGGCGGTGCTCGAAGCGCTCGCCGAGGGCCGAGTCGACCACCTCGTGCTCGACCCCGGCCACGACTTCGGGCCCGACGTCGGCGTGGTGCCGCCGACGATCCCGGGCCCGCCCGAGCTGCTCGGCGAGCGCGCGGTCGAGGCGGCGATCGCCACCGGCGCGCAGGTCACCGCGCTCGCCGCGGCCGATACCCCGGCGCTCGCGGAGTGCGGCGGCATGGCCGCGCTGCTGCGCTACTAGGACTGCAGCCCGAGGATCCCGCGCACCACGAGCGCCGCGCCGACGACGAACGACACGATGATGACGATGCGGCGGCTGTTGCGCCGGGTCCAGTCGCTGATCGCGCCGACGCCCTCGCGGGCGACGTCGGGTCGGAAGATGCATGCGGCCAGCGCGAGGATCGGGATCGCGAACCAGATCAGGTTGTAGATCACGACCTCGGCAAGCCCGTCGAACGGGTTCAGGTGATGGGCGACGATGACGTTCAGCGCGACGAGGTAGAAGAGGCCGGGGACGTGCGTGGCCGGTCCCGCGATCGCCGCGGTGCGCGGCGTGAGCTGGCGCTCGAGGAGCCCATGCCAGCGGCTCGGCGCCTTCGGGGCGTCGTCCGCGTGCCGGCCGCCGACGCGGCCGGTCGACACGCCGATCGCAAACGCCAGCATCGCGAGCCCGCCGATGATCTCGGCGATCCCCTTCGCCTGGTCCGTCCCGGTGCTCACCGGCACGCCGCTGAACACCCAGATCACCAGCAGCCCGAACGCGAGGGTGAACGCCAGCCCGGCCAGGACGTAGACGGTCATGAGCCGCCGCGGCTCGTCGGCGGCGAGCAGCGCGTACACCGCCGCCAGGCTCGTCGGCCGCACCGTGCTGGCCAGCGCGAGCAGGATGATCTCGATCGTCACGCCACTCCCCCGGCGGCCGCCGCTCCCTCCGCGCCGGGGACTGGTGTCTCGCGGTTCCCGGCGCCGGCGATCCGGGGCTGGACGACGACGAGCTTCCCGCGGTCCAAGGCGCCGGCGTGCGTCGCGTGGCGCGGCAGCAACGCGAGCGCGAGCCGCCGCACGAGGCCGCCGCCCCCCTTGGCGGGCCGTCCCCGGCGCGCGAGCTGGAACTCGCCGCGCTGCTGCAGGGTCGCAGCGAGCGCGAAGAAGACGGCCGAGAGGAGGGCGAGGAGAGCTGCCATGGCACGCTCAGGCCGGATCAAACCACGGAGCGCGGATCGTCGCCCCCACCGCCTTCAGCGATGCCCGAGCGCGCTCGCCTCGACCCAGCCCGTCGTGCCGGCCGGGACGAAGGCCGAGCGCTCGACGCTGACGCAGACGAAGCCGCGCGGCCCGCCGGTGCAGCGGATGGTCACCTCGTCGCCGCCGGCGAGGTAGTCGAACGCCGTGCCGTCGGGCGAGTAGCGCACATACACGTCGGGGTCGAGGACGAGGCGCCCGCGCCAGCGCGCCGGCATGAGCGGGACCGACCCGCAGCTCGTGTGGGGGCCGTGCTTGCTCGGCATGCGCCCCGGCTCGAAGTCGAAGCCCGCCGGGCCGCGGCACGGCTGCGGCGTCTCGGTGTCACGGCGCAGATCCCCGAGCGGGAGCCAGCCGCTGCCGCCGTGCTGGCGGGCGTAGACCCAGACCCAGTCGCGTCCGTCGGCGCCGCGCTCCGCCGGGCGGTCGTCCGGCTCGTCCAGGTGGTCGGGGTTGATGACGGTCTGGCGCCCGACGCCCTGGCCGGCACGCAGCTCGACGACGGCGCGTGCCGCCGGATCTCGCGCGACACGCACGGCGCTCGGCGTCGTCGCGCGGTACGCGCGGTAGCCGATGTTGACCTCGTAGCCGCGCCAGCAACCATCGATCCCGTGGCAGGGCACGGCGGCGATGCTACCCGGCGTCAGCCGCTCCCGAAGGCGGTGCCCTGGCCCTGCTGCGTGCCCGCGGAGGAGCTCGCCCCCGGCGGTCCGCCGAAGCCGCCGCCGAACAGGCCCGAGCGGACGCCGGATGCCGTCGCGGCGACGCTCGTCGCCTCGACCGTCCCGCTCGAGCTCGCCGCCCCCTGCACGACGACGGTGTCGCCCGGGTGCACGGCGGCCATCGAGCTGGTCGCGTTGCGCGTCACCTTGCCGCTCTCCGCGAGCCTGACCTTCACCGTGGTGCCCTCGCTGTTCGTCACGTAGAGCGTCTCGCCGTCCTTGTTGGCGACCGTCCCGAAGGTGATCGAGCCGGACGAGGTGCCGCCGGCACCCGGCCCGCCGGCGGCGCCGGTCGTCCCGGTGCGCCCGGCGGCGGCCTGCGTGGCGCGCGGGAAGCCGCCCGCCGCGCCTGAGCTGCCGCCCTGGTTCTTTTGGACCTGCACGCCGCCGATGAACCCGACCGCGACCAGCAGCACCGCGGCGAGTCCCGCGGTCACGGGGGTGACGATGCGCCGGCGCGGGCGCGGAGGCAGCTCCTCCCGTGCGACCTCGTCGTACCAGGTGTCGGTGGCGTCGGTCTCGTCGGGATGCTCGGCGAGCATGCGCGCGCCTGCCGGGTTTGAGTGGTGCTCGTGCTGGTCGCTCATGGGTTCCTCACTCGAAGCGCAGGGCGTCGATCGGGCGCAGCCGCGCCGCGCGGCTTGCCGGGTAGGTGCCGAAGAAGAGGCCCGACAGCACCGCGGCGCCGAAGGCCAGGAAGACGGAGTACAGGGCGATCGCGGGCTGCACGCCGGCGATCTCGAAGCGGCTGACGACGATGCCGAGGATCACGCCCGCAACGCCGCCGAGCACCGAGACCACCACCGCCTCGGTGAGGAACTGCAGCAGGATGTCCGAGCGCCGCGCCCCGACCGCCTTCCGGATGCCGATCTCACGGGTGCGCTCGGTGACGCTGACGAGCATGATGTTCATCACGCCGATCCCGCCCACCAGCAGCGAGATCGCCGCGACGGCGCCCAGCAGCGTGGTGAAGACGCTCGTCGTCTCGTTGGAGGCCTCGAGGATCGAGCCCTGGTTGATCACCTGGAAGCCCGGGTCGCTGGTGTCGGCGACGTCGTGGCGCTGCTCGAGGATCGTCGTGACCTCGCTCTGCGCGGAGGTCAGCGCCTTCTCCGAGGCGGCCTGCACGGTGATTGAGCTGAGGCTCCCGTAGCCGGTCAGCGTGTCCTGCACGGTCGTGATCGGGGCGAGCACGATGTCGTCCTGGTCCTGGTTGCCGTTCGAGCCCTTCGCCTTCGTCAGGCCGATCACCTCGAACGCCGTGCCGTTGACGTGAATCGTCTGGCCGATCGGGCTCTCACCGCTGAAGAGGTTCTGTGCGACGGTCGGGCCAATGACCGCGACCTTCGCGTGCTGCGCAACCTCGCGCGCAGTGAACATCCGCCCGCTGGCGGTGCGGTAGTCGTGCGCCGGCGCGTAGGCGGGCGTCGTGCCGATGAACGTGCTCGGCTCGTAGCTCAGCGAGCCCGCGACCAGCGTCGCGCTCTGGGCGCTGACGACCGGCGCGACGCGCCTGATGCTGGGGGCGTTGAACGGGTCCTCGAGCGCCTGCGCGTCCTTCAGCGTCAGCTGGACCGACCCGCCGCCGAAGAACCCGGGGCCGCCGCGCGCGCCGCCGGTCATCACGAGCAGCACGTTGGAGCCCAGCGCCTGGATGCCCGCCTGGACCTGGAGCTTCGAGCCGTTGCCCACGGCGACCAGCACGATCACCGCGGCGACGCCGATCGTCATGCCGAGGATCGTGAGCGCCGAGCGCAGCTTGTTCGCCGCGATCCCGGAGAGCGCGATGCGCGCGGTCTCCGCGAGGTTCACCGCACGACCTCCGTGGCGCCGCCGCGCAGCTCGTCGTGCGTGATACGCCCGTCGGCCAGCCGGATGATGCGCTGCGCGCGCTCGGCGACGTTGTCCTCGTGCGTGATCAGCACGACGGTTCGCCCGTGCGCGTGCAGGTCGTCGAAGATCCGCAGGACCTCCTCGGTCGAGTGCGAGTCGAGGTTGCCGGTCGGCTCGTCGGCGAGGATCAGCGCCGGGTTCGCGACGATCGCGCGCGCCACCGCGGTGCGCTGCTGCTGGCCGCCGGAGAGCTCGGACGGCAGGTGGCCGGCGCGGTCGCCCATGCCGACCGCCTCCAATGCCCGCATCGCTCGGCGTCGGCGCTCGGCCCGCGGCAGGCCGGCGTAGGCCAGCGGCAGCTCGACGTTCGCCAGCGCACTCGTGCGAGGCACGAGGTTGAAGGACTGGAAGATGAACCCGATCTTCCGGTTGCGCAGGTCAGAGAGCCCGTCCTCGTCGATCTCGCGCACGTCGGTCCCGTCGAGCAGGTAGCGCCCGCTGGTGGGCGCGTCCAGGCAGCCGATGATGTGCATGAGGGTGCTCTTGCCGCCGCCCGAGCTGCCGATGATCGCGACGTACTGGCCGCGCTCGATCTCGAGTGAAACGTCGTCCAGCGCGCGCACCGCGACCTCGCTGCCGATCTCGTACACGCGCGAGACGTGGTCGACCCGGATCACCGGCCCGTGCGCGCGGCCGTTGCTCACGGCCCGCCGCCCCCGGGTGGGCCCCCGGCCGGGAACCCACCGCCGAAACCGGCGCCGCCGAAACCGGCTCCGCTGAAGCCGTTCCGGAAGCGGCTGCTCTGTGAGCCGGAGGTCGAAGTCGACGACGAGGTGGCGGTCGCGGTGGTCGAGGTGACGAGCACCTGCTGGCCGGCCGTAAGCCCGCTTACGATCTGGGTCGTGGCGTCGCCGGTGAGGCCGGTCTGCACCACCTGCGTGCGGCGTGTGCCGTTCTCGACGACGGTGACGGTCGAGCCGCGCAGCGCCTGCGTCGGGATGACGACCCCGGACGCCTGCGAGACGACGATCTCCGCCGACGCGCTCATCCCGGACTTCAGGCCCGAGGTCGACTGGTCGAGCGTCAACGTGACCGGGTAGCTCACGGCGCTGGTGCTCGACCCGGAGGTGGCCGTGGAGCTGCTCGAGGGCAGGACGCTGACCGACGTCACGTGCGCGGCGACCTCCTCGCCGGAGGCGGCGTCGACGGTGACGGTCGCCGGCTGGCCGACCTTGACCTTGCCGATGTCGGACTCGCTGAGCGTGATCTCCAGGTGCAGGCGGTCGAGCTCCACGAGCGTCATGAATCCGCTCGAGCTCGACGATGAGCCCCCGGTGGAGGAGCCGCCGCCTGCGCCGCCCGAGGAGCCGCCGCTCGAGCTCCCCCCCGAGACGGTGGCTCCGACCGAGCCGTTGATCGCTGCGATCGTGCCCGCGATCGGCGCCTGCAGGCGCGTCGCGGCGAGCGCCTGCTCGGCGCTGCGCACGTCCAGTTGCGCGCTGGCGACGTTGGCCTCGGCGCTGGCGATGGCGGAGGCCGAGGAGCCGCTCGGGGACGAGTTGGCGGAGGACGAGGCGCCGGAGCCGCCCGACGTGGAGCCCCCGCCGGACGAGCCGCCCGATGACCCCCCGCTCGACGTCGTCTGCTTCGGCGTCGTGGTCGTCGGCGTGGTCTTGGACGGCGTGGTGGGCGTCGTGGTCGTGGGCGTCGTCGTCTGGGTCGGCGTCGTGGTGGTGGTCGTCGGGGTCGTCGAGGTCGCAGCGACCGCGGCCGCCGAGCCGCTCGCCGATGCGCTCGTCGCCGTCCCGCCGCCCCCGCCGGAGGATGACGAGGTCGACGTGCCCGACTCGGCCGCGGTCAGCTGCGCCTCCGCCGCGTCGAGCTGCGCCTGCGCCTTCTGGAGGGTGACCTCGGCGCTCGCCGGGTCGAGCTTGGCGAGCACCTGACCCTCGACGACGTTCTCGCCCACTTTGACCTCGATCGCGCTGACCGTGCCGCTGGTGCCGAAGTTCAGCGACAGCTCCTGAGCCGGGGAGAGGTTGCCGCTGCCCGACACGGTCGACTGGACGACTCCGTGCGTCACGGTGACGGTCCGCTCCTCGGTGACGCTGCCCGCGCTCTGCGGGCCGACCACGAGGGCGGCCGTGACGACCGCGGCGATCGTCACGACGCCGAGGACCGCGACCGGCCAGGAGATGCGCCGCATCCGAGTGCTAGGTCTGTCCTTGCGTGGTGGTCGGCGCGGGCGGCGTCTGGCCGCCGGACCCGTATCCCGACCCGCCGGACGGCGGACCGGAGGGCATCGTCACGCCGCACGCCTTGAGCGCGGCCTGCAGCTTCTTGAACTGCGCCGAGTTGGCGGGGGTGCCGCCGGAGCCGATCCCGCTGGGCGGCTGGCCGCCCTGCGGCGCGCCGGGAGGAGTGCCCTGGGGCGCAGTGCCTGTCTGGCCCGAAGGCGGCTGCCCGCCCTGGCCGCCGGAGGGGCGGCCCGGGAACGCGACGCCCTGCTTGCGCAGGCAGGCGCGGACCTTCGCGTTCGCGAACATTGCCGGTCCGCCCTGACGGGCTCCGCCGCCCTGGGCGATACCCGGGTCCGCCGATGCGGTCGCGTTCTGGCCGCTGCTGCCACCGCAGGCCGTGAGGCCAAGGACGAGCGCGGCGGCCGCCGGGACCGCGAGCAGGCGGATCGGTCGAGTGCTGATGCTGAACCTGTGGTGAGTCATGTCGCAGTGACTATGGGGGCGGTTCCTGAGGCGCGCCTGAGAGGCGTCTCGGAGCGCGCCGCGCGGCGGCCGCCTGGTCGCCGGGTCGCGTCAGCCGCCCGGTGCCGGAGCGCTCTGCCCCGGTGCACCGCCCTGCCCGCCGCCCGGCGTGAATGGGAACTGCCCGCCCTGCGGGCCACCGCCGGGGAAGCCGCCGCGGCCCTCGCGCTGCCACGCGGACTTCGCGCCGAGGTGCCCGGTGCGCACCGTCAGGAAGCCGGTGGCGACGGCGAAGAGCCCGACGAGCGCCGACAGCACGATCGCGGTCGCGCGCGCGCGCAGAAGGTGCGGCCCGCGAACGCTCGCGCGCAGCCAGTCGCTCGCGACGAGCAGCAGGATCAGCGCGGTGAACGCGAACGCCGCGAAGCCGAGCCCCCAGCGCTCGCGCCATGCCGGCTTGGCCACCAGCACGATCGCGAGCAGCGCCAGCAGCGGGTCGAAGACGACCGGGAAGTGCAGCAGCAGCGGGTGCGCCGGCAGCCCGAAGGCGCGGTTGATCTGCACCGGGGTCAGCACCAGGCAGGCGACGAACGCGGCTACGAGCCCGCCGAGCTGTGCGCCCGAGCGCAGCGGCAGTCCCCCCGCAGCGGGGGAGGCGGCGGAGGCGGCGGCCATGGCGGCGCAACCTACCCGCGGTGACCGGCCGGATGGCTGAGAGCTTTCTGAGAGTCTCTGAGCGCATGCGCGTTCTGAAGATCGCCGCGGTGCTCGTCCTCGGGTTCTTCAACTTCCTCGTCGGGATCCCGGTCGGCTACGCGTTCGAGCTCTCGACGCCGACGATCTACATCGCGTCGCTCGTCGGCTGCGTCGGCGGCACGGTCGGCCTCGTCTACGCCGGGGAGCGCGTGATGCCGACGCTGCGCCGCTGGTGGCGTGCGCTGACCCGCCGGATCCTGCGCGACCGCAGCGTCGAGGAGGACGCTGATCGCGCGCCGAGCCGCCGTGCCGCGTGGATGGCCGCGCTGAGCGAGCGCCACGGCGCCGTGGTCCTGGGGCTCGCCGGCCCGTGGGTGATCGGCGGGCCGGCCACCGCGCTGCTCGGCGTCGCGCTCGGGCTGCGCCGGCGCGAGCTCGCGCTCGGCCTGGCGATCAGCCTCAGCGTGATGGTCACCGTGTACATGATCATCGTGCAGGCCGCGCTGCGCTGAGGCGGAATGCGGCGCCGAGGCGCGCTCACGGCCGCGCCCGATCGGGATAGGGTGTCGCAACCGGCGAGGGCGAGCGAGGAGAATGCGGTGGGCGACGAGGCGCAGCGGGCTCCGGGGATCGACGCGGCGGCGGCGGTGCGCGCGCTCATGCCCGGGCTGCGCCGCGACCTCGAGACGCTCGTGCGGATCCCGTCGGTCTCGGTCCCAGGGCGGATCGACCCGCCGCTGCTCGAGGCCTTCGAGCTGACGAGCAGCCTGTTCGCCGACGCGGGCGTCGCGGTCGAGCGCCTCGACCTGCCCGACACCGCGCCCGCCGTGGTCGGCGAGATCCCCGCGCCGCCGGGCGCGCCGACGGTCCTCCTCTACAGCCACTACGACGTCGTGGCGGCGGGCGATGAGGCCCAGTGGGATTCCCCGCCGTTCGAGCCCACCGAGCGCGACGGCGCCATCTTCGCCCGCGGCGCCGCCGACACGAAGTCGAACATCCTCATGCACGTCGGCGCCCTGCGCGCGTGGGGCGGGCGCCCGCCGGTTGGCGTGAAGATCCTGATCGAGGGCTACGAGGAGATCGGCAGCGGCGCGCTGCCCGCATACCCGCCGAGCGACCCCGGGCGCTTCCGTGCCGACGCGCTCATGATCGGGGACATGGGCAGCATCAGCCCAGGCACACCGACGCTGACGACGGCGCTGCGCGGGATGGCGAACGTGACGGTCGAGGTGCGCACGCTGCAATCGGGCAAGCACAGCGGCCAGTACGGGGGCGCCGCCCCGGACGCGCTGCTCGCCGTGCTGCACGCGATCGCGACGCTGCATGACGCGCAGGGCGACGTGGCCGTCGAGGGGCTGCGGCGCAACGACTGGGACGGCCCCGTCCAGCGCGAGGAGGAGTTCCGCGAGCTCGGCACCGTGCTTGACGGCATGCCCCTGATGGGCACCGGCGACCTGGGCTCGCGCATCTGGTCGGGTCCGGCGATCACGGTGATCGGCATCGACGTCCCGTCAGTCGAGAACGCGGTCAACGCGGTCTCGCCGTACGCGCGCGCCGTGCTCAACGTGCGCGTGCACCCCGAGCAGGACGCCGGTGAGGCGCAGGCCGCGGTCATGCGTCACCTGCGCGCGGCGCGGCCGTTCGGCATCGAGCTCGACGTGCGCCCGGGCCCGACCGGCAACGGCTTCGCCGCGGCGACGGACGGCCCCGCCTATGCCGCCGCACGCATGGCCTGGTCGCAGGCCTACGGCAGCGACGTGCTGCTCGCGGGCAGCGGCGGCTCGATCCCGATCGTCAGCGCGCTCGCCGGCGCGCTGCCGGACGCGGAGGCGCTGCTCATCGGCACGACTGACGGCTACGCGAACATCCACGCGCCGAACGAGCGCGTGCTGCTCGACGAGTTCGAGCGGGCGACCATCGCCGAGACCGACTTCCTCGGCCGCTACGCGGAGGCGTTCCGGGCGTGAGCTCCGAGGCCTCCGAGCGCCAGACCTCGCTGAAGCCCGAGGGCGGCTTCGGCGAGCGGGCGCTTGCGTGGGTGGAGCGCGCCGGGAATGCCGTGCCCAACCCGGCGCTGCTCTTCATCTGGCTGATCATCGGGCTGATCCTGCTCTCCCAGGTGCTCGACTGGGCGAACGTCAGCGTCACCAAGCAGATCGCCGTCGCTCCGCCGGTTCAGGTACAGCAGCGCGATGACGCGGCATCGTCTGTCCCCTCCTACGAGCCGCCGGGAGAGTACGAGAGCGGCAAGGACTACCGCCTGAAGACCGAGAAGATCTCCGTCAAGGGCCTGCTGACCGCCGACGGCATCCGGTTCATGGTCACGACCTTCGTGCCGAACTTCCTCGGCTTCGCGGCGGTCGGCGTGCTGCTCGTGGCGATGATCGGCGTCGCGGTCGCCGAATACTCGGGGCTGATCGGCGCGCTGATCCGAAAACTCGTCGCCGTCGCCCCGGCGGCGCTCCTCACGTACATCATCGTGTTCGTCGGGATCATCTCGAGCATCGCCGCCGACGCCGGCTACCTCGTGCTGATCCCGCTCGCCGCGACCGCCTTCCTCAGCGTCGGGCGCCACCCGCTCGCCGGCATCGCCGCCGGATTCGGGGCGGTCAGCGCCGCGTTCGGCGTGAACATCCTCATCACCCCCGCCGACGGGGTGGTCACCGACATCACGAACGAGGCGGCCCACCTCGTCGACCCGAACGTCAAGCTCGACCTCGCGGCGAACCTGTTCTTCGGGATCGGCTCGGTGATCTTCCTGACGATCGTCGTCTCACTGATCACGATCAAGGTGATCGAGCCGCGGCTCGGGCCGTGGGATCGCAGCGAGGCCGACGAGGAGGAGCTTGCGCGCGAGGAGGGCCCGGAGGTGGACGCGGCCGCCGAGGCCAAGGGCCTGCGCTGGGCGCTGTGGGCGCTGCTCGCGGTGCTCGCCGTGGTCGCGCTCCTCACGCTCCCGTCCGGCGCGCCGCTGCGCAACCCGCAGACCGGCGACATCATCGGCGACTCGCCGCTCATGAGCGGGCTGATCGTGATCATCTCGGCGACGTTCCTCGCGGTGGGCCTGGCCTACGGGCGCGCGGTCGGCACGATCAAGAGCAGCAACGACGCGCTGGGAATGATCACGAAGGGCTGGGCGAGCCTCGCGAGTCTGCTCTTCCTCTTCCTGCTGATCGCGGAGTTCATCGCGTACTTCGACTACAGCAACATCGCGCGCGTCGTCGCGATCTGGCTCGGCGACCTGCTCGAGCACGCCAACCTGAGCCACCTCCTGCTCCTGCTCGGGATCATCGTCGTGACCGCATTCGTGAACTTCCTGATCCCGGCGAAGATCGCCAAGTGGGCGATCCTCGCGCCGATCTTCGTGCCGCTGATGCTGCGCCTGGGCGTCCATCCGCAGACGGTGCTCGCGGCCTATCGCGTCGGCGACTCGCCGACGAACGTGCTCACGCCGCTGATGCCGTACTTCCCGTTGATCGTCGTCTTCGCCGCCCGCTACCAGAAGGGCGCCGGCGTGGGGACGGTGATCGCGCTGATGCTGCCGTACGCCGCGATCCTCACCGTCGTCTGGATCCTCTTCTTCGTCGCCTGGTACCTGCTCGGCATCCCGCTCGGGCCGGGGTCACCGGTGTAGCAGGACCGCAGCGGCGCTCAGGACGCCATCTGCATCACGGTGAACGACGCGCCCTGCGGATCGACGAGGCCGGCGAAGCGGCCGATCGGCATGTCCATCGGCTCGTTGGTGATCGTCGCTCCGAGCTCGCGTGCCCTGGCGACCGCCGCGTCGCAGTCGGCGACCGCGAAGACCACGCCCCAGTGGCTGGGCACCTGCGGCGGGAAGTACTCGTCGGTCATCTGCATCATGCCGCCGACCGGGGTGCCGCCGAGCTCCCAGACGGTGTAGCTCTCGGGCGCGCCCTCGAACGTCGGCCGGCCGGCGTGCCAGCCGAAGACGGCCGGGTAGAACGCCTTCCCGCGCTCGGCGTCGCGGGTGAGCACCTCGCTCCAGCACAGGGAGCCGGGCTCCCCCACGACATCGGCGCCGGTGAACGTCTTCGGCTGCCAGACGCCGAACACCGCGCCCGACGGATCCGCGAAGAACGCCATGCGGCCGATGTCCATGATGTCCATGGGCGCGACGACGACGCCGCCGCCGGCGGCCTGGACCTTCGCCGCGGTGTCGTCGGCGTCCGCCACGCTGAAGTACGTCGACCAGGCAGTGGGCTGGCCCTCCTGCACGTGGCCCATGAGCCCGGCGACGGTCTCGCCGTCCCGCTGGAACATGCGGTAGCCGCCGGTCTCCTCGACCGCCCCCGGCTCGGTCGCCGCCCACCCCATCAGCGCGCCGTAGAACGCCGCCGAGGCGTCGGTGTCCGGCGACGAGAGCTCGACCCACGACGGGGTCCCGGGGGCGTACTCGGGCATGACTGCTCCTCTCGCGGGCTGGTGCGCTGGCCGGAGCGCGAGCCTATCGCGCGCTCGGTCGCCGATGGCACGTCGGGTGCGGCGCGGCGGCGACGCCGTTCAGCGCCGGGCGGCGCGGCGCATCGTCGAAAGCGCCGAGCCGGGGATGTGTCGGATGGCCTCGCGCGCGTTGCCCGCCGCGCCTGCGGGGAGCGCCAGCGGGCGGCTGAGCTGCTCCCACAGAAGCTCGGCGCGCCGCGGCTCCGGCGGGCGTCGATCGGCGTGGTCGCGAACCCAGGTGGTGAGCAGCCGCGCCGAGGCCTCGGGGTGCTCGAGCGGCACCGCGTGGCCGGCACCCTCGACCACGTGCAGCTCGGCGTCCGGGATGCCGCCGGCGAGCAGGTGCGCGTTGGCGACCGGTACCAGCACGTCCTGCCCGCCGTGCAGGATGAGCGTCGGCGCGCGCAGGCCGCCGAGCGCCGCCCGCCGGCCGAAGCAGGCCACGGCGAGCGCCTGCCAGCCCGTCATCCACGGCGGTGCCCGATGCATCGCGAAGAACGGCAGGTAGCGCGCGACGTCGTCGGGTCGTCGCTCGCGAAAGCTCTCGGAGAACAGCACGGCGGCCGGCCACGGGCGACGGTGTCGCAGGGAGTCGGCCACGACGGATCGCATCGCGGCGGATGCCTCGCGCGCCCCCGGCAGGGCGGTGCTCGGTCCGCCCGCGCCGCCGCCGACGAGGATCAGCGACCGCACGCGATGCGGCATGCGCAGCGCGAGCTCGAGCGCGACGGCGGCGCCCATCGACAGGCCGATGACGTGCGCGCTGCGCAGCCTGCGGTCGGCGAGCACGCGCGCGGCGTCGGCCGCGAGCATCGCCATCGAGACCGGCGCAAGCCACGGCTCCGAGCGCCCGGCGCCGCGGTGGTCGTAGGCGATGATGCGCAGGCTCGGCTCGTACAGGTGCGCGACCGGGTCGAACACCGCCGAGGAGATCGTCCACCCGGTGATCAGGAGCACGGGCTCGCCGGCGCCGCGGTCGCTGACGAAGAGCCGCGGGCGGCTGTGCGTTCTCACCCGCCGAGCTCCGGCTGCGCGAGCGCGCGGGCGATCTCGCGGTAGGCCTTGCGGTTGGCGATCAGCCCGACGTGGCTGCCGGTGACCTCGACGCAGTCGGCCTCGCGCACGATCGCTCGCTCCCACCGCACGACGCCGTCGCCCTTCGAGTAGATCGACGTCAGGCGAACCCGGTCGACCGGGAACTCGGCGGTGTAGTCGCGGATGAACGCGCAGTTGCAGCGCGCGCGGATGCAGTCGGGGTCGCGGCTGCGGCGGGTCAGGTGCAGTCCCCGGCGCACGATCCCGACGGCCGCCCGCGTCGGCGAGCTGATGCCGAACAGGCCCTGCAGGTCGGCGCCCATGGAGATGGCGTGCGAGACCACATCGGGCCGGCGAGCGGCGACGGCCCGCGCGAGGTGACCGCCGCGGCTGTGCCCGACGATCGCCACGCGCCGCCCGGTCGTGGCTCGGAGCGCCTCGGCGAGCTGCTCGACGCGCTCGGTCGCGCGCTCGGCGCAGTCGACATTCAGGACGAAGCCCGCCGTGTTGGGGCTGTAGCCGACGATGCGCAGCCAGCGGCGCAGGAGCAGCAGGCTGTTGTCGGACGCCAGGAAGCCGGGGACGACGACCACCGCTCGCCCGTCGCCGCGCGGTACCCCGAGACCGTAGGCCGCCGGGTCGACGAGCAGCCGGGCGGCCTCGAGCATGCAGCGCGTCTCGGCGAGCGGGCGCCCGATCCACTCGGCGGGCACCGGGGTGAGCTCACGCTCGTCGATCAACTCGCGTACACGTAGGTTCCGGGCGCCTTGCCGAGCGCGCGGTGGCCGCGGCCGCCCAGGCGCTTCGGCGCGGGGCGCAGCTCCCCGGAGCGCTCGCCGAGCCACCCGACGTAGTCGGGCCACCAGCTGCCAGGCACCTTCGATGCCTGCTCCAGGAACTCCCGGGGGTCCGCCGGGTGCTCCGCCGCGACCCGGTAGCTCGAGCGCGAGTCGGGCGCCGGCGGGTTGACGAGCGCCTGGATGTGCCCGCTGGTGGACAGGACGAACCTCGTCGTCCCGCCGAGCAGCTGCGTGCTCTTATACGCGTTCTCCCATGGCACGATGTGGTCGTTGAGCCCCGAGACGATATAGCTGTCGACATCGACGGAACCGAGGTCGACGGGCGAGCCCAGCACCTCGAGGCCGCCGCTGCGGGTCAGTGAGTTGTCGAGGGCGAGCCGCACGAAGTCGCGGTGCAGCCCGGCGGCCAGGCGCACGGCGTCCTGGTTCCAGTAGAGGACATCGAAGGCCGGCGGCTTCTTGCCGAGCAGGTAGTTGTTGACCACGTAGTTCCACACGAGGTCGTTGGGCCGCAGCCACGCGAACACCCCGGCGAGCGCCTGGCCGTCGAGGTAGCCGCGCCGCGCGGACTCCGCGACCGCTGCGGCGGCGGCTTCGCGGCTCGTCAGTGCGCCCACCGTCCCGGCGCGCTCGTTGTCCAGCGCGCAGACCATCAGCGTCAGGCTCGCGATGTTCCCGAGCGCCTGGGTCGCGGCGAGATGTCCGAGCGCTCCGGCGGTGATGATGCCGCCGGAGCAGGCGGCGTTCAGGTGCACGGACGGCTGGCCGGTGATGTCGGCGACCGCTTGGCGCGCCTGCAGGACCGCGTCCGCGTACGTGTCGAGGTCGAAGTGCGCATGATCCTCGCTCGGGTTGCGCCATGAGATGACGAAGACCTGCTGCCCCTCGGCGACGAGGTACTCGATCATGCTGCGACCCGGTGCCAGGTCGAGGACGTAGAACTTGTTGATCGTCGGGGGGACGAACAGCAGCGGGACCTCGCGCACCTTCGCGGTCGCGGGCTTGTACTGGATGAGCTCGAAGACCTCGGTGTGCAGCACGACCGAGCCCGGGGACGCGGCGAGGTTGACGCCGACCTCGAAGCTCTCGGTGTCGACGCTCTGCGGCAGGCGCGGAGGCCACGACAGGTCCGCCGCGAGGCGGCGGCCGCCGCGGACGAGGTTCGCCCCGCCCTCGTCGACGATCGCTCGCAGCACGGAAGGGTTGGACCAGGGGAAGTTCGTCGGCGCGAGGGCATCGACGACGTTTCCGGCCGCGAAGCGCGCGTGGCGCTCGGTCTGCCAGTCGAGCCGGGCATCGTCGATGACGCCGTCCACGCTCTCCCCCAGGGCGAGGTACCCCTGCATCAGGCGCCGCAGGAGCCAGTTGCGCTCCCACGCCGGGTCGGCGAACCGCCGGTCGCCCTTCGGCGGTGCACTCTGCGAGCTGCCGCGGGCGATCCGGCCCAGCTCGGTGCCCAGGGAGGCTGCCCTGCGCGCGACCCTACCGGGACGCCGCGCGACACCGGCTCCGACCGCGGCGACTGCGCGAGGCTGGATGAAGCGTCGCGTGCCCTGGCCGACGGCGGCGTCGGTGAGCAGGACGTCGAGGCCGGCCTGCGCGGCAGCGCGGGGCCCGGCGTCGGCGGTGGGTTGGCGGCTTGCGGTGCCGTCAGGCTTTGGGTTTGCGGGCTTCCTCGGGGTCGTCGTGGCCATGGTGGGCACGGTACGGGCTTGACGGCGGCCTTCCAATGGGGCGCGGGCCAACGTCGTGCAAGGGTGTTGTGGCCTCCCCACAACAGGCGCTGTAGGATCGCTGCCGGAGCGAGGGCCATGGCGCGGCCGGCCGGTACGACATCGGTGGTGCAGGAGCTGGCGGCGGAGATGCTGCCGAGCGCCCCGACGCTGGCGCGCGAGATGGCGGCGTACCTCGTCGGCGCGATCCCCGAGCTCGTGGCGGTCGACGACGACGGGCTGCGCGCCGAACTGCTCCGCAGCACGGAGGCGAACATCGACCAGGTCCTGCGCCTCCTCGCCCGCGGCGCGAGCTTCGAGGACGCCCGTCTGCCGCACGAGGCGCTCGAGTTCCTGCGCGGCAACGTGCGCCGCGGCCTGCCGCTGGCAACGCTGCTGCGCTCCTACCGCCTGGGTCACGCCTGGCTCTGGGAGCGCTGGTCCCAGCGGCTTCAGGAGCGGGTGCACGACTCGGGCGAGCTCGCCGCGGGGCAGGACCAGAGCTCGGCCTTCATGTTCGCGTACGTCGACCTCGTCTCGGACGTCCTCGTCGAGGAGTTCGGCAGCGAGCGCGAGCGCATGATGCGCAGCGCTTCGCAGCTGCGGGCCGAGACCGTGCGGGCGATCCTGGGCGGGCAGCCCGTCGACCAGGAGACGGCCTCGCGGCGCCTGGGCTACGAGCTGCGCCGCCGGCACGTGGCGCTGCGCGTGTCGAGCGACGCGGCCGAGGTGCGCGGCCTGGAGCGAGCGGTCGACGAGGCCGCCGCCGCGCTCGGAACCCGGGAGCCGCTCGTCGTGCCCTCCGGTGCTGCGCGGTTCGACGTCTGGTGCGGGGGCTTCGACGGGACGGTGACCGAGGCGCTCGAGCGCTACGCCCCCCCTGCCGGCGTGCTGATCGCATTCGGCAGGCCCGGCGAGGGCGTCACGGGCTTTCGCAGCTCACACGCGCAGGCGCTGCAGGCCGCCCGCGTCCGCTCGCTGGCGCGTGGCGAGTGCCCGGCGGTGACGAGCTACGAGAGCGTGGAGCTCGTGTCGCTGCTGGCGGCCGACGTGCCGCGCGCACGGGAGTTCGTCGCCTCGCAGCTCGGGTCGCTCGCAGCGCCGGCCGAAGGCGCGCAGCGCCTGCGCGACACGGTCCTCGCGTACCTCGCGGCGGGTGGCAGCGCGACCCGCGTCGCCAAGCAGCTGCACGTGCACCAGAACACCGTCGCCTACCGCGTCAGGAGAGCCGAGGAGATCCTCGGCCGGCGGATCACCGAGCGCCCGACGGAGCTGAGCTGCGCGCTGACCCTCGCAGCGGTGCTCGGAGAGACCGTGCTGCACGGCGACGGCGGCGGCGCCGGCTTCGACTGAGCTGGATGGCTGATCGCTAGCTCGTATAGAGCGCCTCGATCTCCGCGGCGTACTTGGCCGCGATCGCCTTGCGCTTGAGCTTCATCGTCTCGGTCAGCTCCGCGCCGCCCGGCCTCCAGTCCGGCACGATGGCGAAGCGCTTGATCTGCTCGACGCGCGCGAGCCTGCGATTCGCGCGCTCGATCTGCTCGGCAGCCTCCGCAGGGGGGTCGGCGCTCACCGCCGCAGCCTGCGGGTCGAGCGTGACGAGCGCGACGTTGTACGGCCGCCCGTCCCCGATCGCGCAGACCGACGCGATCACCGAACCCTCCGACCTGACCGCCGCCTCGATGTTGGCAGGTGACATGTTCTTGCCCGAAGCGCCGATGATCAGCTCCTTCATCCGATCGACGATCGTCAGGTAGCCGTCGGCGTCGATGGCGCCGACATCGCCCGAGTGCAGCCAGCCGCCGGTGTCCAGAGCCTCGGCCGTCGCGTCGGGACGGTTGCGGTAGCCGCGCATCACCACCGGGCCGCGCATCAGCACCTCGCCGGCATCGGACAGCACGACCTCGACACCGGGCAGCGCGCGGCCGACCGTGCCGACCCGGACCGCGCCGGGGGCGTTCACCGTGGCCACGCCCGTGGTCTCGGACATGCCGTACACCTCGCACAGCTGGAGGCCGAGCGAGCGCCAGAACCCGATGACCTCGGCGGGGCACGGCGCGGCGCCCGTGACGCCGACGCGCACCTCGTCGAGGCCGGCCGCGGCCAGCGCGCCCGCAGGGTCGGGACGCTCGCCGAGCTCGGCGACCAGGCCGGCGCGCAGCTTCTCCCACAGGCGCGGCGGGGAGAAGAAGAACTGGGGGCGCAGGACCGGCAGCAGCGCGGCGATCGCGCGCGGATCCGGCACGCACGTCACCTCCCAGCCGAGCTGCATCGGCACGTAGTGCGTGCACAGGCGCTCGGCGATGTGTGCCATCGGAAGCCAGGAGACGGCGCGCCAGCCCTGCTCGAGCCCGAGCGACGCGCGGAGCGCCGCGACCTGTGCCATGACGTTCCCGTGTGTCAGCTCGACGCCCTTCGGCGCGCCCGTGGTCCCAGATGTGTAGATCAATGTGGCGAGGTCGTCCGGCGTCACCGCGGCGGCGTGCTCGGCGGCGTCGAAGCCGTCGGGCGCGGCGGCGAGCAGCTCGCGCCACGTCAGCGCCTCGGTGTGCGCGCCCTCGACGAGCACGATCAGCTCGAGCGCGGTCGTCTCGCGGGCGCGGACCGCGAGCGCGCCGTCCAGGAACGCGGGCTCGGTGACGATGACGCGGCAGCCCGCGTCGCCGATGACGTGCTCGGCCTGGTCGACGGTGGACGTCGAGTAGACGGAGAACGGCGCGGCCCCGAGGAGCGTCGCGCCCATGTCCGCGACGTGGAAGCCCGGGCGGTTGGTGAGCCACAGCGCGACGGTGTCACCGCGCCCGACGCCGATGCCGTGAAGCCCGGCGGCGGCGGCGCGGGCATGGCGCGCATACGCACTCCAGGTCCAGCGGACGGCGCCGTCCGCGCTGCGCAGCGCGGGAGCGTCGCCGTAGGTGTCGGCGGTGGCGGTGAACGCCTCGCTCAGCGTGGCGGCTGCGGGCACGGTCGGGACGGTGGTCATGCGGCGTACCTCAGGGTCGGACGGCGGGTGCCCATCGCACGGTAGGACCGCGGGCGCGGCGCCGCATGGGGGCTGCCGCCAATCGGCGCCGCGGGTTTGGTGGGCGCACCCCAAACGAGCGGCCCGCGTACGCTCGGGTCCCCGCGGTGGCCGCCGTCAGACGCGCGCCGTGGGGGCGAGCAGGCCGAGCTCGCGCGCCCGGTCGACCGCGTCCGAGCGGCTGTGGGCGTCGAGCTTGGCGTAGATATGGCGCAGGTGCGTGCGCACCGTGTTCGTGGACACGAAGAGCTCGGCCGCGATCTCCGGCGTCTTGAGGTTGCTCGGCAGGTACCGGACGACGCGCAGCTCCGCCTCGCTGAGCTCCTCGCGCAATGGGGCCACCGCGTCACGGGGCCGGGCCGCGGAGCCGGCCCGCACGTCGAGGATCTCCGAAAGCAGCGCCGCGTGCGTCGTGCGGTGCCCCCGCTGACGCTCCAGCAGGTCGCCGACCGGGTACAGCACGAACGGCAGCAGCACGCCCTCCGGCTCGGCAAGATCGAGCGCTCGCTCGATCGACCCGGCGGCGGCGGAGCGATCACCGAGCTGCTCGTATGCCAGCGCCGCCAGCAGCGATGCTTCAAGCGCCTCCCAGTCGGCCTTCAGCGCCGTCTCGCGGCGCTCGAGGACCGGCGTCAGCGCCTCCAGCGCCTGCTCCGGAGCGCCCTCGGCCAACAGGACGGCAGCCTCGGCGAGCCGGATGCCCGCCCTGTCGTGCGCCGCTCTGTCCATGCCGGCGAGCATCTCGCGTGCCGCGTCCGTGTCGCCGATCCAGGCCTGCGCCTGCGCGATGCGGCTCCGGCGCTCCTGGCTGAGCGCATGCTCACCGGCGAGCAGCGCCTGCATCCGTTCGGCGGCATCGAACGCCGCGAACGCGGCATCGAACTGGTGGCGGGTCATCGCAAGCAGCCCGGTGGTCTGGTGGATGATGAGCTCGGTGCCGGGCTCGCCGTCGGGCCGGACCGCGCGCCGTGCCTGCTCGAGCCGGCGCGCGCAATCGGGGAAGCGCCCGAGCCAGAGCAGGACGGTCGCGTCGACGGCGAGCGCCGCGGCCGTGACCGGGTCGTCGTCCCAGCCGTGCTCGTGCGCGATGGCGAGGGCCTGCGCGCTCAGGTCCCTGGCGACCGCCACCGGCAGCCCGGCCAGCGGGGCCGCCATCGCCAGGTGCGCGAGGCAGGCGATCTCGAGGTACGGCCGCCTGAGCCGGCGGGCGAGCTCGAGCGCCTGCTCGAGATCGCGCCGAGCGTCCGTGAGTCGCGACGCCCACAGCTCCACGATCCCCACGTCCATCATCGCGGCGGCGCGCAGATCGTTGCCCAGCGCGAGCTCGCGAGCGGGCTGGGCGGCGAGCGATGCGTGCATCGAGCGCATCATCTCCAGCGCGGCATCGAGGTTCCCGCGTCGGCGCGCGAGCGCGAGCGCGACCTCCGCGAGCTGCAGGTCGAACCGCGGCCTGCGACTCGCGGGCACCGTGTCTCCGAGCCGCTGCGCCACCCCCGCGTAGGCAGCGCTCTCTTCGAGGGCTCCGACGTGGAGGCGGCAGGCCGCGAACGCGAGCGCCAGCTCCGGGTCGCTGTCGGGGGCGTCGTCGGGGAACGCACCGAGCGCTGCGTGGAGCGTCGCCGCGCGCCCGTCGAGGACGAGGCTCACATAGCTGTCGGCGACGAGGCGTGCCGCGCGGGGCCAGTCGCCCCCCGCTTGGGCGTGGCGAATCGCCTCGATCGTCGAGTGCTGCTGCTCGTACCACTCGGCAGCCGTCCGGTGCAGCGATCCGATCCTCGTGGGGGAGGTCCGCCGCAGCTCGAGGCGCAGCAGGTCGGCGAACAGCTGGTGGTAGCGAAACCAGCACCGCGCGGCGTCGAGCGAGACGACGAAGGCGTTCTCGTCCTCGAGCTGCTGCAGGATGCGCTCCGAGCCCGAGCGGCCGGTGAGGACGTCGGCGAGGGGGCCGCTCACACGGTCGAGCACCGAGGTGCACAGCAGCAGGTCGCGCACCTCGGGCGGCTGGCGCTCCAGCACCTCCGCGAGCAGGTAGCCGGAGACGGTGCGCTCGCTGCCGGAGAACTCGGTGACGAAGCGGACCGGGTCGGGATGCCGCGCGAGCGACAGCGCGGCAAGGCGCAGCCCGGCGGCCCAGCCCTCGGTGCGCTCGTGCAGCAGCGCGACGGCGTCGTCGGGGAGGGCGATTCCGGTGCCCTGCAGCAGCTTGCGCGTCTCGTCGGCCGAGAACCGCAGCTCCGGGCCGCGGATCTCCGTGAGCTGGCCGGTGAGGCGCAGGCGATGCAGCCCGAGGCCTTCCGGGTCCCGTCTCGTCGCCAGCACCACGCGCAGCTGGGGCGGCATGTGGCTGAGCAAGCGCTCGAGCAGCCGGAGCGCAGGGTCCGAGCGGAGCTCGTGCAGATCATCGATGACCAGCCCGGCCCGCTCGTCGAGCCGGTGCAGGTCGGACAGCAGCCGCTCGATCACGGCCTCGCCACGGAACTCCGGTGTCGCGCTCACCGGCTCGACGAGCCCGGCTTCGCCGGCCGCCCCGTTGAGCGCCGCGATGACCGACAGCCAGAAGTGCTGCGCATCCTCCTCGCCGCGCTCGACGGAGACCCACGCGACGCGCCCCGCCATGTCCTCGGATTCGGCCCACGAGCGCAGGAGCTCGGTCTTGCCGCTGCCCGCCTGGGCGCAGACGAGCACGACGCTGCCCGGTCCCGCGTCGCGCAGCACGCCGAGCAGCGCGCTGCGCGGAACGAGCCGGGGATCCGCCGGCTGGCGATCGGCGGTGACGGTGTCGGCGACCAAGGGCCCGATCCGATGCGAACGGCCGGAATCCGGGTCGCGAACGCGACCCGGATTCAAGCCTACCGTCCGGTCCGGGCCGGGGCCAGGCGCGGCTACGAGTGATCGCTCGCTGCCTGCTCGTGGTGCGGCACCTTCTCCTTGAGCCGATCCACGGCGGCGCGGACGTGCTCCTTGTTGTGCTCGTGGCGCGAGTGGACCAGCTCCTTGGTCGCTTCGCGTTTCGCCTTGCGCTGCGCCTTCTCGGCGGCCGCGATCTCGGCCTCGACGTCGGCCACGGGACGCCGGAGCACGGTGCCGCCGAGCCGCGCCATGGCGCTGTCGACGACCTCGGGGCTCTGCTCGGTGACCTGGGCCAGCAGCGCCGTGCGGCCCGACGGCACCGACGCCGAGAGCTCGCCGAGGACGGACTCGCTGTGCTCGACGTCGTCGAGATCGAACAGTGATCCGACCATCAGCCCGTACGTCCCTCCGATGAGGACGCCGAGTGGCCCGCCGAGGATGCCGATGAGGAGGCCGAGCAGGCCGCCGACCGCGGTCCCCTCGTACTCGTTGGAGCCGGCCTGGTCCTTGACCACCAGCTTCCCGTCGGCGTCCCGGACGACGACGGCCGCCGCTTCGAGGTTCAGCTGGCCCTGGGAATCCAGCTCCTTCAGCGCCGTCAGCGCCGCGTACGCATTGGCGTCGGCCTCGAACGCCACGCTGATCACGTTGTACGTGCTCGTCTGGCCGCCTTCGCCGTTGGTGTGGGGTGTGTTGTCGCTCATGACCGGTCACCCTCCTGCGCGGCTGCGTGAGCGGTCATCACCCGGTCTGGACGATTGAGGCCGCCGTGCAGGCTGCGGATCTCGAAGGCGCGCACGATGTCGGTGACCCCCTCGAAGAGCGCCCAGAGCCCTGCGAAGACGAGCAGGACGTAGGCCTTCTCGATGAAGAACTGCCCCGACGTCCAGAAGGCGACGCCGGTCATGAGGATTCCCGCGATCAGGCCGACCCACCAGGCCGGGTTCACCGGCCGCTCCACGAACGCCTGGACCATCCACCAGATCGCGATCATCAGGAACAGGAAGCCCAGGATGTCCGCCGTTCCCGCGAACGTCTTCCTGGGGTGGACGAAGCAGATGACCCCGCAGATCAGGAACAGGACCCCGAAGAACACGGGAAGCCAGCGGCCGCTCGGCATCGTGTACGCCAATGCGATGTTCTGGACTCCGAGGACCACGAACAGCACGCCCACGATGATCCCCACGGTGGTCACCGAGGCGCTGTCGAACTGCAGGACGACGAGCGAGACCACGAGCCAGGCGATCCCGACGACAAGCCACAGCCACCAGTAGCCGGTGTACTCGCGAGCGGCTTCGTGCGCGCGCTCGCGCATCGTGGTGGGTGCGAACGGCGGTAATGCTGCTTGGTCTGTCATGTCAGGTCCTCCTGGGCGCGACGGCCCGTCGATGGTGAGAGCAGACGCGCACAGGGTCGCCTGCGCGGATGTGAGTCGTCGTCACGCGATCTGCGTGATTCGCGACACCAATCACGCAAACGATGCGACGACACCTCACCCAGCCGGCAGCGGTAATGCAGGGTGCCATGAGCGACCTCGAGCGCAACGACGGAGAACGCGTATCCCGGCAGGTGGCCGCCGAGCGGCTGGCGGATCTCGCCTACGCGCTGACCGCCGGCGGGCGGCTCGAGCTGATGGTCGACGGCGAGCGACTCAGCGTTCCGCTCGCCGATGACGTGCTCCTCGCCCGCGAGCTGAAGGCCGGCGCGGACCACGTGGAGCTGGAGCTCGTGCTGCGCTGGACGAACGGAGACAACGATGATCCCGCTCTCTGACGGCCTCCGCGCGCGGCACTTCCCGTTCGTCAACGTGGCGCTCATCGTCGCGAACGTTCTGGTGTGGCTCCGCTTGGAGCTGCCGCACCTGGATGCGGCCGTCGGCCACTGGTCGTTCTACCCGTGCACCGTCAACGGCTCCTGCCACCACACCGAGCCGTGGGAGCTGAGCTGGTTCACGGCGATGTTCATGCACGGCAGCTGGGATCACATCCTCGGCAACATGCTGTTCCTGGCGATCTTCGGCAAGAACGTCGAGGACGCCTTCGGACACCTGCGCTATCTCGCCTTCTACGTCGCCGGGGGATTCGTCGCCTGCGCGACCCAGACCGTGATGACGCTCGCGTTCGGCTCGAGCGCCGCGGCGACCGTGCCGATGCTCGGCGCCAGCGGCGCGATCGCCGCGGTGCTCGGGGCGTACTTCCTGCTCTACCCGGCCTCGCGGATCCTGACGCTCGTGCTCGTCTTCCCCGTGAGGATCCCGGCTTTCGTGTATCTCGGGCTGTGGTTCATCTATCAACTGGTCGAGGCGTATGGTGTGTTCTCGGCGCACGCCAACGGCGGCGGCGTCGCGTTCTTCGCGCACGTCGGTGGCTTCGTCTTCGGGGTGGCCGTTGCGCACAGGCTGCTCCGCGAGCAAACGATCCGCCCCCGAGCGCCGGCACTGACTCAACCCGCCTGAAAGGAACACCCTCCGTGGCCATCGTCGACCAGATCAGGGCAACGCTCACCAGCGACTCGCGCATCCACCACCCGGCCAGGATCGCGCTCTCCGAGCGCGCCGGCGTGGTGACGCTGCGGGGAACCGTCGCCACCCCCCATCAGCGCCAGGCGGCCGTGGAGATCGCCCGCTCCGTCCCGGGTGTGGCGACGGTCGACGACCGGCTTCACATCGACCCGCGCGACCACTTCCAGGACGACGAGGCCCGCGGTGCCGCACTGCAGGCCCTGATGTCCAGCGAGGCGGTGCCCGCCGACCGCGTCGACGTCAGCGTCAGCGCCGGCTGGCTCACCCTCAAGGGGGAGGTCGCGCGCCAGTCGGAGAGCGACGCCGCGTTCGAGTGCGCGTCACGGGTCGCCGGCGTGGGCGGCATCACGAACGAGATCAAGGTCATCACCGCGGGGCTCGACGGCTGATCGGGCGCCGGCGTCATGGCCCGGACGGGCGGCGGCGCCCGGCAAGGCGGCTCTGTGTCACGCAACGGCCCCAGCACCCGGACGGTGGCCCGGGTCTACCTCACGGTCGCGCTCCTCACCGGGGGCCTCTACTTCCTGTACCTCGTCCGCAGCGTGCTGCTGTTGCTGCTGGTGGCCGTGTTCATCGCGCTCGCGCTCGGTCCGGCGGTCGATGGGCTGACCCGCCGGGCGGTCCCGCGGGCGCGGGCGATCCTGCTCGTCTACGTGGTGCTGCTCGCGACGATCATCGGCATCGGTCTGTTGGTGGTGCCGCCGATGGCCTCGGGCGTGCGGTCCTTTGCGCACGACGCGCCGACCTACGCCGCCAAGCTCCGCCGCGACGCGACCATCCGCAGCTACGACGACCGCTTCCACATCACCGGCAAGCTCGAGCAGCAGGCTGCGACGCTGCCGGCCGAGCTCGGCCGCGCCGCGGGGGCGCTCGGCAGCGTCACCGTCGGCGCGTTCCGTGAGATCGGGAGGCTCATCACCGTTCTGGCGATCGCGTTCTTCCTCCTGCTGGACGGGCGGCGGGTCGCGGGCTGGTGCCTCGATCGCCTTCCGGCCGACCACGCTCCACGCGCCCGCGCGGTCGCGGAACGCATCTACCGCGCCGTCAGCGGATATGTCGCGGGCAATCTCCTGATCAGCCTGGTCGCGGGGACCGTGTCCTTTGTGACGCTGGTGGCGCTCCACGTGCCCTACGCGCTCCCGCTGTCGGTCCTGATGGCCTTCCTGGACCTCATCCCGCTCGTCGGCGCGACATCGGGCGCGATCATCGTCGGCTTCGTGACGCTGTTCCACGGCTTCCCCGTCAGCACGATCGTGTGGGCCGTCGTGCAGGTCGTCTACCAGCAGATCGAGAACAACGTTCTCACGCCGACGGTGTACCGGCGCACGGTCGAGGTGCCCGGTCTGGTGACGCTCGTCGCGGTCCTGATCGGCGCTCTGCTGCTGGGCGTCCTGGGTGCGCTGCTGGCGATCCCGATCGCGGCCGCGCTGCAGATCCTCGCTGTCGAGGTCTGGGATGTGCGAAGCCGGCGGCATGCCGACGCTGGCGATGATCACCGCGCGACCTCCGACGCCACCGCCTGAGACGCGGCGGGCGCCGCCGGCGTCGGGGCGCGCTATGCCGCGGGCGGCAGCTCGGCGGCGTGTCGGCGCAGGAAGTCCGTCAGGTCCGCAGGCTGGGCGCCGGTGAGCCGTGCGACCGTGTCGGTGATGACCGCGGCGCGGGGGTCGCCGAACAGCGCGCTGAGCTCGAGGGCGTGCTCGATCTGCCACTCCTCGCGCCCGAGCGCGCGCAGGCCCTGGCCCATCACCTCGGGGGACGCGGGGTAGTGGGTGACCTGCCGGCCGAGGACCGCGGTCATGCGGTCGGCGGCGTCGTACCACGACAACGCCTCAGGGCCGGTGACCTCGAGGATCTCGTCCGGGCGCGCGGCTGCGGTGAGCGCCGCGGCGGCGACGCGGCCGACGTCCCGCCCGTCGATGAACGACACGCGCGGGTCGCCGTCGGGGCCGGGCAGGGCGCCGTGGCCGATTGCGATGGCCTGGTCCAGGAAGTTCTGCATGAAGACGTTGGGCCGGATCGCCACGGTCTCGCGCCCCGACGCGCGCAGCGCCTCCTCGACGGCCAGGTGGTCGGCGCCGGTACGTGCGCGGTCTGCGTGGACGATCGAGACCGCGCTGCCGGAGATCTTCACGGCACGCGGTACGCGGGCGGCGGCGATCGCGCGCACCGCGGTCAGCTGGATCTCGCGCAGGGCCGGGTCGTTGCCCGACGCGAGCAGGACCGCGTCGATGCCCGCGAGCGCTTGGCGCAGCGCGGCCTCGTCGGCGAGGTCGCCCGTGCGCATCTCGATCTCCGGGCCGAGGACCGCCCGCGCGCGTGCGGGATCGCGAACGTAGGCGGCGACTCGGGCGTCGTGCTCGCCCAGCGCGGCGATCGTGGCGTGGCCGATGGTGCCCGTTGCGCCCGTGACGAGGATGTTCAGGGCCATGCTGGGTCCTTCGTGAAGCCGGCCTCGAGGGCGGCGATTCCCTGGAGCGTGTTGTTCATGAGCGGCTGCGGCGTCCCGGCCTCGATGCGCGCCACGCGCGGGACCATCGCTCGCAGCAGCGCCTGCATCTCGAGCTTGGCGAGGTGGATGCCGACGCACGTGTGCGGCCCATTGCCCCACCCGAGGTGCGCCGGGTGTTGGCGGTGCAGGTCGAAGCGGTCCGGTTGGGGGAAGCGGCGCTCGTCGCGGTTGGCCGAGCCGTAGAGCACGGCAACTCGGGAGCCCTGCGCGAGCGGCACGCCGTCCACCGTCGTGTCGCACGCGACGTAGCGGGTGAAGACGCGGACGGGCGCGGCGAGTCGCACGGCCTCGACGACCGCCGCCGGGATGAGCGCGGGGTCGGCGCGCAGCGCGTCCCACGCCTCGGGGTGGCGCGCGAGCATCAGCAGCAGGTGCGCCGATCCGAGGATCGTCGTGTCCAGCGCCGGCGCGACGAAGTCGATGATCAGGGAGCGCGCCTCGCGCGTGCTCACCTCGCCGCGGTCGCGGGCGTCGAACACCGAGGCCGCCCAGCTCCCCGGGGTGACGCTCCTGCGCGTGAGCCGGCGCGTGTACGCGTAGAGCCCGAGCGCGGTCGGCAGCTTGCTGCGAGTGCGCCCGTTCGCGGGGCCGAGCGCGTCGAACGTGGCGGCCGCCCACTCGAGCATCCGGACGTGGTCGGGGCGTACCCCCACGAGCCCGGCGACGACGGCCACCGGGAGCCCCGCGCCGAAGTCCGCGACGGCGTCGAACCGCTCGCGACGCACGAGCTCGTCGATCAGGCGCTCGGCCTGCGCATCGATGCTGGCCTGCGCCGCGGCCAGCGCCTTGGCTCCGAGGGAGCGCAGGAGGACCCGGCGGCGGCGGTCGTGGGCATCGCCGTCGCTGTTGAGCGTCGTGTCCCGGCCCAACCGGTTGACGAGCGGGTTCGCGCCCACTCCGCGGCCGCTGCTGAACGTCGCGTCGTCGCGGAGCGCGGTGCGCACGTCCTCGAATCGGCCGATCGCATGGAGCCGGTTGCGCGGCAGCCAGACGACGGGCCCGGCCTGCCTGATCCGCGCGAACAGCGCGCGCGAGTCGCGGAGCGCCTCGTCACCGTACAAGTCGCCGTCGACCGACGGGATCGCGGCGACGGCGCTCACGCCGCACCCGCCGCCGTCGAGGGCCGCGCGCCGCCGCCGCGGCAGGTCACGTCAGCCTTCGGTGGGGATGTCGACGGGTGGGGCGGGGGGTGCGAACTGGCCGGCCATCGCGCGTTGGTGGATGCGTTCGTGGCTTTCGCCGTCGGCGGCTGCCTGGGCGACGGCGGCGGGGTCGACGAACACGCCGATCGG
>DATKLF010000082.1:0-5573 GCA_035542555.1 Solirubrobacteraceae bacterium | reverse complement strand
CGAAGGCGCCGGAGGGAGCGCCGAACGTCCTGCTCATCCTCATCGACGATGCGGGCTTCGGCCAGCCCGACACCTTCGGGGGGCCGGTCCCCACGCCCAACATGACCCGCGTCGGGCAGATGGGCCTCTACTACAACCGGTACCACGTCGTGGCGCTCTGCTCGCCGACCAGGGCCGCGACGCTCACCGGGCGCAATCAGCATCGCGTCGGCATGGGGTCGGTCGCGGAGTTCCCCGGCCCGTTCCCGGGCTACACCGGTGCCGTGCCGCGAACCTGCGCACCGTTCCCGAAGACGCTGAAGGAGAACGGCTACGCCACCGGCGGCTTCGGCAAGTGGCACATGACCCCGGACCGCGAGCAGGGCGCGGCTGGCCCGTTCTCGCACTGGCCGCTGGCCTGGGGGTTCGACCACTACTGGGGCTTCCTGAGCGGTGCGGCCGGTCAGTGGGACCCGATCGTGACCCAGGACAACACGAACATCGGCGTGCCCGAGGGGAAGGACGGGAAGCCGTACTACTTCCCCGACGACCTCACCGACAAGTCGGTCGAGTGGTTGCACGCCGTCCGTGCGCAGGATGCCGAGAAGCCGTGGTTCCTCTACTACTCGACCGGTTGCGCGCACGCGCCGCACCACGTGGCCAAGGAGTGGGCGGACAAGTACAAGGGGAAGTTCGACCAGGGGTGGGACAAGCTGCGCGAGGAGATCTTCAAGCGCCAGAAGAAGCTCGGCGTGATCCCGCAGGACGCGGAGCTCACGGAGAGGCCCGACATCTTCCCCGCGTGGGACTCGCTCGACGAGGACTCGCAGAAGCTGTACACGCGCCAGATGGAGGTCTACGCGGGCTTCATGGACAACGCGGACTGGAACGTCGGACGCCTGCTCGACGCCGTCGAGGAGATGGGCGACCTCGACAACACGCTGATCTTCTACATCTGGGGCGACAACGGCGCCAGCCTCGAGGGCACGACGACCGGCTCGTTCAACGAGATGACCTTCCTCAACGGCGTCGTCCTCGATCCCAAGGCGCAACTCGAGCTGATCGACAAGTACGGCGGCATCGAAGCCTGGGGCAGCGACCACACGGCGCCGCACATCGCGGCTGCGTGGGCGTGGGCGGGGAACACCCCGTTTCAGTGGGGCAAGCAGATGGCGAGCCATCTGGGCGGGACGCGCAACCCGATGGTCGTTGCCTGGCCCGAGAGGATCAAGGCGAAGGGGGACCTGCGCTCGCAGTTCACCCACTGCAACGACATCGCGCCGACGATCCTGGAGGCGGCCGGAATCCCGGAGCCGAAGGTCGTCGACGGGATCGAGCAGGAGCCCATGGACGGGACGAGTTTCCTGTACACGTTCGCCGACGCCGACGCAGCGGAGCGGCACACGGTGCAGTACTTCGAGGTGATCGGCGCGCGCGCGATGTACAAGGACGGCTGGTGGGCGTGCGCGAAGCTCGACAAGGCGCCGTGGGACTTCTCGCCCCAGACGCTCGCCAAGTGGGGCCCGGACTCCGGCTGGAACCCCGACGACGACGACTGGGAGCTCTACTACCTGCCCGACGACTTCTCGCAGGCGAAGAACATCGCCGCGGACAATCCCGAGAAGCTCGCCGAACTGAAGGAGCTGTTCTGGCAGGAGGCGGAGCGCAACCGCGTGCTGCCGCTGCTCGGCTCGATCTGCGTCTTCTTCGGGATCCTGCCCCCGCTGCCGACGGTGACGCGGTACACGTTCGCGGGCGACGTGCAGAACATCCAGAAGGGCCTCGTCCCGCGCATCGCGGGGCGCTCCTACGCGATCGAGGCGGAGCTCGAGGTGCCGCAGGGAGGCGCGGAGGGCGTCATCGTCGCGAACGCCGACTTCATCGGCGGGTGGGCGCTCTGGGTCGACGACAAGGGGCTGCTCAACCACACGTACTCGTTCCTCGGCGTCGAGTCGTACAAGCAGGTCTCGACCAAGCCGATCCCCACGGGCGATGTCAGCGTCAAGATGCTGTTCGAGGCCGACGAGGCCAAGCCCGGCTCCGGCGGGAACGTGACCCTGTGGGCCGGCGGCGAGCAGATCGGCGAGGGGCGGCTCGACAAGACCATCCCGATGCTCGCGACGTCGTACGCCGGCATGGACGTCGGCCGTGACAACGGGCTGGTCGTCGACCTCGCGTACGAGGACAAGGCGCCGTACGAGTTCACCGGGACGGTCAAGAAGGTCGTCTTCGACCTCAAGCCGGCGACGACCCACGACGACGAGAAGGCGCTTCACGAGCACGAGAGCATCCACGCCGTCGCGCACGGCGTCAGCGCCTGAGACCGAGCGGGTCCATCGAGCCCGGGGCGATCGCAGACCGGTCGCCCCGGGCCGGGAGCCGAGACCGATGATCGAGCTCATGCAGAACCTGCCGGACGGGGTGGTCGGGATCGAGGCTGTCGGGAAGGTCACGTCCGACGACTACGCCGTCGTGACTCCCTCGATCGAGCGCGCGCTCGCCATGCGGGAGAAGATCAGGCTCATCCACGTGCTGGGGCGGCGCTTCACGGGATTCACCGCCGGCGGGCTCTGGCAGGACGGGAAGCTCGGGCTCGCGCACGCGACGTCCTTCGAGCGGATCGCGGTCGTGACGGACCTCGACTCGGTGCGAACGCTCGTGCGGGCGGGCGGCTGGTCAGCGCCCGGCGAGATGCGGCTGTTCTCCAACGCCGAGCGGGACGACGCGGTCGCGTGGGTCAGCGCCGACCTCGAGCAGGCGAAAGCATGAGCAGGAGCAGCTGACCTCCTGAGGTCAGAGGTCCTTGCGGTACCAGCGCGCGGCGCTGCCAGCCGGGCAGCCCTCGACGACTCCGACGGTCTCGTAGCCGAAGCGCTCGTAGAAGGCGGGCGCGATCAGGTCGTAGGCGTGGAAGACCACCAGCGCGCAGCCGCACCGGCGCGCTTCGTCCTCCGCCGCGGCCATCAGCGCGCGCGCGAGGCCGCGGCGCCGCAGCGGCTCGTCGACCCACATCGCCTGCAGCTCGCAGCAGCCGCCCCAGGCGATCGCCGAGATGCCGGCGCGCACGCGCCCGGCCTCGTCGCGGACGAGGACCGCGAACTCGCGCTCCTCGTCCGCGCGGGCGGCGGCGGTGGCGGCCGCCGCGACGCGCTCCTCGAGGAGCGCGAGGTCCGCCGGGTCCGGCGGATCCTCCACGACGAGCCGGGGCGGGCCGTTCATCGCCGCGTGCGCGGGCCGCGGCCGGCTACGGCTGGAGCATCTGCTCCAGCAGCGTCGTGTCGTCGAAGTAGTTGCGGAACGCCTTGATCTTGTTGCCCTCGAACTCCGCGATCATCGCCGCGCCGAGCAGGAGCTCGTGCCCGTTGGGCGCCAGCACGACGTCGTCGCTGATCACGAAGGGCCCGGAGAACACCGCGGACACGCGGTACTCGGCGAACGCCTTGTTTCCGACCAGGTCGAGCGCGTCGATCTGCAGGTCGACGTCCGACAGCGCGTCCTCGCGGTCGGCGACGGCCTCGGTCAGCTCGCCGAGCGAGCCGACGAGCATGTTCGGCGACCAGCCGCTGACGTCGTCGGTGAACAGCTCCGGCAGCGCGCTCGCCTCGCCGCGGATGCACGCCTCCAGGGCGCGGCGCGCGACGGCCGCGCGCGAACTCTCAGCCATGGGATCTCTCCTCGTTCGTCGGTCGTTGGTCCGGCTCAGCCGCCGAGGATCTTGGCCTTGGCGGCCGCGAACTCGTCGTCGGTCAGGGCACCGGAGTCGTGGAGACTCGCAAGCTTCTGCAGCTCGTCGACGTCGTTGCCGCCGGCGCTCGGGGCAGGCGGTGGCGGGGCCGGCGGGACCTCCTGCTGCGGCGGGGCCTCCTCGGGTTCGGCCTGCTGCTCGTCCTCGTAGTCCCCCCCGCCGCGCCGGCTCCTGCCGGCGGCGTAGGCCGCGCCCCCCACTACGAGCGCCGTCCTGCGGCGCGCCCGTCGACGCACGAATCCCATGATGTCTCCTGTCCTCGTTGACGATCGTCGCTCGCGGCGGCTGGTGCCCGCCGCAACGCGGACCCTACCCTGCCCGTCGAGCGCGCCGATGTCATCCGCCAGAGGGGATGATGCGCCGCGCTCAGCCGGCGTCGCGGCCGGCGAGCTCGCAGGTGAGCCCGTCGGGAGCGTCGGCGAGGCGCCTGGCGTAGCGCACGCGCAGCGCCGTGTCGCCCGGGACGTGCAGCGTGTCGGGCAGCACCCACACCGACGTCGCCCAGCTCGAGGTCGGCCGCAGCCAGGGGTCGAGCGTGTGCGTCACGTCGCCGTGCAGGCGCGCGCGGAACGTCAGCGCGACCGCGTTCACCATGCCGGGCGGGTCGACGGTCAGGTCGGCGCTCGCGCGCACCGACGCGTCCTCGACCGCGCCGAGGTCGATCTCGGCAAGCACCGCCGCCGGTCCGGCCTGCGGCCAGGTCGCGGCGAGCTCGGCCTCGGTCGGCATGTTCACCGGCGCCGGCGAGGAGGCGTCCAGCAGGGGCTGGAAGTCGATGCCGTAGAGCGCGCGCCAGCGCTCGACGGCCGCGCGCCCGATGGCCCGCTGGCGCGCCTGCTCCTCGGGGATCAGCAGTGGCCGGGCGAACAGCGTCAGCGCCGCGGGCACGAGTCGCCCGTCCGGCTTCAGCAGCCGGCGGCGCGCGTCGAGCGTCGTCTCGAGGAGCTCCTCCTCGAAGGGCTCGTTGCCGATGACCTCGGCGACCAGCAGGTCGGCTCGCTCGGGGAGCTCGATCTCGCGAGACCAGCCCGGGATGAGCGTCACGCGGTCCTGCACGCCGTTGGCGGTGAACACACGCTCGGCGACGTGGGCGATGTCGCTCGCCTCGACGGCGTAGACGTGCCGCGCGCCCGCGCGGGCCGCGGCGATCGCGAGCACGCCGCTGCCGGTGCCGATGTCGAGCACGACGTCTCCGGGACGCACGGCCCGGGCGAGCGCTGCGAGGTAGTCGCCGGTCCGCGCGTCGTCATGGAGCATCCGCCCGTGCTCGACCGGGTCCGCCCACCCTCGCGCCGAGCCGGGCTCGCTGCCGGCCGGGATCAGCGCGCCCTCCTCGATGAGCATGTTGATGACGCCGAGGCTCGGCGCGAGGTCGGTCGCGCTGCCGGCCTGGAGTCGCTCGATCGCCTCGCCGAGCGCGAGCGGCTGGGCGAAGAGCGCGAGCGCGGCGTAGCCGCGGGGCCCGATGTCGACGATCGTCCCGTTCGGGGCATCGAGCAGCACGTGGCCGGAGCGCTCGAAGCGGGTGCGCACGCCAGGGGAGAGCCGGAGCAGCGTCTGGGGCGAGAGCTTGACGTCGGACACGGTCGCGGGAGGCGCGGGCGGCACGCCAGCGTACCCGCCGGGTTGGGGTTGCGCCGCGCGGCGCGGCGGGCGTAGTGTCGGCCGGCGGGACCCTGGACGGGCTGCGGCCATGGATGACGGCGACATGCGGCGACGGGCACGGACGACGGCGTGCGTTCTGCTGGCGGCACTCTTCGGGGCGCTCGCGCAGGCGGGGACGGCGGCGGCGACCTCGGACACCGTTGTGGGGTTTGACGACCTTGCCGCGGGGACGATCGTCGGCACG
>DATKLF010000081.1:0-32419 GCA_035542555.1 Solirubrobacteraceae bacterium | reverse complement strand
GGCGAGCACTACAAGCCCGGCACGCTGCGCACCTACGGCTACTCGGTGCGCGACGTGCTCAAGCCGAAGCTCGGCCACCTGCGCCTACACGAGGTGCGGCGCCGCGACGTGCAACGCATCGCCGACGAGCTGCGCGCCGAGGGTGCGAGCGCCTCGCGCGTGCGCACCGCGCTCGACCCGCTGCGCGTGCTGTACCGGCGCGCCATGCGCGACGAGCTCGTGCGCGACAACCCGACCACGTACCTCGACCTTCCGGCCGTCAGACCGCGCGAACCGCGCGTCGTCAACCCGGCGCAGGCGGCCAGGCTGCTCGACGCGCTGCCCGCCGAGGACCGCGCGCTATGGGCGACCGCGTTCTACGCCGGCCTGCGCCGCGGCGAGCTGCGCGCGCTGCGCTGGGATGACATCGACCTCGACGCCGCGGAGCTGCGCGTGCGGCGCTCGTGGGATGACGTCGCGGGCGAGCAGACACCCAAGAGCGCGGCGGGCTCACGGGACGTGCCGATCGTCCCGCAGCTCGCGCGCCTGCTGCGCGAGCACCGCATGCGCACCGGCAGGCGCGGCGAGGCGCTCGTGTTCGGCCGCACCGATGCCGAACCATTCGGCCGTGAGAGCGTGCGCCGACGCGCCGACACCGCATGGCGCGAGGCGAAGCTCGAGCGCGTCGGACTGCACGACGCCAGGCACACCTTCACGAGCTACCTGCCGGCGGCCGGCGTCACGATCAAGCAGGCACAGACGTACGCCGGGCACAGCGACAGCCGCATGACGCTCGACGTGTACGCGCGCGCCATCCCCGGCATGCTCGCCGCCGACGCCGTGCGCCTCGGCGAGTACCTCGAGGCGCAGGGAGCGTGAGGATGGTGCGCCACAGTTGCGCCACAGTCGGCACCCGAAACCGGGCGGTCCACAGCGGTTCCCCAGCGGTCGAGAGTCGCAGAAACGCCGCGGAAACGGCTTAGATATCGGCGCCTCGGCCGCTTTCGAGTCCTAGTCCCGCAGTAGTAGTAGTAGTAGTAGTAGTAGTAGTAGTAGTAGTCCCCGAAGACCGGTTGTCGGGTCGTCGGCTTCTTCGACAGGGTGCGACGGTCACAACCCAGTGGAGCGCGGCCCCGAAACGCTGTTTACGACAGGTCCGCCCAGGTGTATGGCGCTCGGCCGCGGACGTGCGGCGTGTGCTTGAACCACTTGGCGGTGAAGTGCTCGGTCCGTTTGCAGGTCCCGCCGCCGGCCAGCCGTGTGGTTGCGGTGGCTGTGCCCGTCGCGCCCTTCGAAGTGAACTGCCCCTTCCACGTGATCTTGACCGCGCCGGTCGGAGCGCTGCACGAGCCAGCGAATGTGCCACTGCGGCTTATTGTGTCCGTCTGCATCGCTGGGGGGTCTCGGATCGCGAGGACGACATCACAGTTCATCACGGGGCTGATCTGCGTGTGCTGCAGATGGCGGCCGTCGGCTGCCACCTTGAGGTAGACGAGATTTGAGACGTCGGGGATCCGCTGGTCTGTCAGCCCGTCGTACTCGCCGCTCGTCTTCACGGGGGACCTGCCGGCGAGTCCTGGGGCGGGCATGAGGAGAAGCACGCAGAGCGTGCTGGCCGCGACCGCGATCGCGACGCCCATGGTCCTAGAGCCCGTGGCGTGATCAGACGGGCGCATCGCGCGCCTCCTCGTCCGGTGGTTCATTGACGATGACCGTCTATGTCGGTAGTGCGCCGGCTTGAGCGCTTGCCGGACCTGCAGCCATGGAGGCTGCCCGGACGCGAACTATCAGAGCTGCGGCCGCTGCGCCCAGCAGCGCCCGGCGCCCACGCCGGGACTCCCAGAGCTGCTCTCGTTCGATGCGGTTACTGTCACGGTCCGGGTCGCGCTCGTGCTGGTCGTAGACTACGGCGCGGGCGGCGGTCGTGGCGGTCGTCTTGCGCGTTATGGTCGTCGTGGGTTGCTCGGTGACCGTGGTCGTCGTCGGCGCTGCCGTCGGGGTGACCGTCTTCGTCCTCGTCTGGGCCGGGAGTGTCTCGGTGACGGTGCGCGTCTCGGTGGGCGCGGAAGTCGTCCCGGCCTCCGTGGCGTGCCGGTCGTCGTGCCGGTCTCGGTCGTCGAGGTCCCAGTCGGCACCGTGGTCGTGGGCGCGCTCGCGGTCGGGACTGCTGCCACCGTCGGGCGGGCAACGTTGACCGTCGCGCGGCGGACGTGCGAAGCTCCTCCGGTGACCGATCCGCGCAACGCGCCGTTCGGTGCCGTGCTCCTTTCGGACGTCGTCGCGGCGACGGACATCTACCCGGACTACCCGGACGCCACCGACGGCGAGTTCCGTCTCGTTCGCCGCCACTTCGACGTTCGAGCGTTCGGGGTGAACGCGATCACGGGCGGCGCGGGCGACGAGCTGGTGGAGCCGCATCACGAGCGCGACGACGAGAGCAATCGCACGGACGGCCACGAGGAGCTGTTCGCGGTGATGAGCGGACATGCGGTGTTCACCGTCGACGGAGAGGACATTGACGCCCCCGCCGGCATGCTGGTGTTCGTGCGCGACCCGGCGCTGATCCGCAGCGCCCGGGCGACGGTCGACGGCACGGCGATCCTCGCAATCGGAGGCCCCCCGGGCGTGCCGTTCGAGATCTCCCGGTGGGAACGCGAGTGGTTTCCCTGAGCGCTTGAGCCATCTTTTCGGCCCGGTTTATGCCGTCCACAGCGGCCGCCGCTGTCCTGTGTGAGAGCCCGGCCGGCGGACCAGGATGGTCCCTGCCGCGCCGGGCTCCTCGGTCGAACGTGTGTCCCTCGGCCCTTGCGCGGGCGTACCGTTCGCCCATGGGCGACGCGGCAACAGCCGGCCTGTCGGACCGCACCACGGAGAGCACGGTCGCTCACGAGCGCGCCGAGCAGCGGGCGCGGAGCAGGGCACGCCGCGCCGATCAGCGCCGTGACCTCTACGCGACCATCCTGGACCTCGTCGACGAGCTGCCGGCCGGCGAGCCGCCGCCGCAGACGCTCAGCTGGGTCGTGGCGACGATCGACGCCGACGTCCGGGACGGGGTCGCTGAGCTCATCGACCTGCTGCACGGTGAGGTCGACCGCACGATGTCGTTGCTGCGGCCCGGTGTGCCGCCCGAGGAACTGACCCCGCACGCGCAGCTGCTGGCGCTCGACCTCCAGGCTCAGTCGCGGGTCGCCGATGCGCTCGCCGCGTGCGCGCGCCTGCGCGACGCGTTCCGCGATCGCGGGTGGCTGTAGCTCTGCGCTGAGGCGCGGCCCCGCGCCGCACCGGTCTTGGGCCGCGTCGCTGGGGCCGCGCGCTCAGTGCGGCGCCAAGGCCAGATTAGGCGGGTGCGGCGGCGCGCGGTGGGGGAGATTCGTACACCGCGTGCAGAACCCAGGCGCTGCGAGCCCTCGTCGACGTGTACGCTCGGCGGTACCTTCAGGCGCCGGCCGCCGCCTCGAGGTGGCTCGGCGCGTGGCTCAGCGCAGAGGAGGGTGGCGTCGTGGACACCGAGATCAGGTGCGCAAGGTGCGGCCGCTGGTACGAGTCGTCGGACCTGGGATGGGTCGAGGACGTGGTCACCACGCCCGACGGAGACGAGGAGGTCGAGTACCTCTGTCCTGACTGTGCGGTCGAGACGGGGGACGCCGACATGGTGATGGACGAGATCGGGTCGGCGCTCGAGGGCTGGGAGCGCCCCTCGGACTAGCGCCCGCGCGGGACGGTAGGGTGTCCCCAGCGTTCGGGGAACCATGCAAGGCACGCGGACAATCGCCGGCACCGAGCCCGCCGGCTCAGGCGATGGCGACGAGCTCGCCGGTCGGCGCAGCGACTACCGGCGCATCCGCCGCGCGATCCTGAACGGTGCTGCAGCGGTGCTGGCCGAGGACCCCGGCGCCTCCTCGTCGACGATCGCCCAGGCGTGCGGCGTGCACCGCGCGACGCTCTTCCGGCACTTCCCCTCGCGCGAGCGCCTGACCAATGCGCTGCTCCTCGAGTACAACACTGAGCTGTGCGCGGCGATGCACCGTCCCGAGCCCGATGAGCTGATGGACCGTGACGAGCTGGTGCGCGTCACGGACGCGATGGTCGGCGCGGCGATGCGCTGGTGCGTGCTGCGCTACGTGCCCCTGTACGCCCCCCAGGTCGACCAGGAGCGCGCACGCGTCCGCCACCTGGGACGGGGGATCATCGCGGCAGCGCGCCGCACGCCCGGGCTCCTGCGCGACGATGTCGACGACGAGGTGCTGCTGCGCGCGTGGCTGACGCCGCTGGTGACCGCATCCGCCCCGGAGGCCGATCCACTCGACGTGCGCCGAGCGATGCTCGTCGGGATCCTGCGCCAGAGCTGACGGCGGGTCACGCGGGCCGCCCGGGCAGTGCCGCGAGCCGCCGGCGCAGCGCGCGCACGTCGGCGACGCGCCCCGAGTAGAGCTCGACGCCGTAGCGGCGGTCGAGGCGCGTGCGCATGATCACGTCGGCCATGAACGCGTCGCACGTGATCAGGCGACAGCGAGGCAGCGCGAGCGCCAGGGCCCGGAGGTCGAGCTCGTCGCTTGCGCGCGGGCGCCGAGCGGGATGCTCGCGCTTGATCGTCTCCTCCAGACGTCGCTCGATCTCGCGCTCCTCGGGTCCCGGCGTCTCGGGCAGCCGCCGACCATGCGAGAGGCCTGAGAGGAGCTCCAGGACGCCGAGCTCCGGCCGCGGCGCCGACTCGATCTCGTGCACCGGGGATGCAGGCACGAGCACCGCACCCCGCTCGACCGCCGCGCGCAGCATGGGCTCGAGCTCGCGGAACACGGGCTTGCCCTTGACGATGCCGCTGAGGTAGTTCTGGTCGAGGTAGAGCAGGGGAGGGGTGCCCGAGGGCATGGCGCCATGATGCTGCGGGCTCGCCCACGCAGGATTCCCGCTCTCCGCGGACGTTCCCCCGCCCGTGGGGTTGAACGGCGCTTCGGGCGGTGCGAGCCTGGAGCCTGAGATGAGCGGTCGACGGGCTGGAGACGGCATCGAGACCGGGCAGGTGTGGCAGAGCGGAGGACGCGCGGTGCGCGTCCTCGGCAGGGAGCGCGCGCGCGTGCTTGTCCGCGACAGCTACGGCTGGCGGCGCTCGCTGACCGAGGAGCAGCTGCAGCGAGGGTTCCGCAGGACGGGGTCGGCGTCCGACGACGACGCGCGCGGCGTCATGGCGTGCCGCGCGCTGCCCGACGTCGAGCCCGCCTGAGCGCTCCGCCGCGGCCGCTAGCCTTCGCGCGCATGTGGCCGGTCGTCATCACCGTCATCGTCATCATCCCGCTGCTCGTGCTCGCCTGGGTGCGGCTGCGCAGGCGCTGAGCGTCCGCCCGCGGCAGCGCGCCCGATGAGCACGGCCGAGACACCCGAGAGCCAGCCCGACCGCGCCGGGCAGCCGAAGCAGATGACCGTCCGCGGGGCGACGGTCCTCGGGATCGGCTCGATGATCGGCGCCGGCATCTTCGCGCTGCTCGGCGAGGCCGGCGCGGTCGCCGGTGCGGCGGTCTGGATCTCCTTCCTCGTCGGCGGCGTCGTGGCCGGCCTGCTCGGCTACGTCTGCGTGAAGCTCGGGGTCCGCTACCCGTCCTCCGGCGGCCTCATCACCTATCTGGTGGAGGGATTCGGGCTCGGCCGGCTCGTCGGCGTCGCATCCTGGCTGGGCTACATCGCCGCCGTCGTGATCGTCTGCTCGATGGTCGTCGTCTCGTTCGGCGCCTACGCCACCTCGCTGTTCGTGGGGGAGAACGCCGGCGGCGCGTGGAACCACATCTTCATCACGGCCCTGGTGATCGTGATGGTCGCCGTGAACCTCGTGGGCGCCCGGTTCGTCGCACGCGCGCAATCGGTGATCGTCACCGGCGTGCTGATCGTCTTCGCGGTCTTCATCTGCGTGACGCTGCCGAACATCAACCTTGACCTGCTGGCCTTCAGCGGCTACCCGTCGGCATCGAAGATCGTCGCGAGCGTCGCGCTCACGTTCTTCGCCTACCTGGGCTTCAACGTCATCACGTTCACCGCCGGCGACCTGCGCGACCCGTCCCACGACCTGCCGCGCGCGATGTACGGCGCGCTCGGCGTCACGGCGACGGTGTACGTCCTGATCGCGCTCGGCGTCTTCGGGACGCTCACCGTCACCCAGGTGATCGGGTACGGCGAGACGGCGATCGCCGAGGCGGCGCGCCCGACGCTCGGGGACGCGGGGTTCACGGTGATGGCCGTGGCGGCGCTGCTCTCGACCGCGGGCGCCACGAACGCGACGCTCTACGCGTCGGGCAACCTCACCGGCATGCTCGCCGAGCTGCATCTGTTTCCCGCGTTCTTCGGCTCCGGGTCGCGCCTGGGCCGGCACGCCGGGCTGCTCATCACCGCCGCCATCGTCTTGGTCGTCGCGAACCTCGTCGATCTCTCCGCGATCGCGTCGGTCGGCAGTGCGGTGGCGCTGATGATCTTCGTGCTCGTCGGGGTCGCCGGGTGGCGCAGGCGCGCGGACACGGGGAGCAATCCGGTGATCGTGCTGCTCGCGATCGCGGTCACGGCGATCGTGCTCGTCTTCTTCGCGGTCAACACGCTCCAGACGGAGCCGTGGACGTTCATCGCGATCATCGCCCTCACGGTCCTGTCCTTCGCACTGGACGCGGCGGTGCGACGTGGGCGAGGCAGCGGGGGCGACGCAGCGCACGCACCCGCGGTGTAGCGTCGCGCCATGGATCGCTACGAGCAGCTCTGCGCCGAGCATCGCTGGGTCGTGCCCGAGCGCTACAACATCGCGCAGGACGTGTGCGACAAGCACCCTCGCGAGAAGCTCGCGATGGTCTGGGAGCGCCACGACGGCGCCCGGCGCGAGCTCACCTGGGGCGACATGCAGGACCTCTCGAACCAGGCTGCGAACGTCCTGCACGACCACGGGGTGCAGCGCGGCGAGCGCGTCGCCGTTGTCCTGCCGCCCACCCCCGAGACCGCCGCGATCTTCTTCGGCGCGTGGAAGAACGCCGGCCTGCTGCTGTCGATGTCCGTCCTCTACGGCGACGAGGGCATCGCGCACCGCCTGCAGGACTCCCGCCCGCGCGTGCTCGTCACCGACAGCGCCAACGCGCCGCGCTTTCAGCACTTCGTCGGCGACGGCGTGGGAGAGCTGCTCGTGCTCGACGCGGACCTGCTGGCCGGCGCCTCGACGCAGTTCACGACCGCCGACACGAGCTGCGACGACCCCGCGCAGCTCTACTACACCTCCGGCACGACCGGGCTGGCGAAGGGGATCGTCCACGCCCACCGCTACCTGCTGGCGCACGAGGAGTTCATCCACTGCCACGAGGTGCAGGACGGCGAGCGCTTCCATGGCATGGGCGAGTGGGCGTGGGCGGCGGGCATCGCACCGCTGCTGGGCCCGTGGCGCCTCGGGGCGGTGCAGGTCGTGCTGCAGCGCCAGGGCGGCTTCGACCCCGAGGCACAGCTGGACTTCCTCAGCCGCAACGCGGTCACGAACGTCTTCACGACGCCGACCGCGATGCGCTCGATGATGGCGATCGAGGACGCCGCCGCGCGCTTCCCGTGCGGCTTCCGGCGCGTCTGCAGCGCCGGCGAGCCGCTCAACCCCGAGGCGATCCGCTGGTTCCGCGAGCAGTACGGCCTCACGGTGCTCGACTACTACGGCCTGACCGAGTCCTACCCGCTGTGCGGCAACTTCCCGTGGATGGAGGTCCGCGAGGGGTCCATGGGCCGGCCGATGCCCGGCTGGGACGTGCGAATCCTCGACGAGGACGAGCACGAGGTCGCGCGCGGCGA
Source organism: Solirubrobacteraceae bacterium (assembly GCA_035542555.1). Classification (GTDB taxonomy): domain Bacteria; phylum Actinomycetota; class Thermoleophilia; order Solirubrobacterales; family Solirubrobacteraceae; genus F1-60-MAGs163. Next base: position 24,649 of record DATKLF010000081.1, on the reverse strand, counting down.
GCGCGGCGAGATCTGCCTGCGCGCGCGCTCGAACCCGCACTACCCGCTCGGCTACTGGGAGAACGAGGAGGCCGCGCAGGCGACGTTCGGCGGCGAGTGGTTCCACACCAAGGACGCCGCCACCCAGGATGCGGACGGCTACGTCTGGTACGCCGGGCGCGCGGACGACGTGATCATCTCCGCGGGCTACCGGATCGGCCCGTTCGAGGTGGAGTCCGCCTGCATCGAGCATCCAGCCGTGCGCGAGGCCGCTGCGGTCGCCTCGCCCGACGAGCGGCGCGGCACGGTCGTCAAGGCGTTCATCGTGCTCGCCGACGGGTACGGGCCCTCCGACGAGCTGGCGCAGGAGATCAAGGCGTTCGTGCGCGACCGCCTGAGCGCCTACGCCTACCCGCGGCGCATCGAGTTCGTCGCCGACCTGCCCAAGACGCTCACGGGGAAGATCCGGCGCATCGAGCTGCGCGAGCGCGAAGCGGACGCGCTGGGATAGGAGCCCGCCTCAGCTGCCCGCGACGCGGCCGACCTCGGCCAGCGACGTGTGCCCGCTGCGGACCTTGTCGAGCCCGTCGTCGCGCAGGCGGCGCATCCCGGCTGCCATGGCCTGGCGGGCGATCGCCGGAGCGGCCTCGCCGCGCATCAGCATCGAGCGGATCTCCTCGCTCACGTCCATGACCTCGAACAGGCCGATGCGCCCGCGGTACCCGGTGCCGCCGCAGCGCCCGCAGCCATGGGCCTCGAAGGCGGGAAGGTCGTCGTCGGCCTCGTAGCCGTTGGCGAGCAGCACCTCGGCGGGGATGACCGTCTCGACCTTGCACGTGCAGAGCGTCCGCGCCAGGCGCTGGGCGACGATGCAGTCGAGCGCCGAGGCGGCGAGAAACGGCTCGATGCCCATGTCGACGAGCCGCGTGACCGCCGTCGGGGCGTCGCGCGTGTGCAGCGTCGAGAGGACGAGGTGACCCGTGAGGGCGGCCTCGATCCCGATCTGCGCGGTCTCCCGGTCGCGGATCTCGCCGACCATGATCACGTCGGGGTCCGCACGGACCATCGTGCGCAGCCCTTTGGCGAAGCTCATCCCGACCTTCGGGTTGACCTGCAGCTGCTTGATGCCGTCCACCCGGTACTCGACGGGGTCCTCGATCGTGATGATCGAGCGCTCGCCGGTGTTCAGCAGCGCGAGCGCGCCGTAGAGCGTCGTGGTCTTACCCGAGCCGGTCGGGCCGGTCACGAGGATCGCGCCGTAGGGCTGGGCGATCGCGCGGCGCAGCCGGTCCAGCTCGCGGTCGCGCAGACCGAGCGCGTCGAGCTCGATCATGCCGCCGTCGTGGTCGAGCACGCGCAGGACCACCGACTCGCCGCCGACGAGCGGCAGGGTGACGACGCGCACGTCGACGCTGCGCCCGTCGATCGCGAGCGCCAGGCGGCCGTCCTGCGGGATGCGTCGCTCGGCGATGTCGAGGTTGGCCATGATCTTCACGCGCGAGACCACCCCGCGCACCATCCGCCTGGGCACGGCGTTCGACGGCTTGAGCACGCCGTCGATCCGGTAGTGGACGCGCAGCTCCTGGCCGTCGGGGTCGAAGTGGACGTCGCTCGCCCGCAGCTCGATCGCCTCCGCGATGATCGAGTGCACGAGCTTGATGACGGGCGCGTCGTCGGCGTCGCGCACGTCGCCGATCAGCAGCTCGCCCTCGTCCTCGTCGTCGTCCTCGGCCTCGCCGACGTCCTCCAGGCGTGCGAGCTTCGCGATCAGCGCGCCGATGTCCTCACGCGAGGCGACCACCGGGTGCACGTCGAAGCCGGTCATCATCGCCACGTCGTCGATCGCCAGCACGTTCGCCGGGTCGGAGGTTACGAGCAGCAGGGTGCGCGCGTCCTTGAAGCCGATCGGCACCGCCTCGTAGCGGCGCGCCGCCTCCGGGGTCACGAGGCTGCAGGCCCGGAAGTCGACGCTGTAGGCCGAGAGGTCGACATAGTCGACGCCGAATCGCTCGGCGATCACGCGCGCCAGCTGGTCGGGCGTCAGCGTGCCGCGGTCGACGAGCACGCTGCCCGTCGTGCGGCTCGACGCGCGCGCCTCGGCGACCGCCGCCTCGACCTCGAGCCGGTCGGCGAGCCCGAGGTCGACGACGATCTCGCCGATCATGCGGCGCGAGCGCTCGCGCTGGGTGGGGGCGACGATGCCGAGCGGCAGGCCGTTGTCCTGCCGGGTCGGGATCAGCACGGGCGGCGCTACGGAGAACTCGGGCTGCGACATGGGCTCAGGGGTCGGGAACGCGAACGCGGACGTCATCCCCTGATCGGCATCCGGCGCCGAAAACCAAAGCCGGGGCCGATCAGCCGAATCGGATGAGCCTGCGCCCGTACGGCGCCGGTAGGTTCCCAGGCGACGAGCACCCGACCGGCGAACGGAGGATCAGCGATGGCGTTGCGGCACCCGATGGGCCCCGAGGAGACGACCGCGGACATCTCGCTGTCCCCGATCTTCGGGGTTGAGGGCAACACGATCCCGCGGCACACCTTGCCCGACGGCGAGATGGAGCGGGTCATCGCCTTCCAGGTGATCCACGACGAGCTGATGCTCGACGGGAACGCGCGCCTCAACCTGGCGACCTTCGTCACCACGTGGATGGAGCCCGAGGCCCAGCTGCTGATGACCGAGTGCTTCGACAAGAACATGATCGACAAGGACGAGTACCCGCAGACCGCGGAGCTCGAGATGCGCTGCGTCAACATGCTCAGCGGGCTGTGGCACGCGCCGGACAGCTCGGTGGCGACGGGATGCTCGACGACCGGCTCCAGCGAGGCCGCGATGCTCGGTGGCCTGGCGCTCAAGCGCCGCTGGCAGCATGCGCGCAAGGCCGCCGGCAAGCCGGCCGACAAGCCGAACCTCGTGATGGGGATCAACGTCCAGGTCTGCTGGGAGAAGTTCGCGAACTACTGGGACGTGGAGATGCGCCTGGTCCCGATGGAGGGCGAGCGCTACCACCTGAGCGCCGAGGAGGCGGTCAAGCTCTGCGACGAGAACACGATCGGCGTCGTCGCGATCCTCGGCTCGACGTTCGACGGCTCCTACGAGCCGGTGAAGGAGATCTGCGCCGCGCTCGACCGCCTGCAGCAGGAGAGCGGCCTCGACATCCCCGTCCATGTCGATGGTGCCTCCGGCGGCTTCGTCGCGCCGTTCGTCGACCCCGAGCTCGAGTGGGACTTCCGCCTTGACCGCGTGGCCTCGATCAACGCCTCAGGCCACAAGTACGGCCTCGTCTACCCCGGTGTCGGCTGGATCGTCTGGCGCGACGCCGACGCGCTCCCCGACGACCTCATCTTCTGGGTGAACTACCTCGGCGACAACATGCCGACCTTCGCGCTGAACTTCTCGCGCCCCGGGGCGCAGGTCGTGGCGCAGTACTACAACTTCCTGCGGCTCGGCTTCGAGGGCTACCGCGCGGTGCACGGCTACTCGCGCGAGGTTGCCACGCGGCTCTCCTCGGGGGTCGAGCAGCTCGGCCCGTTCAAGCTCCTCACGCACGGCGACGAGCTGCCCGTCTTCGCGTTCACGCTCAATGACGACATCGACAACTACACCGTCTTCGACGTCTCGGCCGCGCTGCGCGGGCGCGGCTGGCTCGTCCCCGCGTACACGTTCCCGGCCAACCGCACGGACCTCGCGGCCCTGCGCGTGGTCGTCAGGCGCGACTTCAGCCACGACCTGGCCGACATGCTGCTGGCCGACCTGAAGGCGACGCTGCCCAAGCTCGCCAAGCAGGCCGAGCCGGTGCACGGCAAGGAGGCCGCGAGCGGCTTCCACTGAGAAGGCCTTTCGAAAAGCCGCGCTACGCCGCGGCCTGCTCGGCCCAGGCGCGGTAGAGCTGCGCGTACGCGCCGCCGGCGTCGAGCAGCTCGTCGTGGGTGCCCTGCTCGACGATCCGCCCGTGCTCGAGCACGACGATCCGCCCGGCCTGGCGGATCGTCGATAGGCGGTGGGCGACGACGATCGCCGTGCGGCCGGCGAGCAGGCGCCGCAGGCCGCTCTCGATCCGGCTCTCGGTGTGGATGTCAACGTTGGAGGTCGCCTCATCGAGCACGAGGATGCGCGGGTCGGCGACGAGCGCCCGCCCGAAGGCGACGAGCTGACGCTGCCCGGCGGACAGCTGCACGCCGCGCTCGCCGATCTGAGTGTCCAGCCCGTTCGGCAGCCGCGCGACGACGTCCCAGAGCCCGATCGCCTTCGCGGCGCGCTCGAGCTCCTCGCGGGTGGCGTCGGGGCGCCCGAAGGCGAGGTTGTCGGCGATCGTGCCGCTGAACAGAAACGCCTCCTGCGGGACGATGCCGAGCTGCGAGCGCAGCGACTGCATCGTCACGTGGCGCAGGTCGTGGCCGTCGACGCGCACCACGCCCTCGGTCGGGTCGTAGAAGCGGGCCACGAGCTTGGCGAAGGTCGACTTGCCCGCGCCCGTCGCGCCAACGAGCGCGACGGTCTGGCCGGGAGGGATCACGAGATCCACGTGGTCGAGAGCGAGCTTCGTCGGATTCTCGGGGTCGTCCACCAGGTAGCGGAAGGAGACGTCGTCGAACTCGATCTCGCCGCGGATTGCCGGCAGCTCGACCGCATCGGGGGCGTCGACGAGCTCGGGCTCGGTGTCCAGCAGCTCGAAGATCTTGTCGAGCGCCGCCATGCCGGACTGGTAGGTCGTGTACACCTGCGAGAGCTGCCCGATCGGGTCGAAGAAGTTGTTCAGCGCCGCGATGAAGCCCACGAGCACGCCGACCTGGATGTTCCCGTTGATCGCCTGCAGGCCGCCGACGACGATCACGAGCACGGTCGCCAGCGAGCTGAGGAACTCGACCGCCGGGAAGTACGCGGCGTTGAGGTAGACGGTCTTCATGTTCGCTTCGCGGTTTCGCTCGTTGAGCTGCTCGAACTGCTCGCGATGGTGGGCTTCGCGGGCGAACGAGCGCACCACACGGACGCCGGAGAGGGTCTCCTGGAGGTAGGCCGTGATCGAGCCGATCGTCTCGCGCGTGTGGCGGTAGGCGTCGGCGCTCACGATCCGGAAGATCAGTGAGGCGAGCGCCATGAACGGGAAGATCAGGAAGACGAGCAGCGCCAGCTGCCAGTCGAGCGCGAGCAGGATGATGATCGAGCCGATCAGCGTCAGCGAGGCCTGGAACAGGGTCACGACCGTGTCGGTCACGAGCGAGTCGAGCGCCTCGACGTCGTTCGTCATGCGGCTGATCAGCACGCCGGCGGGCCGGCGCTCGTAGAAGCCGATCGGCATGTGCTGCAGGTGCGTGAAGATCCGCATCCGCAGGTCCTGCAGCGCGCGCTGGCCGACCCAGCCGACGAGGTAGTTCTGCCAGTAGGAGGCGATCCAGACGACGAGGACGCTCAGCAGGTAGAGGCCGACGACGATGTCGAGCTTGTGCACGTCGCCGGGCACGATGCCCTGGTCGATGGCCGCGGCCGCCAACGGGGCGGGCGCGAGCGAGGCGGCGACGCCCACGACCAGCGAGACGGACATCGCGATGACGCGCGCCCGGTAGGGGGCGACCAGCGATGCCAGGCCGCGGAGCTTGCGCCCGCGGCCGCCGGTGCCGCGCATGCGCCGGCGCGAGTCCTGCCACAGCAGCCGCACGCGCTCGCGCAGCCCGGCGTCGGGCGGCGCCACGGGCGGGCGATTGTCGATGGGCGGGCCCCAGTGGTGTGCGCTCACAACCCCGCCACCTCGCGTTCCAGCGGCTTGCGGTTGAGGAACACCTGGTCGGGCAGGCCCTTCTCGACGATCTCGCGGTAGAGCGCGCTCTCGTCGAGCAGGTCATCGTGCCGCCCGTGCGCGACGAGCTCGCCGTCCTCGAGCACGACGATCTCCTGCGCGAGCGCGATCGTCGACAGCCGGTGCGCGATCACGAAGGTCGTGCGCCCTGCCATGACCTCGCGCAGCGCGTCCTTGATCTGCCGCTCGGTGGTCGCGTCGACGGCGGAGGTCGCATCGTCGAGGATCAGGATCCGCGGGTCGGCCAGCAGCGCGCGCGCGATCGCAAGGCGCTGGCGCTGGCCGCCGGAGAGCGTCAGGCCTCGCTCCCCGATCCGGGTGTCGTAGCCGTCGGGCAGGCGCGCGATGAATTCGTGCGCCTGCGCGCGCCGCGCGGCGGCGACGATGTCCTCCTCGGAGGCGTCCGGGCGCGCGTAGGCGATGTTCTCCGCGACGGTGGCCGAGAAGAGGAAGGGGTCGTCGTTGACCGTCGCGATCTCGCGGCGAAGCTCGACCGGGTCGACGTCGCGCACGTCGGCGCCGTCGACGAGGACGGCCCCGCGCGTGACGTCGTACAGGCGTGGGATCAGCTGCACGAGCGTCGTCTTGCCCGAGCCGGTGCCGCCGACGACGGCGACGGTGCAGCCCGCCGGCACCTCGAGTGAGATGTCGTGCAGCGCGTCGTGCTCGGAGCCCTCGTAGCGCATCGTGACCCCGCGCAGCTCGACGCGGCCGTTGCCGGGCGGGAGCGGGCCGGCGCCCGGCCTGGCGGTGACCGCGGGCGCGCGGTCGAGGATCTGGAAGAGGCGGGCGCCCGAGGCGGTCGCGCGCTGGGCCATGCCGAGCGAGATGCCGAGCGTGCGCATCGGCCCGATCAGCATCAGCAGGTACGTGTAGAAGGCGGTGAAGGCGCCGAGCGTGAGCGACCCGTCGATGACCTGGCGGCCGCCGACGAAGATCACGGCGGCGAGCCCGACCTGTGGCAGGAAGCCGATGAACGGCCCGTAGTAGGCCTGGATGCGTGTGGACTTCAGGGCCTGCTCGAAGACGCGGCCGACCTGCATCTCGAAGCGCCGGCGCTGGCGGTCCTCGGCGGCGAACGCCTTGACGACGCGCACGCCGGAGACGTTCTCCTCGACCTCGGCGGTCAGCTCGGCGATCCGCTGCTGGACCTCCTGCATCGCGGGGCGCGAGCGCCGGCCGTAGCGCGCAGCCACCAGGACGACGAACGGCACCGGCGCGAGGGAGATCGCGGCGAGCCCCGGGTTGACGATGAACATGGCGACGGCGGCGAGCACGATCGTCAGTCCCGACTGGAGCATGAAGAGCAGCCCGTAGCCGAGGAAGAAGCGGACGGCCTGCAGGTCGACGGTCGCGCGCGACATGAGCTGCCCGGTCTGCTGCGCGTCGAAGAACGCCAGCTCCAGCGACTGCAGGTGCTCGTACATGTAGGCGCGCAGGTCGCGCTCGACACCGAGCGACACGCGGCCCGAGACGAGCCTTCGGAAGACGGTCAGCGCCAGGCGCAGCACGCCGGCGAGCAGCACGGCGCCGCCGAGCGCCATGAGGTTCGCCTTGTCGCCCGCGCGGATCTGGTTGATCGCCTGGCCGGTGAGCCAGGGGATCAGCACCGTCATGCCCATCGCGGCGACCGCAAGCGCGAAGCTCTCGATCACCCCACGCCGGTAGGGATCGAGGAAGCCGAGGAGTCTGCGGAACGTTGCCAAGCCTTCAGAAAGTATAGTGACGGCGATGGGGGCGCCCGCCTTCGGCCTGTGCGACCGCTGCGCGCACCAGCGTCTTGTACGCACGAGCCGCGGGTCGACGTTCACGCTCTGCGAGCGCTCGCGGACCGAGCCGCAATACGAGCGCTACCCGCGCGTGCCGGTGCTCGCATGCCCGGGATTCACCCCACGCCCCTGACGCCCACTACACCGAGCGTCCCTCGCTGCCTGCTATGGGCGGCCACCAGGGACGTTCGCGGTGCGGGCGGCGGCGAGGCGCGCCTCGGCCTCGTAGGGGTTGCGCGCGTACCCGTGGCGCAGGTAGGAGAGCGGCATGCGCAGTGGATGGTGCTGCATCTGCCACACGTGGCAGAGCTCGTGCGCTATGAGGTCGTCGGACGCCGTCGCGACCGGCCCGCGCAGCAGGATCACCGTCCAGGTCGCGTAGCCGTCAAAGCGCCGCAGCCACGGCAACCGGAACAGCCGCGGCGCGCTCACCAGGCGCACGCGTCGCAGGCGCACCGGCCGCGGATAGAGGTCCAGCGTGTCGAGGCGCGCCTTGGCGCGAATCAGCGCCGCACGCGCCGCGCCGCGCTCATCCACCCGACGAGTTGCTGGAGCCCGACGTGCCCCTCGAGCCCGACGACGACCCTGACGCGGCCGTGAACGGGTCCAGCACGAGGAAGGCGCGGTCGTCCTGGTTGGCCTGCGTGAGGCTGAACTTGAACAGCGTCGGCAGCGTCAGCTGGTCGACGAGCAGCGCGTCTGGGGAGCGCGTCATCGTCCTGACCGTGGGCGCCTCGGCGGTCAGCGTCGTGTCGAGCGGGCGCCTCAGCTCGGGCGCGAGCTCCTCGCGGCGGAAGAAGACGGCCTGGCTGGGCAGCTTGCCGGGCGCCGGCGGGAGCAGCACGGCGATCTGTTTGACCCCGTCCATATAGCGGAAGGCGTAGAGCGCCAGCTCAAGCGCCTCGCGGCGCAGCAGCAGGTGGCGCTCGACCGACGGCTTGCCCTCGGCGATCGCGCAGTTGCGGCCCAGCCCGCACATGCGGAAGAGGACGCCCTTGTCGTCGTAGAGCTTGATGTCGCCGCCCTGCGCCGCGGTCTCGCGCAGCGCCACCGTGAGCGGGAGCCCGGCGACCTTCAGCGGGCCGCCCTGGGCGAGCACGAGCTGGCGACCGTCGTGGAGGTGGTACTGCTGGCCGACATAGTCGGCGATCTGCTGCGCGGCCGCCGCGCTGCTGCTCGGGTGCCAGGCCGACCAGGCCGGCCCCGACGAGCCTGCCCTGCCGCCGGCGCCGCCGACGACGAAGCCGACGGCGAGCACCACGGCGGCGGCGCCGATCGCGACCAGGGCGCCGGCGAGGAACTGGAAGCGCGAGGCGTGCGGCGCCGCGGCTGCGCTGAGCGCGGGGGCGCCGGCCGCGGCGACGCGCTCGGGCAGCAGCTCGTGATGCTCGTCGTCCGGCGCGCCGGCGGGGTCCGGCTCGCCGTCGGTGACGTCGACCGCGTCGCCCTCGACGACGTTCGCGTCCTCGATCTCATCGGGGAGCACCGCGCGGCGCGCTGGCAGCAGGTCGCGCGGGTCGTGGCGCGGGCCCGTTCCGGCAGGGTCGCCGGAGCGGCCGGGACCCGGAATCGGTCGGATGTCCTGCGCGTCGCTCATACCGCCGGCCAGTTCGCTTCGTCGAGCACGTCGATCACGGGGGCCTCGAGCTGTGCCGCGGTCAGCAGGTCGGTGACGTCGTCGCCGTAGAGCTCGCGCCGGCGTACGAGGACGTCGGCGATCTCCGCGACCGCCTCGCGGTTGTGGCGGATGCAGGCGAGCGCGGTCACGTAGCACTGGCCGAGGATCCGCGCGGCCGCCTGCTTCTTCTGCGGGTCGGACAGGACGGCGGCGATCGGGTCGCCCTGCATCGGGCTCGAGCGGCGGTTCATGATCTGCTGGCCGATCGCCTCGAAGCGCCGCATGATGCGCTCCTCGGCCTCCTTGCGCTTCTTCGCGCTGGGGAATGCCTCGCGGTCGAGCAGCACCGGCTCGGGGCCCATGCCGCTCGCGCCGACCATGTTCGCCGCGCCCCACGTGGCGCTGAAGATGTCGCCGCCGACGCCGACGGAGTTCTCGCCGTAGAAGACGTGCTCGGCCGCCATCGCGCCGAGCGTCCACACGAGCTTGCCGATCTCCTCGTGGCGCCACGAGGAGAAGCGCTCCTCCTTCTCGATCGCCTGGTGGTGGCCGAGCGAGTTGCCGCGCATGCGGATCGACAGGCGCGTGGACATCGTGTCGCTCATGTAGACGTGACTCGCCACGGCGTGGCCGGCCTCGTGGATCGCGACCGCCCGCGTCTCCTTGTCGACGTAGTCGACGCCGACCGCGGTGCCGGACTCGATCGTCGTCATCGCCTCGACGATGTCCTCGCGCACGAAGTACGGGCGCCGGTCGCTGTGCGCGAGGGTCAGCGCCATCGAGCAGACCTGCTCGATCATCGCGGGGGAGTAGCCGTTCGTCATGCGCGCGAGCTCGTCGCGGCGCTCCGGCGAGTCGAGGTCCGGGTCGTGCGCGACCTTCCCCAGGTAGAGGTCGAAGATGTCGGCGCGGTCGTCCTTCGTCGGCGTGCGGAACCAGATGTGGCGGCCCATGCGGCCCGGGCGCACGAGCGCGGGGTCCAGCGCGTCGATCGGCACGTTGGTCGCGCCGATGAAGTAGATCTCCTCCGAGCGCGGCTTGGCCGGCTTGAGGCGCAGGCGCACCGTCCCGATCCGCTGGGGCACGATGTACAGCGCGTCGAGGACGGTGTTCGTCTTCTTGCCGACCCACTTGCGCATGAACGGCGGGTCGTCGACGCCGTCCATCTGCACCAGCAGCTGGTTGAGGGCCATGCCGCCGCCCATCCCGCCGAACATGCCGCCGGGGATGACGTTCGCGATGCGGTCGCGGATCGCGCCGTAGGGCGCCGGGTAGATCGAGCGCGGCTCCGGCGCCCGCGCCTCGAACATGCGCTCCCGCCAGGCGCGCGTCTCGAGGACGAGGTCGCCGGACGGCGTCAGCGCGCCCCACGGGCCGAACATCGGCGTCTCGTCGAGCGGCCCGCCGAGCGGGGGGAGCCCGCTCGCCATGCCCATCCCGGCGGCCCCCAGCGCCTGCCGGCGCATGCCGACGGCGTCGATCTCGTCGATGAAGATGATGCACTGCCCGCCCCATTTGCGCGCGAGCTTGCGCGCCTTGCGGATCAGGAACATCACGACGATCACGTCCATCCCGACGAAGGTCTGGGCGAAGCCCGAGCCGGGCATCGTCACGATCGGCGAGTTGAACGACGTCGCGATCGCCTTCGAGAGCATCGTCTTGCCGGTGCCCGGCTGGCCGATGAACAGCAGTCCGCGCTCGGGCTTGCCGCCGGCCTGGCGGAAGGCGTCACCGGACTGCCACAGGGAGATCACGCGCGTGACCTCCTGCTTGGGCTCGGCCTGCCCGCGCACGTCGTCGAGGCGCACCCCCCAGTCCGCGTCGCCCGGCTCGTAGCCCTTCATCTGCTTCAGGCCGAAGACGAGCATCGGCCCGAACAGGATCGCGAAGTTGATGAGGAAGAAGATCGGCAGCTGCACGAACAGCATCAGCAGGTACGGCAGCGTCGTGGAGACCGTGCTCCACAACGAGCTCCACGAGGTCCCGAGCAGGTGCAGCAGCAGCGTGAGCGCGGCGAGGATCACCACGACCCACGCGAGGAAGCGGAAGACGCTGCGCCAGAACCACAGCCGCCGGCGCCCGACGATGTCCTCGTCGAGCAGCTCGCGCTCGGCGCCGTAGAGGCTCGCGCGCGGGATGATGCGGTTGGCGATCACGTCGATCAGGCCGCGGAACGCGCCCACCCCTGCGATCGTGGCGAGCAGCGAGACCCACAGCGGCCAGCCGTTCGTGCGGTAGAACGCGAGGAACAGCGCCGGGCTCGTCATGAGCGCCACGACCGTGGCCAGGTTGGCCAGGCGGCGCCACTGGGCGGCGAGCGCCGCGTTCTCCTCCGGGTCGCGCGGCCCGGCGTGCAGCGTTGCGTCGTCCGTCATGGACCCGTCAGAGTACTCCCACGACGGCGCGAATACAGCCGCATGCCCGCGATGAGCGCGGGCTTGCGAGCGGCGCGCCGACCTGCGCCAGCCGGTACGGTCCCCGTCCGTGTCCGGCGCCCCATCCACCGTCTCCTGCGGGCATCGCGCGGCGCGCCCACGGCGCGCGCCCGCGGTCGCGCTGCTCGTCGCGCTCGCCGCGCTCGCGGCGCCCGCCGGCGCCGCGGCGCTGCCGATGCGCACGTGCCGCTCGGACAGCGACTTCGTCTGCGGGGCGCTGACGGTGCCGATCGACCACAGCGGCCGCGTGGGCGGCACGCTGAAGCTGGCGGTCGCCGCCCAGCGGCACTATCGCAAGGGCGCGGGCCTGCTGATCGCGCTGTCGGGCGGGCCGGGGCAGAGCTCGGTCGATGTCGCCGGGAGCTTCGCGCAGAGCCTCGCGCCGATGCTGCGCCGCTACCGGCTGGTCGTCCTCGACCAGCGGGGCACGGGGCTCTCCGGCGCGCTGCGCTGCCCGCAGCTGCAGGCGACCGGCGCGCTCGACCCGTTCACGCCGCAGGCGATCCTGCGCTGCGAGCAGGAGATCGGGCCGCGACGCTCGTTCTACGGCACGCCGGACACGGTCGGCGACCTCAACAGCCTGCGCGTCGCCTTCGGCGCGCACAAGATCGCGCTGATGGGCGTCAGCTACGGGACATGGGTGGCACAGGAGTACGCCCGCACCTTCCCGTCGCGGACCGATCGGCTGATCCTCGACTCGGTCGTCGGACCCGACCGCCCGGACGCGTTCTTCATGGACTCCTACAGCGCCCTGCCGCGGATCCTGCGCGAGCAGTGCGCCGGCAGACGCTGCAAGGGTGTGACGAAGGACCCGGTGCGCGACCTTGCCGCCGTGCTTGCGCGCGTGCGCCGCGGGCCGATCAGCGGCACCGTCTACGACACGCAGGGCCGCAGGCGCACCGCGCGCTACACGACCGAGGAGGAGCTGTCGTTCCTCGTCACCTCGGCCGACCTGAACCCCTTCATGCAGGCGCGGCTCCCCGGCGCGATGGCAGCCGCGCGCGCCGGCGACATGGCTGCGCTGCTGCACCTGCGGCGCATCGGCGAGGGCCCCCCGACGAAGACCACCGACCTGAGCCTCGGCCTGAACGTCACGACGGGCTGCCTGGACACGGCGCTGCCGTGGCCGGCCGACTCGGATCCCGCCGTGCGCCCCGCGCTGGCGCTCGCCGCGCTCGCGGCCATCCCTCCCGCCTCGTACGCGCCATGGTCGGCCGAGACCGTGCGCAGCTCGAGCTACGCCGACGACTGCCTGCTCTTCCCGCGCCAGGCCGCCCCGCTGCCGCCCCTGGGGCGGCTGCCCGACGTCCCGGCGCTGGTGCTCGGCGGGCGCCTGGACATGCGCACCCCGGTCGAGAACGCCGAGGCGACCGCGAAGCTCATGCCGCGCGCGCAGCTGATCGAGATCCCCGGCGATGGTCATGACCAGCTCGACAGCGACGGCACCGGCTGCGCCGAGCGGGCGCTGCGCACCTGGGCCGATGGGGGGAAGGTCAAGCCCTGCCGCACGGGCGAAACGAATGAGCTGCGCGTGCTGCCCATCCCGCCGCATTCGATCGAGGACTTCCGCCGCCCGGCCTCGGTCCCCGGTGACCGGGGACGCACGCTGTTCGCGACGCTCGACTCCGTCGACGACGCGCGTATCAGCGCGCTGGAGGCGCTGTACGCGGGCTTCTCGCCCAAGAGCGGCGGGCTCCACGGCGGCAGCGTCAGCGCGACCGACGCCTTCAACGGCACCATGCACCTGCGCAGCTACACCTACGTGCCGGGTGTCCACCTGACCGGCGCGCTGCGCGTCGACGGCACGCGCGTCACCGGCACCGTGCGCGTCACCGGCGCCGTCGCCGGCACGCTGACGCTCCGCGGGGGCGGGGCCTCCGGCGTGCTCGGCGGCCGCACGGTGCGCTACAGCCCCGGCGGGGCCGCCGCGGCGGCCGGGGCCCAGGGGTCGCGCCGGCGTGACGGCGCGGGAATGCCGCGCATTCCGGCCGCGCTGCTCGAGCGCGGCACGGCCGAGCGCTGGATCAGCGCGTCCGCGTCGCGCTGAAGGCGATCCGGCGCGAGGCGCACGGGTCGCCGATGCCCATCGTGCCCGTGAGACGCAGGCGCCCGCGGACGACCCCGCCACGCCCGATGCGCCCGTCGACGCGCAGCCGCTCGGACGGCGGGCCCGCGCTGAAGCCGAACGTGCCGCGTGAGCCGACCCGCGCGCCGGCGTCGACCTCGACGGCCAGCGGCCCGATGTCGCCCTCCGGGCTGCAGACGTAGCGCCCGATCGTCACGCGCACATGCGTGACGCGCCCGCCCGCAAGCGTCAGCGCGACATCGCGGCGCTCGGCCGTGCTGCCGCGGAACGCCCCGCCCGCGGGCGCGGCGGGCGCCGCCGGCGCGGCGAGCGCGAGCGCCGCCGCAGCAGCGCCCGCCGCGCGCAGAAGGACCGAGCCGAGCATGGATCCAGCGTAGAGGGCGCCTTCGAGTCGCGCGCCGGGTCCGCCGGTCAGCGTGCGCCGGCGATCTCGTCGCGCACGGCGGGGAGGTCCGCCGAGGCGGGCACGCCGCCGCTCGCGCGGGAGACCTTCGCGAGCGACCCGCCCGTCGGCGCGGCAGGTGGCGAGGGCGCGACCGGCGTCGCGACGGGCGCGGGCGTCACCGGGAGCCCCAGCAGCGTCTGCCAGGTGGCGGCGTCCACGACCCCCGTAACGGGGATTCCGGCGGCCGTCTGCAGGCGCCGCACCGCGGCGGCGGTCTGCGCGCCATAGATGCCGTTCGCGCGCACGAGCCGCCCCCCGGCGCGCAGCAGCTGCTGGGCGCGTACGACGAGGTCGCCCTTGGAGCGCCGGCCGAGCACGGGCCAGCCCGGATCGGCCACCTTGGTGGCCGGTGCGGTCAGCGGCTGAGCGAGCACCGACCACAGCCGCCCGGGGGCCTCCTGCCAGTCCCACCAGCTGGTGCCGATCGCGCCGTAGGCGGCGGCCAGCGTGCGGAAGCGCAGCACGTCGGACGCGGTCGGGGCCTGGTAGAGCTGCCCGATCGCGTGGATCGGGCGCGCGTACACGCGGTTGAGCATCCACGTGCGGGTGAGCGCCATGTCGACCGTGTCGCCGATGTCCTTCCAGTAGACCTGCGGCATGTCCACCTGGGCGCCCGCGCCGCCGAGGAAGACGGTGTAGGGGAACGCGGGGTGGTAGTCGACGTAGGGGAAGCTCGTCAGCGCGACGGGGAAGGCGGCGCCGATGCGCGAGCGCAGCGCGCGCACGTAGCGCCGCGCGGCGGTGTAACGCCCCTCGTAGGCGCTCTCGGCGTCGACGATCAGGCAGTCGGCTCCGGAGGCGGCTGCGGCCGCGCCGAGGTTCGCCTCGCCGACCGGCGAGCGCCCGTAGACGAACTGCCACGCGCACACGCGCAGGCCCGCCGCGTGGAATGTCGCAACGAGCAGGGGGGAGAACTGCGGCCAGAACGTCGTCCCATCCCCGGACTTCACGTAGACGGCCGAGAGCCCGTACTGGTGCGTGCGGGCGATGATGCGCGAAAGGTCGCCGCCCTCGGTCTTGGCGAGCTGCCAGATCCACATCGCCTGGCCGGTGAAGGGTGTCGTGCCCTGCTGCCCCGTGGCCGCGGTCGGGGTTGCCGACGGCGCCGCGCCGCCCGTCGAGGCGGCGTGCGCAGGGGTGGCGAGGACGAGCGTGCAGAGCGCGAGCGCGCAGGCGCGCACGCCGCGCCGGAGTCCCTCCCTTGCGGCAGGCATCGCCTGCACCGTAGCCCGGGGCCCGCCCGGCCGCAAACGCCGCATGACCGCCTTCAACGCGCCGGCGCCCCCGGTGTTGCGGTCGGCCCCGTAGGGTCCGCGGTGTGCATCTGGAGCGGCGCTACCGGGTGGCGGGCGGCAAGCTGCGGCTCGCCGACGTCGATCCCGCCGACGACGCCGGCCTGGACCGCGAGCAGGCAGAGCTGCTGCGCGTCGCCGACCTCGAGCGCCTGCGCGAGCTGCAAGGGCGCCTGTACGCCGAGCAGCGCCAGGCGCTGCTCATCGTCCTGCAGGCGATGGACGCCGCCGGCAAGGACGGGACGATCTCACACGTCCTCAGCGGCGTGAACCCGCAGGGCGTGCAGGTCACCTCCTTCAAGGAGCCCTCCTCGCTGGAGCTCGCACACGACTGGCTCTGGCGCTGCTCCGCGGCGCTCCCGCCCCACGGCACGATCGGCATCTTCAACCGCTCGCACTACGAAGAGGTGCTGGCCGTGCGCGTGCACCCCCAGTACCTGGCGGCGCAGGGCGTCGATCCCGCACAGGCCGCGAACCGGGCGTTCTGGGACGCGCGCCTGCGGATGATCGCCTCGTGGGAGCGCCATCTCGGCGCGTGCCGGACGCGCGTCGTGAAGTTCTTCCTGCACGTCTCGCGCGAGGAGCAGCGCCGGCGCTTCCTGGACCGCGCGGCCGAGCAGGAGAAGCACTGGAAGTTCAGCGCCCGCGACGTCGCCGAGCGCGACCACTGGGACGCCTACCAGGACGCCTACGAGCAGGCGCTGCGCGCAACGAGCACCGACGAGGCCCCGTGGTACGTCATCCCCGCCGACCACAAGTGGCTCATGCGCACCGCCGTCGCGAGCATCATCGTCGAGCACCTCGAGCGCATGGATCCCCGCTTCCCGGAGGTCGACGCGGCCGGGCGCGCGGAGATGGAGGCCGCTGTCCGGGCCCTGGAGGCCGAGGGGACCCGGCGCGCCGAGCGCGGCTGATCGGCCAGAATCCAGCCGATGCACGGTCCGGCCGTCCCGTCCAGCCCCCGCACGCTCGTCGCCCTTATGCTCGCGCTGGCCGCCACAGCCTGCGCGACGCCGGCCGCGGCCTCGGCGCGCACGCTGCGCCTGGGCGCCGTGACGCTGCGCCCGTGCGCCGACGGCTCCCCGGGCTGGTGCGGCTCGGTGCGCCGCGCGCTGGACCCGGCGCGGCCGAAGGGCGAGCAGATCGCGATCGGGCTGCGCTGGCTGGCCGCGGCGCACCCACTGCCCGCAAGCCCGCCGCTGGTGGCCGTCGAGGGGGGCCCGGGCTATCCATCGACCGGCAGCCAGGTCGAGTACACCGGCACCTACGGCCCGCTGCTGCGCGGGCGCGACCTGCTGCTCGTCGACAATCGCGGGACCGGCACATCGGGCCTCATCGACTGCCGCCGCCTGCAGGCGTACACCGGCGTCACCTCGAGCGCGGCGTTCGAGCGGGTCGTCGCCGGCTGCGCGCAGCAGATCGACCGTGCTCATCCCCGCACGCCGCATGCCGCCGACCTGTTCTCGACGGCGCTCGCCGTCAACGACCTCGCCGCCGTGATCCACGCGCTGGGCGTCGCCAAGGTCGACCTCTACGGCGACTCGTACGGCAGCTGGTTCGCCCAGTCGTTCATGGCGCGCCACCCCGGGCTGCTGCACTCCGTGGTGCTGGACTCGACGTACCCAGCGCGCGGCCTGGACCCCTGGTACGGCTCGTCCGGGGTGACCGCACGCAACGCCCTCGACGCCGTCTGCGCACGTGACGCCGCCTGCGCCGCGGCGGCGCCAGGCAGCGCGAGCGCCCGCCTCGCGCAGCTGCTCGCCGTGCTGCGTCGCCACCCGCTGAGCGGCCCCACGCGCGACGCCGACGGCAGCGCCATGCGGGCACGCGTCGGGGTGCGCCAGCTCGTCGACATGGTCCAGGACGCCGGGTCCGACCCGGTCATCTACCGCGAGCTCGACGCGTCGGTGCGCGCGGCCCTTGCGGGCGACAGCGCGCCGTTGCTGCGCCTGGCCGCGCAGTCGCGCACCTACGACCACGGCACCAGCCCGGCCGGCTACTTCTCCGACGGGCTCTACATGGCGGTCTCCTGCACGGACTACCCGCAGCTCTTCTCGCTGCGCGCCACCCCGGCGCAGCGCCGCGCGCAGTTCGCCGCCCGGCTGGCGTCGGCGCCCGCGGCCGACTTCGCGCCGTTCGGCGTCGGCGAGTGGCTGGGCGTCAGCGGCTACACCCAGCCCTACCGCGTCTGCCTGGACTGGCCGCGGCCGGCCCACCGAATCCCCGAGGTCGTGCCCGCGGGGACGCGGCCGCTCCCCGCGTCGGTCCCGGTGCTCGTCCTCGGCGGCGATCTCGATTCGCTGACCCCGCTGTCCGACGCCAGGCGCTTCGCGCCCGCGCTGGGTGCCGGCGTGCGCGTCGTGACGCTGCCCAACACGGTCCACGTGACCTCCGAGGGCGACACGATGCTCGTCGACGGCGCCGCCTGCGCGCGGCAGATCATCCGCGCCTTCGTGCAGGCGCCGCAGCGCCTCGCGACGCTCGACACCGGCTGTGCGGCGGCGATCCCGCCGATCCACACGCCCGGCGCCTATCCGCTGCGCCTGAGCTCGGAGCCGGCCGCGACGCTCGCGGCGGGCCCCGACCCCGGGCTTGGCGCACGCCGGGCGGCGGCGGTCGCCGCACAGGCGCTGGCGGACGCCACGGTACGCCGCTTCTACTCCGGCGTCGCGCACGGCCCGGGCCTGCGCGGCGGCACGTTCACCACGACCGGCGACACCGTGGTGCGCTTCGCGCTGCACGGCGTGCGCTTCGTCGGCGACGCCGCGGTCGACGGGCCGGGCACGTGGCGCACCGCAGCCGGCACGGTCGACGGCGACCTGACGGTGCGCCCGGCGAGCGGTCCACCGGTCCGCGTGCAGCTGCACTGGACGCAGGCGGGCGCCGCGGCGACGGCGCGCGTCGGCGACGCGACGCTCTCCCTGCCCACGCCATGAGCCGCGGCGCGCGGGGGCGCCGAGGTACGCTCGCCTGGTGACGGTCAACCTCACGCGCATCTACACGCGGCTCGGCGACGCAGGCGAGACGCACCTGGGCGACATGAGCCGCGTGCCCAAGACCCACCCGCGGATCGAGGCCTACGGCGCCGTCGACGAGCTCAACAGCCAGCTCGGGGTGGCACTGACGGTCCCCGACATGCCCGAGCCCTACCGGCCATGGCTGCGGCGCGTGCAGAACGACCTCTTCGACCTCGGCGCCGACCTGTCGGTGCCCGAGCCGCATGATCCGTCCGGGCGCACGCGCCTGCGCGTGCGCCCCGAGCAGGTCACGTGGCTCGAGCAGCGCTGCGACGAGGTCAACGCGACGCTCGAGCCGCTGCGCTCCTTCGTTCTGCCCGGCGGCACGCCCGCCGCCGCCCAGCTGCACGTGTGCCGCACCGTCTGCCGGCGCGCGGAGCGCCGCGCACTCGTCGTCGAGGGCTCGAACCCCGAGGTCGTGCGCTACCTCAACCGCCTGTCGGACCTCTTGTTCATCCTCAGCCGCGGCGCCAACCGCGGCGAGGAGCCGCTCTGGGAGCCCGGCGCCTCACAGGCGCCGTAGCGCGCTACAGCACCTTCGAGAGGAAGGCCCGCGTGCGCTCGTGCTGGGGGTTTGCGAAGACCTCCTTCGGCGGGCCGCTCTCGACGACCACGCCGCCGTCCATGAACACGGCCGTGTCGCCGACCTCGCGCGCGAAGCCGATCTCGTGCGTGACGACGACCATCGTCATGCCGCTCTCGGCGAGCTGGCGCATCACCTCGAGCACCTCGCCCACGAGCTCGGGGTCGAGCGCCGAGGTCGGCTCGTCGAAGAGCATGAGCTTCGGATGCATCGCGAGCGCGCGCGCGATCGCCACGCGCTGCTGCTGGCCGCCGGAGAGCTGCGAGGGGTAGGCGTCGAACTTGTCGGCCAGCCCGACGCGCGTGAGCAGGCGCTCGGCCTCCGTGCGAGCCTCCTTCTTGTTGATCTTCTTCACGCGGACGGGGGCCTCGACGACGTTCCCGGCGGCCGTCATGTGCGGGAAGAGGTTGAAGCGCTGGAAGACCATCCCGATCTCCGCGCGCTTGCGCGCGACCTCGGACTCGCGGAGCTCGTAGATCTTGTCCCCCTGCTGGCGGTAGCCGACGAGCTCGCCGTCGACCGACAGGCGCCCTGCGTCGATGCGCTCGAGGTGGTTGATGCAGCGCAGGAAGGTCGACTTCCCCGACCCCGACGGGCCGAGCAGGCACATGACCTCCTTGGGCTCGACCTTCAGCGTGATGCCCTTCAGCACCTCGTTGTCGGCGAACGACTTGTGAACCCCCTCGGCCTGCACCATCGGCGTGCTCATCGGCGCTCCTGCGAGGACTCGGCGACGTCGGGTCGCCTGTGGGTGGGCAGCACGATGCGGCGCAGCCGCTGGATCGGCGTCTCGGGCAGGTTGCGCGAGCTGCCGCGCCCGAAGCGGCGCTCGAGGTAGTACTGCCCGACCGAGAGCACCGAGGTCATCGCCAGGTACCAGATGCTCGCCACGATCAGCAGCGGGATCGTCTGGTAGGTGCGCGAGTAGATCTGCTGGACCGAGAAGAGCAGCTCGGGCACCGTGATGACGCTGACCAGCGAGCTCGTCTTGAGCATCGAGATCGTCTCGTTGCCGGTCGGCGGCACGATCACCCGCATCGCCTGCGGCAGCACGACGCGGCGCATCGTCATCAGCCGCGACATCCCGAGCGCCTGCGCCGCCTCCGACTGGCCCTCGTCGACCGAGATGATGCCCGCGCGAACGATCTCGGACATGTAGGCGCCCTCGTTGAGCCCGAGCGCCAGCAGGCCCGCCATGAACGGCGTGATCAGGTCGTTCGCGTTCGCGTGCAGGAACGGCGTGCCGAGCGTGATCTTCGGGTAGATGGCGGCGACGTTGTACCAGAACAGGATCTGCACCAGGACGGGCGTTCCGCGGAACAGCCAGATGTAGATCCAGGACGCCCAAGAGACCAGCGGGTTGGCCGACAGGCGCATGAGCGCGAGCAGGATGCCCAGCGCGACGCCGATCACCATCGCCAGGAACGTCAGCTCGAGCGTCTTGACGACGCCCTCCTCGACGGGGGTGGCGAACAGGTTGTCGCCGACCACGCCCCACTGGAAGCGCGGGTTCGTCGCGATCGAGCGGATCAGCGCGACCGCGATCAGCAGGATGATCGCGCCGGCCACCCAGCGCCCGGGATGGCGTACCGGGACGGCCTTGATCTGGTCGGGCCGTCCTTGCGCGGGCGTCTGGGTGGCGTCGGTCGCGGACACTGCTAGCTGGTCGCTCCGTTGATCTGCGGGTTGGTGATCGCGCCGCTCTGGATGCCCCAGGTCTTGAGGATCTTCAGGTACTGGCCGTCGGCGATCAGCTTCTTGACGGCGGCGAGGATCGGCTTGTCGAGCCCGCTGTTCTTCGGGATCGCGATGCCGTACGGCGCGGTGCCGTAGGTCTGGCCGACCAGCTTGAACTGCCCGCCGGACTGCTTGACGGCGTAGTCGGCGACCGGGGAGTCGGCCATCACGAGGTCCGCGCGGCCCGAGGACAGCGCGAGGTTCGCGCCGTTCTGGTCGGGGTAGACGAGCACCGTGACCGCCGGCTTGCCGGCCGCGGTGCACTTCTTGCTCTGCGCGGCGGCGTCGTCGGCCTGCGTCGTGCCCTTCTCGACGGCGACCTTCTTGCCGCACAGGTCGGCGAGGCCGTTGATCGTCGCGCCGCCCGAGGCCTTGGTGTAGAACGACGTGCCGGCCGAGAAGTAGGTGACGAAGTCGACGGTCTTCTCGCGATCCTTCGTGTCCGTGAACGAGGACATGCCGAGGTTGTACTTCCCGGCGGCCAAGCCGGGGATGATGCTGTCGAAGCCGGCGTTGATCATCGACGACTTGACGCCCAGGACGGTCGCGATCGCCTTGGCCAGGTCGGCGTCCATCCCCACGACGGTCTTGCCGTCCTTGGCGACGAATTCATTGGGCGCGTAGGAGGCGTCCGCGGCGACGACCAGGCCCTTGGACTTCACCGCCGGCGGCACGGTCGCGGCGATCGCCGCGTCGGCGCCGCCGCCGGCGGCGGCCGAGGTGCTGGGTGAGCTGCTGGTGCTCGAGGAGCTGCTGCCGCACGCGGCGATCAGCGCGGACGCGGCGAGCGCGGCGGCGACGGCGAGCAGGCGGCGGGGTGTGGCGGTCATGATCCCTCTCGTGATGAAGACTGCTGTTGTGCGCAGCGTACGCCAGGCGGCGGCCGCGTGCTCGCGAATGCGCCGCGAAGCGCGCAACGTCTTGCCGCAAGCGGGGTTTCAGATGGCATGAGGATCTCTCGTCGTCCCTCCCGCGCCGCACTGCTGTCGGCGCTCGCCCTGGCCGCCCCGGCGATCCAGCCCGTCGGCGCCCGTGCGGCCCAGCCCGGCTTCGGCCGGCCGATCGCGGTCCAGGCGCCGTCGCTGCGCTCGTCCGGTGAGCCGGTGGCCTCGGTGTCGGCCGCGGGCGATGTCATCGTCGCCTGGGACCAGCAGCTGAGCGCGCGCGCGGTCGGCGTGCTGGTGCGCCGCGGCACGACGGCCGGGCGGTTCGCCCGGGCGCAGGCGGTCACCACGGCCGGCTACGAGCCCGCCGTCGCCGCGGGCGCGGGGGGCGGCGCGGCGGTCGTCTGGCAGACCGACGCGCGCGGCGGAACGCGCCACGTGCAGGTCGCCGTCGCGCAGGGGAGCCACCGCTTCGGCCGCGCGCAGACGCTGGCGACCGCGCGCGCGAACATCACCTCGCAGACGGTGCTGTACGCCGGCGGGCGCTACGTCGCGCTGTGGTGGCAGGGCGTCCCGGGGACCGGCCGCCACGCCGTGCGCTACGCGCTGAGCGACGCGCACGGGCGCTTCGGCGCCGCCGGGACGCTGGCGTCCGACACCGGCCCGGCGTCCGGGGTCTCGGCCGCCGCGGCGCCCGACGGCACGCTGATCGCCACGTGGGGCACCGCGCTCGGCGGGACCGTGGCGACGAATCAGCAGCTGGCCTACGCGCAGCTCGCCCCCGGCGCGCCGGCGTTCGGCCCGGCCCGCCAGATCTCGGCGGTCGCGGCGGCATCCGGCGCCTCCGCCGGGGGGATGACCGTGGCCGCGGGGCCCGGCGGCGCGGCGCTCGGGTGGACCGAGTCGGGCCAGCTTCCCGAGCTCCTGCGCGCGGCCCCGCTCACCCCGGCGGTCTCAGCGCCGGAGACCGTCCTCAGCCTCGACTCGAGCGACCTGGGCAAGCGCTGGGCGACCGGGCCGGCGCTTGCGCTCCCGGGCGGCGGCCAGGCACCGGTCGCCGCGTGGGCCGTCCTCCAGGGCCCGGGCGGCGAATCCGAGGCCATCACCGGCGGCAGCGTGTTCGCCGCACGGCGCTCGGCCGCGGGCAGCTACCCGGCGCCGGCGCAGCTCTCGGCGCCGGCGACGATCGCGACGCTCCCGGTCGCGGGAGCCACGAGCAGCGACGCCGTCGTCGCCTGGGCGACGGGGCAGTTCCCGCGCTACGGCCTGCAGTACGCGCTCGCCAACGGCGGCGCGGCGTTCTCGCCGGCGCGCTCGCTGACGGCCGGCAACGCCGAGCGCGGGGTCTCGCTGGCCTCCTCGCCGGGCGCGGTCGTCGCTGTGTGGGTCTCGCGCCCGGGACCCGCCGGGACGCACCCGCGCGGGGTGCTGCGCGGCGTCAGCATCGCGATCCTGCGCGCCCCGTAGGCCGTCGCCGCGACGTCACTGGGCGGCGATGGGGCGGTAGCCCGAGCACAGCACGCGCATCCATCCGATCCGCCCGTCGAGCTCAGACAGGTAGGCCTGCTGCTCGACGCGGTACATGCCGTCCGGGCAGCGCACCCGCAGGCGGTAGCCGACGCGCTCGCGGTCGGCGAACGCGTCCTGGTCGACGCGCTCGAGCTCCTGGATGTCGTCGGAGTCCTCGAACCACCGGGTGAGGACCTCCATGACGACCGCCTGCGGGTCGGCGGCCTCCCAGGTGCGCCTCGGCGTCATCGCCCGAAAATCGACCTGCGGGTGCAGCAGGCCGGCGACCGCGTCGAAGTCCTTGCGCGCCAGCGCCTGCGCGAATCGTGTGCCGAGCGTGTCCATACGCTGATCCTGCAGCTCCGCGACCCGGGCCGTCAAGCGGGCGCTGCGGGAATCCCGCTGTAGGCGCGCGGCGGAGCGCCGATGCGCCCGATGGCGCGGCACGTCATCGTGCGCATGATGCCCCGCACGCGCGCATTGATTCCCGCCGGCGCATTCGCGGCCGCGCTGTCGCTGGCCGTAGCGGGCTGCGGCGGGGGCGGGGCCTCGACGACGCGCTCCGCGACCACCGCGCCTGCCACGACGACGACCAGCGCCACGACCACCACGACGCCCGCCGCGGCGCTCCCCGGCGCGAGCACGCGCCCGGTCCGCGTGGAGGCGACGAACAAGACGACGGCGCTGCTCAGCGCGATCCGCGCCGCCCGCCACCCGGGGTATGACCGCATCGTCTTCCAGTTCCGCAATGTGCTGCCCGGCTACGACGTGCGCTACGTGCCCAAGCCGCTGCACGAGGACGCCTCGGGCCGCCCGATCCCGATCGCGGGCGCGTATGCCCTGCAGGTCCGCATGCTGAATGCGCTCGACGCCGATCTCTCAAAGCCCGGAGTCCCGCGCACCTACACGGGGCCCACGAGCTTCATGACGCCGAACACCGCGCAGGTCGTTCAGATGGCGCGCACCGGCGGCTTCGAGAACGTCCTGACCTGGGCGGCGGGCCTGCGCAGCCGCGTCCCGTTCCGCGTGACGACGCTGCAGTCGCCGGCGCGCCTGGTGGTGGACGTGCGCAGCGGATGAACGCACGCGGGGTGGGCGCTATCCGCCGTACGAGTAGTGCAGCCCCCAGTTGAAGGCGACCTGCTGGGCGCCATCGACGCACGAGTAGGCGTAGTAGGTGCCCGTCCACGCCGACGACCACGTGGAGCCGGCGCCCTCCACGGTGGACGTGCACGCGAAGCCCTGGCTCTGGTACGGCGCACCCTGGGCCTTGTCGGCCCCCGGCTCGACGACTCCCGCCGTGGCACATGTCGTGTTCTCGATCGCGATCTGGGCGGTGACCGATCCGTCGGGGTAGCTCTTGGCCTGGCACTGGCCCTGTCCGACCGCTGAGGGCTGGAGCTTGCCTCCGGGGGATGGCGTCGTCGTCGTTGTGGGCGAGACGTTCTTCCAGAACAGGGACGCATGGGCGAAGGTCTTGCCCGTGCTCCGCTTGATCAGGTA
>DATKLF010000080.1:0-3815 GCA_035542555.1 Solirubrobacteraceae bacterium | reverse complement strand
GACCCCGCCCACCGGCGCGTCGACAGCTTCCTGCGCACGGCGCCGGTGCTCTGCCCGCCGCAGACGCCGATCCGCGAGGCGGCGCGGCGCATGACCGAGACCGGCCTGTCGTCGGTGATCGTGGAGCTGGGCGACGGGCGGCTCGGGATCGTCACCGACCGCGACCTGCGCACGCATGTCGCCACCGGCCGCGTCCCGGTCGACGCTCCGGTGGCCGAGGTCATGACGCCCGACGCCTTCACCGTCGCACCCGACATGCTCGGGATCGAGGCGGTGATCGACATGATCGACCGCGGGGTGCGTCACGCGCCCGTGGTCGACGCGCAGGGGCGCGTGCTCGGCGTGCTCGACGACGTCGACCTGCTCGCGGCCGAGGGCCGCACGCCGTTCCATCTGCGGCGCACGATCGCCGAGGCGTCGACGCCCGACGCGCTCGAGGTGGCGAGCGGTGAGCTGCCCGCGATGCTGATCGCGCTGTTCGACGCGGGCATCGCGCCCGGGCGCATCAGCTCGATCCAGACCGTCGTGATCGACGCCCTCACGCGCCGGCTGCTCGAGCTCGCCGCCGAGGAGCTCGGCCCGGCGCCGGTGCCCTGGTCGTGGCTCGCCCTGGGGAGCCTGGGGCGACGCGAGGTCGTGCCCTCCTCGGACGCTGACACGGGGCTCGTCTGGCACGGTGCGGACGCCGATCCGCGCAACCGCCGCTGGATGGGCGAGCTCGCGGCCCGTGTCGTCGCCGGCCTCGAGCGCTGCGGCGTGGCGGCCGACGACCACGGCGTGCGCGCCGACCGCCCGCTGTTCGCTCGCTCGGCGGACGCGTGGCGCAGCGAGCTCGCCTCCTGGATCGCCGACCCCGAGCAGGAGAAGGCCCTGATCGCGGTGTCGGTGCTGTTCGACGGGCGCGTCGTCGCGGGAGAGGGGCTGGGGCGGCCGGTCGCGGCCTGGCTGGCGCCGGACGCGCGCCGGCGGGTGCTGCTGCGGCTGCTCGCGCGCCTGGCGCTCGCCCATCGCCCGCCGACGGGGTTCCTGCGCGACATCGTGGTCGAGCACACCGGCGAGCACCGCGGCACGTTCGACGTCAAGCAGGGGGGCGTGCTGCCGATCGCCGACCTCGCTCGCTGGGCCGGGATCACGGCCGGCGCCGGCGACCCCGCCACGGGGGCGCGGATCGAGCGTGCGGCGCGTGCCGGCGTGCTCTCCGCCGACGACGCGCGCACGCTCGGGGAGGCGTGGGACCTCGTCGCCGGGCTGCGGCTCGAGCATCAGATCGAGCAGCTGCGCGCCGGGCGGCCCCCCGACGACCACCTGCGCCCGGATGCCCTGAACCCGCTCACGCGGCGCTACCTGCGCGAGGCGTTCCGCGCGGTCGCCGGCGTGCAGAAGCACCTGTCCAACGAGCTGTCCTACGGGACCGGCGCGTGAGCCTGCGCGACCGGCTGCGGCGACCGGCCACGCGCGCCGCGGCAGTGTACGCCCACGCGCCGCTCGACGGTCTCGGCACCGACTGGCGCGCAGCGAGCTGGGCGGTGATCGACCTGGAGCTGACGGGACTGGACTCGCGCCGCGACGAGATCATCGCGCTGGGCGTCGTCCCCGTCGACGGGGGACGCATCCACGCGGGTGACGCGCTGTACCGGATCGTGCACCCGTCGCGACCCCCGAGCCGCGCGTCGGTCGAGGTGCACGGGATCCGGCCGGCAGACCTCGAGTCGGCGCCGGCCATGGATGCGGTGGTCGACGAGCTGCTCGAGGCGCTCACCGGCCGGCGGCTCGTCGCGCACGCCGCGTTCGTCGAGCGCGCGTTTCTCGCGCCGGTCCTGCGCGCGCGCGGCGTGCGGCTGCGGGGTGAGATCCTGGACACCCAGCTGCTCGCGCGCGCATGGGCCGCCGAGCGCACGGGGGAGCGCGCCGAGGGGCTGCAGCTCGATGCGCTGGCGCACCGCCTGGGACTGCCCGTCCACCGCGCCCACCATGCCCTCGGCGACGCGCTCACGACGGCGCAGGTGTTCCTCGCGCTCGCCAGCCACCTCGAGCACGACGGCGCGCTCAGCGTCCGCGCGCTGCTCGGCGATCAGGCCCGCGCGCGGGGCCGCGCGTGAGCGGCGGCTACGATCCCCCGCGATGGCGACGACTCAATGGAGCGCGTACGACGAGGGGTACCTGCGGGCGTACCAGTGGGCCTCCTCCCTCGCCGGCGGCGCGGCCCTGCCGCAGGAGCAGGCGACGATCCAGCTGGGCCCGGGCGAGGTCGTGCACGCGCACCTGGCGCCGGTCACCATCGTCGGCTACTACGGCGAGAACGCGCAGTACCGCAGGTCGTTCCTGCTGCTCGGCGGCCCCGTCGGCTGGGCGGTGACCGGCGCGGCGAGTGTCGCCTACAACCAGTCGCAGAAGCGCAAGGCCCAGCAGGCCGCCGTGCCGCGCTGGCACCAGCTTGGCGCAGCGGATGTCGTGCTCACGAGCCAGCGGATCGTCATCACGCGCGGCGCGCAGGCCGAGTCGCTGTGGTTCGCCGAGATCGGCGCGCCGCAGTGGACGACCGGCCCCGGCGGCGTCCCGGCGGTGCAGGTGCAGGCGCCCGGCATGCCGGTGCTGCGCCTGGAGTCGCCGTGGGCGCCGCTGCTCTACGTGTTCGCCCATCAGATCGTCGACGGGCACCCGCCGGGCGTGCCGCTGCCGGAGGGTCTGCTCGATCGCGCCCGCGCCGAGGGGCGGCTCAGCGCCTGACATTCCGCAGGCGGCCGTCACCACCCCCGGCTCGCTCATCCCGCACGTCGAGTGGTCGCTTGACTACCGCAGGGGTAGCGGATCGACCACTCGATGGTCGCGTGCTCCCCGATCGGCACCCTCACCCCGTGCCGACGAGATGCCCGCCGTCGATGCCGCGGCATCCGCGCGGCCCGGCGCGCAGCTGGGCCGGCGTCGGCGGGTCGAGCGCGAGCAGCTGCGGCACCGTCACGACGTGCAGGTGGCGGCGGCGCAGGTAGGGCAGGATCTTGTAGTGCAGCGCGCGGATCGTCTGGCCGCGGTTCTCGTGCATCAGGATGATCGCGCCCGGGTGCAGCCCGGCGCGCACGTTGTGCCAGATGGCGCGCCAGTTCGCGCCGAGCGAGTCCGCGCTGTCCACGTTCCACAGCACCTCGACCATGTGCAGGCGGCGCGCCAGCGCGTCGATCGCCGCGTCGCGACCCTCGTACGGCGGGCGGAAGAGCCGGACCGGGACGTGTGCCGCGCGCCGCACCGCGACCTGCGTGCGGCGCAGCTCCTTGCGGATCGCGGGGCGCGCGAGGCCGGGGAGATACGGGTGGTCCCACGTGTGATCGCCGACCGCCCCGGCGCGGGCCTCATCGGCCACGAGCCGGCGGCGGCCGGCGAGGTTGCGGCCGACCAGGAAGAAGGTCGCGCGGCGGTGGAAGCGCGCGAGCACCCGCAGCGCCAAGCCGGTGTAGCGCCCCGGCCCGTCGTCGAAGGTCAGCGCAACGTACGGCCGGTGGACGCCGCCGCAGTAGACCGGGCGCCCGTACCAGGCGAAGCGCCGCAGCGCCCGCCGATCGGCAGCGCGAGCGCGAGCCCGGTCACGCACCCGCCACGCTCGCGCACCCGCGGCGCTCGCTCGTGACGGGGGCGCGGCGCTCGCGCGCGACGCGGCGGGCGGCCCGCCGCAGCCGGCGAGCGAGGGCGCGAGCGCGACCGCGAGCGCCAGAGCGGCCGAGAGGAGGACGGCGCGGCGCTGCGGAGCCGGGGGGCCGGGGCGCACGGACGAGTTGTAGCGCGCCGGGCGACGTGCGCCAACGAGTCAGCGCACCGTCAGGAAG
>DATKLF010000079.1:0-11522 GCA_035542555.1 Solirubrobacteraceae bacterium | reverse complement strand
AGGCGCTCGCGCAGCCACATGAGGCCGATGAGCGTCTTGGAGTCGCGCGTGGCCGCCAGCGCGCCGCCGAGGTCGTCGAGCGGCCAGCGCACGACCTCGATCCGCTCGTCCTCCTCGGCCTTGGCGCGGGCGTCGCGCAGCTCAGTCGCGTGGAAGAGGTGGACGACCTCGTCGAACACCCCGATGCTCGTGCAGTAGTCGAGGATCGGCTCCCAGTGCCCGGCCGCGCACCCGATCTCCTCCGCGAGCTCGCGCCGCGCGGTCGCAAGGGGCGGCTCGCCGGCGACGTCGAGCTTCCCGGCCGGGATCTCGAGCGCGTCCGGATCGCCGACCGCCGGACGCGGCTGGCGCACGAGCAGCACGTGCGCCTGATCGTGGGCGACGATGCCCACCGCGCCGGGGTGGTGGACGATCTCGCGCTCGACCTCGTGGCCGTCCGCGAAGCGGAACCGGTCGCGGGTGACGCTGACGATCCGCCCGGACCAGATCGGGGTGCTGGCGATGCGCGTAAAGCGCCGCTCGGGCGGCGGGCTCACGCCCCCGTCGCCTCGCCGAGCAGCGAGCCGGCCGCGAGCGCCGCGGCGAAGAACAGCTCGTCCTCGTCGATCGCGCGGCCCATGGTGCGGTCCGGCAGCCCGGAGGCCCGATAGCCGGCGAGGTCGGCATCGCCCTCGCGTATGCGGTGCCGGCCGCCCGGCGCGACGAGTTGCGCGCGCCCGCGGGGCACCGCGACGTCGACCGGCGCCAGCAGCAGCCGCAGCACGGTGGCGGTGTGATGGGAGAGGCCGCGATGGCGCTCACGCTCGTCACCGCCGGACATCCGCGCACAGAGGATCACGTGGCACCCCAGCGCGAGTGCCGCGTGCGCGCTGTCGAGCGCGACCATGCCGCCGTGGCCGAGCGCCGAGGCTGACCCGACGATCCCGGGGCCCGGTCCGCACAGCGCGGCGTCCCAGCCCAGCTCGGCGAGCCCGTGGTGGAGCGCCCCGGCCGTCGAGATCGCCTCCCCCTCCCCGCCGTAGGCCGCGCCGGCCGTCAGGAAGCCCGCGAGCAGGCCCCGCCCGCGCAGCGTGCGCACGACTCGTGAGTGGCCGCCCGGCAGCGCACCGCCCGGCGTCTGCACGTAGCCCAGGCGCAGCCCGGGGCGCACCTGCGCGGCCGCCCACGCGACCGGCGCGAGCTGGCCGTGCAGCGCCAGGATGCCCACCGGTTGCTCGAGCGGCAGATGCAGCTCGGCGCCCTCCACCGGCAGCACGGCGTGCTGCAACGGCGAGTAGTTGAGCTTCATGACATGCGCACCGGCGACGCCGGCACCGTCGAGCCCGCGCGTGAGGTTGGCGTGGACGACGTCGAAGCCTCCCGAGCCGAGCGCGAGGTCGGCGGCCTGCGCGTTGACGACGACCTCGTCGCCGGCGCGCGCGGCGCCGACGAGTGCCACGTCGGCGATCGCCGCTCGCGGGCCGCGGCCGGGGACGTCGACGGTGAGGCGCTGCTCGGGGCCCTCGGCCGGGCCGGCCTCGACGACGCGCCCGCGCCGCAGCACGAGCCGCATCAGGCCTCCCGCAGCTCGTCGAGCAGCGCGAAGGCCACATCCAGCATGCCCTCCAGCGAGGACTGGCTCACGCGCTCGTCGGGCTGGTGGTTGCGCTCGGTGCCGTTGGCGAGGTTCGTGCAGGAGAAGCCCTGCGCCTCGAGCGCGTTGGCATCGGACCCGCCGCCGGTCGCGATCTGCCGCGGCTCGTAGCCGCAGGCGCGCAGGGCCGCCTCGGCGGCGAGCACCGCCGGCGCGCCCGGGCGGTGGCGGTAGCCCTCGAACCGGCGCTCGGTCACGACGTCCACGTCGCACTCGCAGGCGGGATCGTTGGCGGCGTCGTGCAGGTGCGCGATCGTCTCGGCGACGATCTCGTCGACCGCGCCGTTCGAGAGCGAACGCGCCTCGCCGACGATCCGGCAGCGCTCGGGGACGACGTTCGTGCCCGCGACGCCGCCGTGGATCTGCGCGACGTTCAGCGTCGTCTCGGTGTCGATTCGCCCGGTCCGCATCGCCGCGATCGCGCGCGCCGCGGCCACGATCGCGCTGCGGCCGTCCTCGGGGCGGATGCCCGCGTGCGCGGCACGGCCGACCAGCTCGGCCTCCCAGCGCATATAGGTCGGCGAGGCCACGACGATCTCGCCGATCGGCGAGGCATGATCGAAGACGTACCCGAACGCGGAGCGCAGCCGCCCCGCGTCGAAGGCCTTGGCGCCCGCGAGCGCGCGCTCCTCGGCGACGGTGAACAGCAGCTCGATCCCCACCGGCGAGCCCTCGATCGCGGTGCGCCGCGCGACCTCGAGCAGCACGGCGACCGCGGCCTTGTTGTCCGCCCCGAGGATCGTGTCCCCGGCGCTCTCCCACCCGCCGTCGACGAGCACCGGCTCGATCGCACCCTCGTGCGGCACCGTGTCCAGGTGGGCGCAGAGCAGCACCGAACGCTCCTCGCGGCCGGGGATCCGGGCCAGCAGGTTGCCGCACGCGGCCGCGGCGTCGTCCTCCTCGACCGAGATCCCCAGGGCCGCGAGCTCGGCGCTGACGCGCTCGGCCATCGCGCGCTCGGCCCCCGACGGACTGGGGATCGCGCACAACGCGGCGAAGGTCTCGTTCAGGCGGCGGCGCTCGACCTCGGAGGCCGGCCTCATCGCGCCGCCCGGATCACGAGACCGCGGGACGACTCGCGCGCAGCTCGCCCGCGGCGCGCCCCCCGCCCGTGGTCGCGCGCTCAAGCGCGGCCGCAACGAAGTCGCGGAAGAGCGGCGCCGGGCGCTCAGGCCGCGACTTGAACTCCGGGTGGAACTGCGAGGCCACGAAGAACGGGTGCTGGTCGCGCGGCAATTCGATCACCTCGACGAGCCGCTCGTCCGGCGAGGTGCCGGCGACCACGAGCCCGGCCGCCTCGAGCCGCTTGCGCAGGCTGATCGAGACCTCATAGCGGTGGCGGTGGCGCTCGTAGACGACCGCCTCGTCGTAGATCTCGCGGGCGCGCGTGTCCGGGTGCAGCTTGATCGGGTCGGCGCCCAGGCGCATCGTGCCGCCCAGGTCGGAGACCTCCTTCTGCTCGGGCAGCAGGTCGATCACCGGCCATTCGGTCTCGATGTCGAACTCGGTCGAGTTGGCGCCGTCCATCCCGGCGACGTGACGCGCGAACTCGCAGACGGCCATCTGCATGCCCAGGCAGACCCCGAGGTAGGGGATCTCAGCCTCGCGCGCGACCCGCACGGCGCGGATCTTGCCCTCGATGCCGCGGCCCCCGAACCCGCCCGGGACGAGGACCCCGTCGGCCTGCAGCAGGCGCTCGCGCGCGGTCTCGTCGCTGTCGAGCAGCTCGGAGTCGACCCAGTCGATCTCAACGCGCGCACCGCAGCGGTTGCCGCTGTGGCGCAGCGCCTCGGAGACCGACTTGTAGGCATCCTCGAGCTGCACGTACTTGCCGACGAGCGCGATCCGCACGGGCTGCGCGGCCGCCCGCGCGCGCTCGACCACCTCGCGCCAGCCGTCGAGGTTCGCCGGCGGCGCGTCGATGCCGAACTCCTCGCAGATGAACGCGTCGACGCCCTGTCGGTGGTACCACAGCGGCACCTCGTAGATGTCGCCGACGTCCACGGCCGAGACGACCGCGTCCACGGGGAGTGAGGCGAACAGCGCGATCTTCTTGCGGATGTCGGT
Organism: Solirubrobacteraceae bacterium; assembly: GCA_035542555.1. Classification (GTDB taxonomy): domain Bacteria; phylum Actinomycetota; class Thermoleophilia; order Solirubrobacterales; family Solirubrobacteraceae; genus F1-60-MAGs163. The sequence goes on along the minus strand of DATKLF010000079.1, from coordinate 7,822 downwards.
GGAGAGCTCGCTCTCGCTGCGGCACAGGAGCATGTCGGGCTGGATGCCGATACGGCGCAGCTCGTTGACCGAGTGCTGCGTCGGCTTGGTCTTGAGCTCCCCGGCATGCCCGATGTACGGCACGAGCGTGAGGTGGATGTACATGCAGTTGCGCCGGCCGACGTCGACCGGGAACTGGCGGATCGCCTCCAGGAACGGCAGCGACTCGATGTCGCCGACCGTTCCGCCGATCTCGGTGATCACGACGTCGACGTCGCTCGTCTCCGCGATCAGCCGCACGCGCTGCTTGATCTCGTCGGTGATGTGCGGGACGACCTGGACGGTCGCGCCGAGGTAGTCGCCGCGGCGCTCGCGGCGGATCACCGAGTTGTAGATCCCGCCCGCCGTGACGTTCGAGGCGCGCGAGGTGTTCGCGTCGGTGAAGCGCTCGTAGTGGCCGAGGTCCAGGTCGGTCTCCGCGCCGTCCTCGGTCACGAACACCTCGCCGTGCTGGTAGGGCGACATCGTGCCGGGGTCGACGTTGATGTACGGGTCGAACTTCTGCAGCCCGACGCTCAGCCCGCGCGCGACGAGCAGCCGGCCGATCGACGCGGCGGCGATGCCCTTCCCCAGCGAGGACACGACCCCGCCGGTGATGAAGATGTAGCGCGGCTTGCGTTGGGCGTCAGGCACGGTTCTGCGATCTCCCGAGTGAGTCTAGGTGACGGAGGCCGGGGGTCCCCTCGACGAGCGAGTTGATCGAGCGGAACTCCCCGTAGGCGGTGACGAGGACGAGGACGGCCGTGGCGATCGCCAGGCCGGTGGTGCTGAGGGTCAGGACGAGCCAGAGGCCCGCGACGGCGCCGGTGGCGTTCGAGCCGGTGTCGCCGAGCATGCCGCGCTCGCGGAGGTCGAGTGCGCCGGCGACGACGATCGGCCCGGCCCACAGCCCGAGCTCGCGCAGCGGGTCCAGGTCGAGCGAGGCGATCGTCAGCACCGCGGCGAGCAGGACGAAGACCTTGACCGAGCGCCCCGGCCGCAGGTCCAGGAGGTTGAAGAGGTTCGTCGACAGGACGATCACCGCGGCGGCGAGCAGGAAGCGGGCCGCGCCCGGCTGCGTCACGGCGCTCCACGTGAGCGCGAGGCCCAGCGTGCCCACGGCCTTCAGCGCGCCCGTGCTGAACGCGCCGGCGGCGATCACGGCCCCGTGGCCCCGCCAGCCGCGCGACGGCCCGGCGTAGGCGTCGTCGGCAAGCCCGAGCAGCGCGACGCCGAGCACGAGGAAGAGCCCCGCGATGTCGAGCGTGCGGCTGTCCCACAGGCCGTTGAGCAGCGCCAGCGGGACGAGCGCCGACAGCGCCGCCGCCGGCACGAGCAGCCCGAGCGGGCAGGGAAGCTCGGCGCCGCGGTAGTTCGCCCTCACGTGGCCGTTCTCTCGCAGGAACTGCACGAGCGAGGGGGCCAGTGCGCACGCCGCGAGAGTCGAGAGAACGAGAGGCAGGGCACGCACCGTGGGAACCTAGCGAGCTTCGCGGACGCGTAACGTCCGCGGGGGATCCGGGACCGGACCACAGGCAGCGACCCCACGATCGGAGGCCAGATGGAGCATCGCGAGCAGACCGAGAAGGTCGAGAAGACCGACGAGCAGTGGCAAGCCGAGCTCGATGAGCAGGCCTACGCGGTGCTGCGCTGCGCCGCCACCGAGCCGCCCTTCACGGGCGCGTACGTCGACGAGAAGGGCGACGGCGTCTACCGCTGCCGCGGCTGCGGGGCGGAGCTCTTCAGCTCGGACACGAAGTTCGACTCCGGCACCGGGTGGCCGAGCTTCACCGACCCGATGGTCGCCGAGGCCGTGCAGCTGCGCGAGGACCGCTCGCACTTCATGACGCGCACCGAGGCCGTGTGCGCGCGCTGCGGCGGTCACCTCGGCCACGTCTTCGACGACGGGCCAGGCGACAGCGGCCAGCGCTGGTGCATCAACTCGGTCGCGCTGGACTTCGACCCGCAGGCCTGAGAAGGCCTCTCCGCGACCGCGCGCCGCCCGCCATCCACGGCTGCTCCGCCCCACGCCCCGCGGCTCATTTCGAAACACCTTCTGAGCCGATCTCACCCGGTCGCGGCCGGCGTGATGCTCTCGGGGCCCGGGAGCAGGCTCTGGGCCTGCGGCCCGACGCCGAAGCTGCCCGTCGCGCCCGACAGCGTGAAGACGAGCGCCGCGCGCCCGGCGCGCTGGTCGATGTTGTCGACGCTCGAGATGTCGTGCGCGCGGTACCAGAGCACCTGCGAGGGATCGGTCGTGGTCTGCTGCACGCCGACGACGGCGACGGGGTTGTCGGTCAGGCCGCGCATGATCCCGTCCTCGAGGTCGGCGGTCTGCTGCTTGGCGTCACCCTGCAGGTCCGCCGGCGGGTTGCGGCACACGACGACCGCGTCGAACGGCCCCAGCGAGCCCGAGCGGGTCGAGAACAGGGCGTCGGCCTCCGAGCGCACGAGCGCACCGCCCTGCACGAGCTGGATCCCGACGCGCCGGCCGAACGGCTCCAGGAGCGACGGGTCCTGCGCGAGCTGGCTGTAGCGGGTGGAGCCCGCCGCATCGCTCAGCGCCTGCAGGTCGGGCGGCTCGCGCACGGCGAGGATCCCGACGAGCCGGCCGTTCGTGCCGGTGAGCGCCCCGCGGACGTCGTCGACGATCGACTCGGACGGGTTGCCGAGGAACAGGAGCCCGATCTTCTGCCCGTCCAGGCGGCCCGCGACCAGCAGCGGGTAGGCGGCGGTCGAGTAGCGCCGCTCGGCGTCGAGGAGCTTCTGGGTCGCCGCGGCGCGGTTGTTCGCCTTCTTGATGTCCGAGCGCAGCGACTCGCGCACCGACTTCTCGGCCGAGGAGACCAGGCCGGCGTCACCGATCGCGACGCCGAGCAGCAGTCCGACGACGAGCGCGATCAAGACGGCGGCGAGCGAGACGGCGTGGTAGCGGAAGTCGAACACGTGGGGGGAGGCGCCTCGGCCGCCTCAGGGGCTGCCGCCGAGCAGCAGCCGCAGCTTCAGCCACAGCAGGTCGGCGACATCGCGCAGCGCGGGCGTCGCGAGTATGACGGCGACGAGCGCGATCAGCCCCACGCAGAGGACCATCGCGACCGGCCCGATGCCCGGTGCCGGCCGGTAGAGCCGGCTCACCCCCTTGGCATCGACGATCTTCTCGCCGATGCGCAGGCGGGTGAGGAAGGTCGACGACATGCCCCGGCGGTTCTTGTCGAGGAACTCGACGAGGTTGAACTGCGAGCCGACCGAGACGATCAGGGAGGCGCCCTTCTCGTTGGCGATCAGCATCGCGATGTCCTGGCTCGTGCCGGGCGCCGGGACGACCTTGTACGCGAGCCCGAGCTGGTCGAGCAACGCCCGACCCGGGGCACGCCCGTCGGGGTAGGCGTGGACGACGAGCTCGGCGCCGCAGCGCAGCGCGGCCTCGGAGGCCGAGTCCATATCCCCCACGATCATGTCCGGCCGGAAGCCGGCCTCGAGGATCGCGTCAGCCCCGCCGTCGACGCCGACGAGGACCGGTCGCACGTCGCGGATGAACGGTCGCAGCGCCTGCAGGTCGGCCTGATGGTTGACGCCGCGCACGACGACCAGCGCCGGCCGGTCGCGGAAGTCGGTCTGGAAGCGCGGCAGCTCGAGCCTGCCGGAGAGCAGATCCTGCTCATCCACCATGTGCTCGACGGTGTTCTGCGCAAAGGCCCGCAGCGCGCCGCCGATCTCGCGTCGGCGCTGTTCGGTCGCGCGCAGCACCTCGGTCAGCTCGTAGGCCTCGCCGACGGCCACCGGCTCGCCGCGGACGAGCACCGTGCCGCCCCGCACCTCGACCGGGTCGCCGTCGCGCAGCGTCGAGAACAGCCGGTCGTCCGGCAGGTCGACGAGCGGGATCCCCGCTTCGACGAGCAGCAGCGGACCCATGTTCGGGTACTCGCCGCTCGACGAGGGGCGGCAGTTCAGCACCGCCGCAGCCCCCACGCTGATCAGGTCCTCGGCAGAGACGCGGTCGAGGTTGCGGTGGTCGATCACCGCGATCTCGCCCGGGCGCAGCCGCTTGACGAGCAGCTTCGTCTTGCGCCCCAGCCGGGCGGGGCCGCTGACGGCAGGCGTCTGCTCGAGCGCGGCGGGCTCCATGACCCGCCGAGTCTATGCGGCTTTGCGCAGCTCGCTCGCGTGCCTGCGGGCCGCGGCGTCGTCCTCGTCGGCGCCCAGCATCCGCGCGAGCTCCCCGACGACCTGGCGCTCCCCCAGCTCGGTGACCGTCGTGCGCGCGGGGTCGGCCGACGGGTCCTTGGCGATCGAGAAGTGGCGCTCGGCAAGTGAGGCGATCTGCGGCAGGTGCGTGATGCACAGCACCTGCCGCTCGGCGGCGAGCGCCTGGAGGCGCGTGCCGACCGCCCGTGCCGTGCGCCCGCCGATCCCCGCGTCGACCTCGTCGAAGACGAGCGTGGCGCGCGACGCCGCGTTCGCGACCCCCAGCAGCGCGAGCATGATGCGCGAGAGCTCGCCGCCCGAGGCGGTCTCGCGCACGGGGGCGGCCGGCACGCCGGGGTTCGGCGCGACGAGGAACTCGACGGTGTCCGCCCCGGCCGGGCCGGGCTCGCGCTCGCCGAGCACGACCTCGAATGCCGCCCCGTCCATCGCCAGGTCGGCGAGGCCGGCGCGCACCGCGGCCGCCAGCTGCGGCGCGGCCGCCGCCCGTGCTGCGCGCAGCCGTGCCGCGAGCCGCTGGCGCTCGGCGCCGGCGGCCTCGAGCTCGGCGCGCGCGCGCTCGAGCGCCACCTCGGCGTTCGCGAGCTCGTCGCGGCGCTCCCGGCAGCGCTCGGCGTGCTCGAGCACCGCGGCGATCGTGCCCCCGTGCTTACGCTTGAGCCGGTCGAGGACGGCGAGGCGCTCTTCTGCGGCCTCGAGCGCGGCGGGGTCCCCTTCGAGCGCCTCGCCATAGGCGCGCAGGGCGCTCGCGATGTCCTCGGCCTCGAGCGCCAGCGTGCGCAGGCGCTGCGCGAGCGCGTCGAGCTCGGCGTCGACGCCCGCCGCGCCGTCGAGCGCCGCGCACCCGGCCGCCAGTCGCGCCGCGGCGCCGGCGCCGTCCTCGTCGGCCAGCGCCGCCCGCGCCCCTGCCGCGGCGGCGCGCAGCGCCTCGAGGTGGCGCAGGCGCTCGCGCATCGCCAGCAGCTCGCGCTCCTGCGCCTCGTCCGGGCGGGCCTCCTCGATCTCGCGCAGCTCCCAGGCGAGCAGGTCCAGCTCGCGCTCGCGCGCGCCGGCCCGCTCGGAGAGCTCCTCCAGCTCGCGCTCGGCCGCGCGGACGCGCGCGTGCGCCGCCCCGGCGCCGGCGCGCAGCTCGGCGTGGCCGGGTCCACAGAACGCGTCGAGGACGTCGAGCTGCGCGGAGGCGAGCGTCAGGCGCCGGTGCTCGTGCTGCCCGTAGAAGGCGAGCTCCGCCGCGCAGGCCGCGCGCAGCACCGCGAGCGTCGCCGAACGGCCGTTGACATACGCGCGCGAGCGGCCCTCGGCGCTCACCCGGCGCGCGAGGACGACCTCCTCCGCGTCCTCGGGCAGGTGCTCGCCCAGCGCCTCGCGCAGCACGTCGGTGAGCTCGAAGACCCCCTCCACGTACGCCTCGGCGGCTCCGGGCCGGACGATCGACCCGCGTGGGCGCCCCCCGAGCAGCAGGTCGAGCGCGTGCGCGAGCACCGTCTTGCCGGCGCCGGTCTCGCCGGTGAGCACGTTGAGGCCCGGAGCCAGGCGCAGCTCCGCCCGCTCGATGAGCAGGAGATTCTCGGCACGCAGCTCGAGCAGCACCCGACGGGTGTACCAGCGCCGCCCGACGGACCGCACCTGCCGTCGCATTCCCGCGGCACGCGGCCGCGCGGGTCAGTAGGACGAGGCGAGCTTGCCGAACTTCTCGCGCAGGCGCCGATAGAACGACGATCCCGGGAGCAGCGCAAGGTCGGTCGCCTCCCGCACGAAGCCGACGCTGATCGCCTCGCCGGGGCCGACGCCGCCGGCGGGGCGCCCGTCGATCGAGACGTCGACCGCCCCGTGCGAGCGGTTGTGCACGGCGAGGACGTCCTCGGGGGCGACGACCAGGGCCCGCGCCGTCAGCGAGTGCGGGGCGATGAACGAGACGACGTAGCCCTCCACGCCCCAGGCGAGCACCGGGCCGCCGTTGGCGAGGTTGTAGCCCGTCGATCCGGCCGGCGTCGCCACGACGAGCCCGTCGCAGCGCACGCGCCCGACCTCCTCCCCGCCGATGGCGTAGGCGAGCTCGGCCACACGCTCGCCGGGGCGGCGCGTGATCGCGACGTCGTTGATCGCGAGATGCGGCCCGCCGGGGTGCGCGACGGCGATCGCCGGGAGCGTGAGCGTGTCGAAGTCGCCGGTCAGCGCGCGCTCGAACCCATCGTGCGCCTCGTCGCGCTCGATCGTGGAGAGGAACCCGATCTCGCCGAAGTTCACGCCGAAGACGGGAACGCTCGTCCCGGCGTAGCGGCGCAGCGCGCGCAGGATCGTCCCGTCCCCCCCCAGCGCGATCGCCAGCGAGACGTCGTCGGAGACCTCCGCGTCGGCGATCACACCCGGTCCGCTCGCGATCGACGGGTGCTTGCGCGTCTCGTCCGGGTCGAGCCGCACGGTCGCTCCGTGGTGCTGCGCACGCGCGATCAGATGGCGCAGCGCGTCGTCGGTCTCGGCCGGCCGCGCATGCGAGAACAGGGTGATCTGCGATGCGCGGCTCACGCCCCGGCCTCCTCCAGCGCGGCGCCGAGCTCGGCGAGGGAGCCCCCGCGCGCGCCCTCCGCGAGCCACACGAACGTCTCGAGGTTGCCCTTCGGGCCCGGCAGGCCGGAGGGCGCGAAGCCCATCACCGCCGCGCCGCAGCGCTCCCGCGCGAAGGTCGCCACCGACAGGACCGCCTCGCGGCGCAGCTCGGGGCTGCGCACCACGCCGCCGCGCCCGACGCGTTCGCGACCGACCTCGAACTGCGGCTTGACCATGACGAGCGCGTCGAAGCGCGGCGCGCACGCGGCCAGGACGGCCGGCAGGACCTTCGTCAGCGAGATGAACGAGACATCCGCGACGACGAGGTCCGGGGCGTAGGGCAGCTGGTCGGGCATGAGGCTGCGGGCGTTGACGCGCTCCAGGACGGTCACGCGCGGATCCTCGCGCAGCGACCACGCCAGCTCGCCGTACGCGACATCGAGGGCGACCACGTGCGCCGCGCCGCGCTGGAGCAGGCAGTCGGTGAACCCGCCGGTGGAGGCGCCCACGTCCAGGCAGCGCCGACCGGCGACGTCGATCCCGAGCGCCGTCAGGGCGTTCTCGAGCTTCGTGCCGCCGCGCGAGACGTGGCGGGGCCGCTCGTCGACGGTGATCAGCTCGTCGCCGGCGACGAGCTGGCCGGGCTTCGCCGCGCGCTGCCCGGACGCCCCCAGCCGGACCTCCCCGGCCATCACCGAGGCCGCCGCCCGCGCCCGCGACGGGAACAGGCCGCGCTGGGCCAGCAGCGTGTCGAGCCGGACCTTCGCCATGTGGAGGCGAACCGTAGCGGGCAGGTCGAGCGCAGCGGCGGTGTGACGAATCTGTTGCGACTGTGACCACGCTCACAGTCGAAAAGGTCTGGTGTGCGCACCATGTGGTTCGTCATGGTCTCAAGCTGACGTCGGACGATTCCGGCGCACGCGGCCGCACAGACTTCTCTCAGTGATCACATAGCCGGACCCACATAGAAGTACCTCTCCTCCCTGAGACGGCCCGCCATGTGCGGGCCGTTTCTTTTCTGCGGATCGGCTGGGCTGCGGGCGGTCCGTTGTGC